>DATDGW010000468.1:0-2207 GCA_036521895.1 Candidatus Sulfotelmatobacter sp. | reverse complement strand
GAGAGGAAGTCGATGGGGGCCATCGGCTCTGCTTGGGCCTGATGCAAACGTGTCTCGAGTACCGCAGCGATGCCACCGAGGCGCAGTTGTCGTAACGCATGATTGAGTTCGATCAGATTCATTCTGGTTGCTCCTTGAGTTTGAGATTGATGAAGTCGCGATATTCGGTGAGTTCACGGATGAGCGGATCGACCTGCCGGAGAGTCAGTTGCGGGCGGCGCTCCAGGTAACGACGCACGAAGCGATACTCCGGCACACCGATCTCGAGGGCCGCGGCACAAGCATCTTCCAGAGCCGCCGTACCGTATTTCTTGGCCAAGGAGAGGATTCCCAGGATGCGACGAATGCCAGCTTCGCCTTGTCGCTGATAGATGGCCACGCACAGCACGCCGATCTTCATTCCGGCACGGCCCGCTCGATGCAGCAGCTGAGCGGTACTGAACGGCATTTTCTTTGGGTAGTCTTCGCTCTTGATGCGATACCAGCCGCGTTTTTGGCGAATGTGCTCGCGGAGAAGCTGATTCGTACCGGGATGCAGAATACGCACGTGCAGCGCATCCCATTGCACTTTGACGCTTCGCCCGATCCATCCCGGTGGTAATCCGTAATAGGCAGCTTCGACTTCTACACAACCATCCAGATGAACGACGCGTTCTCCATACTGGTAATAGCGGAAGGGTTCGAGCGGAAGAGGAAGCAGGGAGGGTTTTTCCTCGGTGAACATGGCTGCCACTTGCCGTTTCGTGGTGCCATGAATACGCGTATCTGCCCAACGTTCTTCCCAACGATCCAGATAAGCTTGCGCTTCCTCCAGACTTTCGAAGCGCAGGCCTTTGAGCGGAGTCTTCTGCGCGTGTCCGACGCCGGCTTCCACTTTTCCTTTGCGATCGGGATCTTTAATCCGGCAAGGCATGGCCACCACACCGTAGTGTGCGAGCACATCCCGAAAAAGTGGATTGAGAGTGGGATCGTAGATGTCCGCAACGATGACTCCTTCACGCAGATTATCGAGAACTACCAGACGCGGACACCCACCGAGTCGACGAAACGCTTTCTCATGGAGTTCGGCCCAGACACGGGAACTCGAACGCCAGATCAACAGCCGCACCGACTTGCGGCTGTAGCCCAGGGTCAGCACGAACAGTCGCGTTCGTCGATATTTTCCGCTCTGCGGGTCGCGAACCATCGGACCCGATCCGTAATCGACTTGTGCTTCTTCTCCGGCTACGGTCTGGATAATCCCTACGGCTTGAGGCTCTGTGGAACCGCGAAGCTTGTGAACAAAACGCTTCACGGTCTGGTAGCCGTGGGGAAAGCCATGATCGGAAACCAGGTCCTGCCAAATGGCCATGGCATTGCGACCACGACCGAGTCCCTGCTCGATCCATTCGCGGAACGGCTCGCAGGCACTGGTGATCCGATCCTGGTTGCCAGTTGGAGATGGAATCGGCGGGCTAAAGTCGGTGGGCACCTCGTTGGCCGGTTTTGAATCCGTCGGGTCGGTGGTCACCTCATTGGCCGATTTTGCCGGCGCTCGTCGTCCCCAGGCACCGGGCGGTCGCACCGCAATTCCGGCCGCTTTGAGGTAAATGCCTGCTGTTTCTCGGCGCACACCGGTGGCTTGCTCGATGCGCCGTAGCGGCCATCCGAGCTTTCCGAGTGCGATAACTTGTTGTTTCTTCTCTTCGCTCAAGACATTGCTCATGCTGCCAGAGGCTATAGGCCCTCTGATCAGAGTCAATGTCCCGGGTTTTATCGTTGGCCGGTTTTCAGGTGACCCTCATTGGCCGGTTTTGGGTGACCACTGAGGGTCGGGAGGTCCTTTCCTCCCTGGTCTGGAGCCTCGTTTAGCCCTCGGACGGCTCCGCATGCTCCAGCAGCGCAGAATACGTTATCAGCCGGGAACCCTTTGGGTGGCAAAATGTCGACACTAGTTCCCAATCCATGGCCCTTATCTGCGTGTATTCCGTTAGTCGTTGCCGTGACGGTCACAGGACCGACTTTTCCGTCCAAACATTTCAACAACTTATCTAACGCTGGCGAAGGAGGGGGCACGCCAGGAGGTAGTATGTACAGCCCGAAGGGATCTTTTAGGTCTACCGGGCTGTTGAGTGTATACGCGTAGAAATTCTCTCCGCCGTCAAAACTGATCGGGTCTTCGCTGAGGAACCTTCCTGCGGTCTGATCGTAGTATCTGGCGCGGTAGT
>DATDGW010000467.1:0-8115 GCA_036521895.1 Candidatus Sulfotelmatobacter sp. | reverse complement strand
GAATTTTCTTCGAGCACACCAACGGCGCGGAAGGAAACGCGGAGAACCTGGAGGGCACACCGCCCATCGTGCAAACCCCCACCCAGTACAACATCAAAGGCTACAAACACGTCGGAGGGAAGGGACTGCTGTTTCCTCTGTCGACGACTTCGATTCCAGACCAGGCCATCTGGCCCTACGTCCAGCAATGGCATCTTGATGTGCAGCGCGACTTGATCCGCAACACGGTGGCGACTCTTGCTTATGTCGGCGCCAAGGGAACTCACCTCACGCTGCAGCACGAACTCAACGAACTGTCGCCAGCGCCTCTTTCGGAAAATCCCTTCCTGCCCGGTCAACCGATTACGTCCGACATCTGCAATACCCAAACCGGCGTCCTCAAACCTGAGTTCACCGTGAACGGCAAGTTCTTCGGAGGCCCGCCCGCCATCAACCTGTCTGTGGCTTGCGGCAACGACCCCGATTTTTTTCGGACCAAGTTCTACGGTCTGAGTTCCATTCAGCGCGTGGAGCCTGTAGCAAACTCCAACTACAACGCCTTGCAATTCTCGTTGCGCAAAACCAGCGGAGCATTGACCCTCGATGTGGCATACACCTACAGCCATTCCTTCGACGATTCTTCCGACAACGTGGACAGCAACTTTGTGAACTCCTATAACGTTCACCAGAACTATGCCAGCTCCAACTACGATCAGCGGCATATTCTGACCGTGGCCTGGACGTACGAGGTGCCCTTTCGCGGTCAGGGCCTCTCCCGCACTTTCCTGGGAGGCTGGCAGTGGGCCGGCATCATGACGGCGCAGAGCGGCACTCCGTTTTCGGTAGTGAACGGAGTTTACGGTGACAGCGCCGGCGTCGCCGATGGCACCACGGGAATCGGCTCGTACGCCGATCGCCTTGGCGACCCACACGCAGCCCCCGACTGCCCGCCCTTGGCGGACGGAACCAAAGGGGTGGCACTGTTCAACTGCGCCGCCTACACTCAGACTCAGGGTTTAACTTTTGGCAACTCGGGAAGAAACAGTCTGAATAATCCCCACCGCACCAACGTCGACATGTCGGTCTACAAGATCTTCAAACCCAGGGAAAATATCCAGGTTCAATTCCGCGCGGAGGCCTTCAACGTTTTCAACCATACTGAATGGAATGGCGTGAACCCCTATGTGAGCACCAACAACTTCCTGTACTCGACCGGAGCGCACATGCCTCGGGTTCTGCAGTTTGCGCTTAGAATCACGTTCTAGGATTCAATAGGCACAGGAGAGGCAGGGCAAGATGAAGCGAGGGAAGTGCCTATGATCGGCGCGGTCGATATCGGGGGAACGAAGATCGCGGTCGGCATTGTGCATGACGACGGAAAAGTGCTTGCGCGGATGCAGGCCCCTACCGATCCGGATCGCTACCCCGATGGAATCGAACTGATTGCGCGCATGCTGCGCGAGAGTGCGGCCAAGGCAGGTGTGGAGCTTTCTGGCATCGGCATTGGATCCACGGGGCCGGTTGATCCCATGCGGGGCGAGTTTGGGGATGTCGATTTTCTTCCCGGCTGGCGGGGGAAGAGCCCGGTGCGAGATTTGGAGGCGATTTTCAAGGTGCGGGTGGCGCTGGAGAACGACGGCGACGCTGCTGCCCTTGCCGAAGCCGGATGGGGTGCGGGACGGAATCGTTCGCGCCTGATTTACGTCACCGTAGGCACCGGGATTGGCGGGGGAATCGTTCTCGACGGCCAACTTTATCGCGGCGTCGACGGCGCGCATCCCGAGGTTGGACACCACGTCGTCGATCCTACGGGGCCGGAGTGCTCGTGCGGTTTCCGCGGTTGCTGGGAGTCGTTGGCCGCTGGTCCGGCGATGGTGGCCTGGCTCGAAAGCCAAGCGCCCGCAGCCTATCTCCATCGGCCGGGCATCACCGCCAGGAGGATTTGCGAGCTAGCTCAAGAGGGCGATCAGATCGCGATGCAAGCCGTCGAACATGAGGCCTACTACCTAGGCTTGGGACTCGCCAATCTGATCAACCTGTTGACCCCCGACGCCATCGTGCTGAGCGGTAGCGTCATGAAGAGCGCGCCGCTGTTTCTCGACCGCATCCGCGAAGTGATTCGGCGGGGTTGCCGCTTCGTTCCGGCGGAGAAAACGCAGCTCACGCTCGCTTCTCTTGGAGACGATACGAACCTCATCGGCGCGGCGAGAGTGTGGCATTACCGGTTCGCGCACTAGCACCGGAAGGAGACCAATGAAAGAGCTGAGTGAAAAGCTGCTTTCCGTGATCGAGACGGCCGAGCCCAGGCTGCGCGAGATCACTGCGCTGGAGAGTTCCAAGCCTATATTGTCGGGCGGTTGGTCGCGCAAGCAAGTCATCGCTCATCTGATCGACTCCGCATCCAACAACCACCAGCGATTCGTCCGCGCCGCTCTGCAGGCGTTTCTGGAATTTCCCAACTACGACCAGGAGGGAAACATACGGGTCCAAGCGCCACAAGAGGCAGATTGGCTGCTCCTCGTCTCGCTGTGGGCAGCTTACAATCGGTATCTTGCTCACATCCTCGCGCACTTGCCTGCGTCCAAGCTGGCGACTCCGTGTCGCATCGGATCGCGCGATCCGGTCAGTCTTGAATCTGTAGCGACGGATTATGTTACGCATCTGGTCCATCACCTCAGCCAGATCGGCGCGGCGGACGCAACCTAGGGCTTGTTCCTCGCTCCACCTTCCAGTTCCTTCTCCGATCTGTTACTGTTTTCAGTCCACTTTTTGCGCGGTCCTGTGACACAGGTCACAGCACTCGCAGGCCAACCATGAAAGGATTGCCGCTCACAGCCGGGCACTCAGGGAAACGCCGACACAGCCAGATTGGCGGGCCGGCACGGAGAGGATGAGAGCCGTGATCGTTGGAGTTGCGAAAGAAAGCTATCCCGGGGAACGTCGGGTTGCCCTCGTTCCCGTGGTCATTCCCAACCTCGTCAAGGCGGACCTCGAAGTCATCGTAGAAGCCGGGGCCGGCGAGCAGGCTGGCTATCCCGACGCGATGTATGCCGAGAAGGGCGCGAAGATTGTGCCCGATCGCGCCGCCGTATTCGGCGCCGCCGACATTGTGGTGCAGGTGCTGTGCTACGGATCGAATGACGTCACCGGCGCAGCCGACCTTCCGCTAATGCGACGTGGCCAGACCCTCATTGGATTCCTGAGGCCGCTCGGTTCCGCGGATATCGTCCAGCAGATCGCACAAGCGGGCGTGACGTCGTTTTCTGTGGAACTGATGCCCCGCACCACGCGCGCCCAGAGCATGGACGCGCTGTCGTCGATGGCTACCTGCTGCGGCTACAAGGCAGTGCTGCTGGCCGCCGAAACCTCGCCGCGAATATTTCCCATGATGACCACGGCCGCCGGCACAATCACCCCCGCGCATGTATTTGTCATCGGTGCGGGTGTGGCCGGATTGCAAGCCATTTCGACGGCTCGCCGCCTCGGAGCCGTGGCCTCAGCCTACGACATGCGCCCGGCCGCCAAAGAGCAGGTGCAGAGCCTGGGCGGACGCTTCGTCGAACTTCCCATCGAAGCCCAGAACGCGCAGGACGCCCGCGGCTACGGTACTGCGCAGGACGAAACCTTCTACGCCCGCCAGCGCGAACTGCTGACCCGCGTCGTCGCCGAGAGTGATGTGGTCATTACCGCAGCGGTTATTCCTGGCAAGAAGTCTCCAGTCTTGATCACCTCCGACATGGTGAAGGGGATGGCTCCTGGTTCGGTGATCGTCGACCTGGCCGCTGAACGCGGTGGCAACTGCGAACTGACGCACACCGGGAAAACGGTGCAGTGGTGCGGAGTCACGATTATTGGCGCCATCAACCTGGCCACCAGCGTGCCGTATCACGGCAGTCAGATGTACGCCCGCAACATCTCCGCGTTCCTGGTTTACATGGTGAAAGAGGGCAAACTGCAGTTGAACCTGCAGGATGAAATCATTCGCGAAACCATGATCACGAGCGGCGGGGAAGTGGTGAACGCCCGCGTGCGTGAATTTTTCAAGATGCCGGCGCTGGCGAGCAGCAGTCAGTGACCAGGTTGCTGTTATTTGTGGCGTCAGGAGCTGAGCGCATCGTGGCCCTTGGGCGCGATTGCGGAAATCAGTGACACGGAACCAATGTAAAGGAGCACTCATGCCCGCGGATTTCATTTCTAACCTGTATGTCTTTATCCTGGCCGGCTTCGTGGGGTTCGAGGTGATTAGACGCGTTTCACCACTGCTCCATACGCCACTGATGTCTCTGACCAACGCCCTCGACGCGATCGTGGTGGTAGCGGCCATCATCATCGCCGGGCGGCATGAGACGCGGCTCACCACGGTGCTGGGAGCGATTGCGGTGGCCGCATCGTTCAGCAACATGGTGGGCGGATTCCTGATTACCGACCGCATGCTGCGCATGTTCAAACCTAGGTCGAAACAATCATGATCGCGCTGGCGCTCCAGCAGTATCTCGAGTTCGCATATATTGTCGCAGTCGTTCTCTTTGTTCTTTCTCTCAAGTTGCTGAATTCGCCGGCGAGCGCCCGCTGGGGTATTCTGGCGGGAGAGATCGGCGCTGCGCTGGCTGTCGCCGCCACGCTCTTCAACCCCGAACTGGTGCAATACCGATGGATCCTCATGACGCTGATCGTCGGCGCCGGAGTCGGCATCCCGCTTGGCCTCGTACACATGACGGCCGTGCCCCAGCGAACCGCCGTGAGCCACGCTCTCGGCGCGCTTTCGGCGGCGCTGATTGGCATTGCTGAGTATTACGTGGGCACCGCGCCGGTCACGCGCTTTCAGATGGGCGAGATTGCGCTGGAAGTCATCATCGGATCGCTCACCTTTACCGGCAGCCTGATCGCCGCGGGAAAGCTGCAGGAAGTGCTGCCGCAGCGCCCCATCGTCTATCGCGGCCAAAACATCGTCAGCCTCTCCGTTCTGGCGGGAGCGCTGGGGCTGGCGGTTGCGCTGGTGGTCAATCCTGCACACGCGCTGCTGTTTCCGATCATGGTCATGGTGGCGCTGATTTTTGGCGCGCTCCTGGTTACTCCCATTGGCGGCGCAGACATGCCGACAGTGATCTCGCTGCTGAATTCCTACGCGGGTTTTTCGGCAGCGCTGTTGGGATTTGTTCTGAACAGCAAGGTGCTGGTTGTGGCAGGCGCGCTCGACGGATCTTCCGGCTTCATTCTGTCCTTGATCATGTGCAAGGCCATGAATCGCTCCTTTTCCAACGTAATGTTCGGAGCGTTCGGGCAGGTGCAGGTGTCGGCGGCTGGTGCAAAAGAAGAGCGAGTCGTGCGCAGTGCCACTCCCGAGGAGGCCGCCGCTATTCTTTTGGCAGCCAATAAGGTGGTCATCGTCCCCGGCTACGGCATGGCGGTCGCGCAGGCGCAGCACAAAGTCCGCGAGCTTTATGACGCGCTCACCAAAAAGGGGATCGAGGTCCGCTTCGCGATCCACCCCGTCGCCGGACGCATGCCCGGCCACATGAACGTGCTGCTCGCCGAAGCTGACATCCCCTACGACCGCCTCATCGAAATGGATGAGATCAACGGCGACTTCCCGCAGACCGACGTCGCCCTCATCATCGGCGCCAACGATGTGACCAATCCCGCGGCGCGCACCGATCAGTCCAGTCCGATCTTCGGTATGCCGATCCTTGACGTGGACAAGGCCCACACCGTCATGGTCATCAAGCGCGGCATGAGCCCGGGCTTCGCCGGCATTGACAATCCGCTGTATTATCTCGATCGGACGCTGATGCTGTTTGGTGATGCGAAACAGTTTGTGGGCGGAATTGTGCGCGAGCTGGGCGGCGGACACTGACGCTCGTTGGCCGCTGGGACGTGAACTGGTGCACACTCAGGGAACCTATGCGAAACCTTCTCATATTAATTGCGGTCCTCCTCTTGTGGCTCTCCGCCGCTGCTCAATCCCAACCTCAACTCAACCTGATGCCCATGCCTGCCAGCGTTCAACCGGGTGCGGGTCAGCTGGCGATCACCCAATCGTTCTCCGTAGCCGTCGCCGGAAGCCACGACGCCGCGCTCGACAGCGCGGTCCAGCGGTTCGTGGATCAGCTCTCGCGGCAAACCGGCATTCCGTTCCGTCCCAAGTCAGGCGCCGCTCCCGCGCTGCAGGTCCATGCCGATCACGGTCTGCAACCCGTGCAGAAACTCGGCGAGGATGAGTCCTACGAACTGACCGTCGCAGATTCCGGCGCGAAGCTCACCGCGCCGACGACGCTTGGCGTCTTGCGCGGGCTCGCCACATTCCTGCAGCTCGTGCAAATCGGCCCTGCCGGATTCGTCGCGCCCGCCGTCACCATTAAAGACCAGCCCCGCTTTCCGTGGCGCGGCACGCTCATCGACGTCAGCCGTCACTTCATTCCTATCGACGTGCTCAAGCGCAACCTCGACGGCATGGCCGCGGTCAAGATGAACGTGTTGCACTGGCACTTGTCCGACGACCAGGGCTTCCGGGTCGAGAGCAAAGTATTTTCCAAGCTCACGGGAATGGGCTCCGACGGCATGTTCTACACGCAGGACCAGATTCGCGACCTCATCGCGTACGCGCATGATCGCGGCATCCGCGTGATGCCTGAATTCGACATCCCCGGCCACAGCCGGTCGTGGTTTATTGGCTATCCCGAACTTTCCAGCGGCGCCGGACCGTACACGCTCGAGGGGGAAGGGATCGATCCGATCATGGATCCCACGAAGGAATCAACCTACAGGTTCCTCGAAAAATTCATCGCCGAAATGGCCAAGCTGTTTCCCGACGCGTACTTCCACATCGGAGGCGACGAGGTCGATGGCAAGCAGTGGGATTCGAATCCCCAAATTCAGGCCTTCATCCGCGCCCATGGCATGAAGAACAATCAGGATTTGCAGGCCTACTTCAATCAGCGTCTGGAAAAGATCGTTGCCAAGAATCACAAAACCATGGTCGGCTGGGACGAAATCCTGCATCCGGATCTGCCGAAGACGATCGTCGTTCAGTCCTGGCGCGGGCAGGCGTCACTGGCTGCCGCGGCGAAACAGGGTTACCGCGGCCTGCTTTCGTTTGGATACTACCTCGACCTGATGTGGCCGGCGGCGCGGCACTACGCCGTTGATCCCATGGCCGATGCTGCCGCGACACTGACTCCGCAAGAGAAGAGCCTGATCCTCGGCGGAGAGTCGTGCCAGTGGGCCGAGTGGGTCACGCCAGAAAATATCGATTCGCACATCTGGCCGCGCAACGCAGTGATCGCCGAGCGGCTGTGGTCGCCGCAGAGTGTCACAGACGTCGCCTCGATGTATGCGCGGATGAATGCTGTAAGTCTCGAACTCGAATTCATGGGCCTGACTCACCGCAGCGCGCGCCTGCATATGCTGCATCGCATGGCCGGACCTGTTGACATCACGGCACTACGCCATCTCGCCGACGTTGTCGAACCAGTCAAGGACTACAACCGCTGGAGCGATGCCAAAGGTCCCATCGACTTTCACGCGCCCCTGACGCGCATGATCGATGCGGTCAGTCCGGAGAGCGACACCGCGCGCCACTTCAGCAATCTCGTGCAGACTTACATCCAGAGTGGTTACAAAGACCAGGCCGCTGAAGCGCAGATTCGCCTGTGGCTTACCACTTGGCGCGATAACGATGCGCGTCTGCAGCCGTTGCTAGGCCAAACCTATCTTCTACAGGAAGAGGTGCCCCTCTCGCAGGATCTGTCTGCGCTGGGTGTGGCGGGTCTACAAGCGCTCGATTATCTCGACAAAGGCCAGACTGCTCCGGACTCCTGGAAGACTCAGCAGTCTGCCTTGATCGAGCAGTCCAAAAAACCGATGGCCGATCTGCTGTTGATGGTCGTTGCGCCGGTGCAGCAGTTGGTGGATGCGAGCGCGGCCCAGCACAACTAAGACTGGCTACGGCGTGAACCGGGCGTTGCCTTCACGACCTTAAAATGATATCATGATATCATGAAAAGACGAGAGCCCGGCATGGCCCAGTTTGTCGTGCGTAACATTGAAGACGGGGTCAAGGCCCGTCTGCAACGCCGTGCCCGGCGCAACGGCCGGAGCATGGAGGAAGAGGTACGCGAAATTCTGCGCTCCGCAGCC
>DATDGW010000466.1:0-4328 GCA_036521895.1 Candidatus Sulfotelmatobacter sp. | reverse complement strand
GTCAGTTCCAATGGGTGCGCAACACGTCCCTCGACTTTGAGTTTCCATGAACTCAGCGAAAGCTCCGGCTCGCTGAAATGGTCCCGCACAAACAAGAGGTTCGGCGGAGTGATCGCGCCCAGAATGCTCTCCAGCGGAAATGAAAGGTTTTGCGGCCCAGGCGGCTCGGGTGCCTGCCCTAGCAACGGACGGGCACCCGAAAGTAGAACGAATTCCCTACGGGTCATAGAGTACCTGACGACGTTGCGAGCCTGCGTCAAAAGATCATTTTTAGAGCCATCTGCACGATACGCGGCGAGCGGGCGCCGGTAATGCGGCCGAAGGTGCTGTCGATCACTCCGGTATCCGGATTGTTCAACTGCGTATGGTTCAGACCATTGAAGAATTCGGCGCGGTATTGCAACCTCCACCGTTCACGGATCGTGAACGCCTTGTGCGCCGAGAAATCGATGTTGAAGGTCCGCGGTCCGACGAGGACGTTCCTTCCTGCATTGCCAAATGTCCCGAGTGCCGCCGACGTGAACGCCGAGGTGTTGAACCATTGCGCGATACGCGTAGCCAGCGGACCACTCGTGTAGCTACGCGGCCCGATCTCGTCGGCCAAATCGTTGCCGACCGCGCTCAAGGATCGATCGTCATTAGACGTGATGTTCAGTGGAAATCCGCTCTGCCAGTTCCAAATGCCCGAGGTCTCCCAGCCTCCGAAGAGCGCCTTCATGACACCTTCCTTGGGTGAAGGCAACTGCCAAAGGTAATTGAGCACAAACCGCTGCGGGACATTGAAATCCGATACGGCACGATACGCGCCAACATTATATGGATTGATCACGTTGACACCACAGAGATCGGTCAGGTATGAGACCTGATCGATGCTCTTGGCGAACGTGTAATTGGCGCTCACCGTGAAACCGTGATCGAAACGCTTTTCCATCGAAACCTGCAGGGCGTTGTAGATGGAGTTGCCGCCCGAGATATCTTCCACTACTTCCTGGAAATTCTGATCGGGCCGGCGCTGGCTTTCGTTACCCGTCGTGGCGCCGGGCGCCGGCAACGGCGCGTTTACATCGCTGTTATAACCCAGGTGCGTTCCCTTGGAACCGGCGTATCCGGCACGAATCAACAGGTCGTTGCGCAGTTGGTGCTCGACGGTGAGATTCCAGCTCATGGTCCGCCCGGGTTTCCAGTCCGGCGTATAAGACACGGCCAGGCTGGGTGGGATGATGAACTGGACATTGGATGGCGGCACGAAGGGCGCATACTGGGCCGGAAAAGGGTTGGGATAGGCCTTGTACGGGTTGTCGAACGGAACGTTGAAGATCTGCACCTGCGGGCTCCACGGTGCGCTGTCCACCATGTTGTTGTACGCTTCCACGAACGGCGGCTGATAGAAAACTCCGAATCCGGAGCGAATAGTGGTCTTTCCCTTTCCGCCGACGTTGTATGCCAGGCCCACGCGTGGAGCAAACTGCCAATATGAGGGATCGCTTCCGCCGGAAGGGCAGCCTGGGTCGCCTTCAAACAGGTAGCCCGACGGCGCGTTTGGGAATCGCTGCGAGGTCTGTCCCGGCCGGTAGCACTCGGTCCGGCCTTTTGTGTCGCTGTAGGGGTGGAACGGATCCCAGCGCATCCCGAGATTCAGCACCAGGCGAGAGCTGACTCGATAGTTATCCTGAAAAAACATGCTGCCCAGTGTGCCGCGCCTGGCCGCGAATTCACCTCCACCCTGGATGAAGCGATCGACGGTGCCCAGCATGAAATCGGCTCGTGGATCGCCGCTATAGCTCGACCCGCGGAAGCGGAAGTTGCCATTCTGGCGAAACGTATTGATCAGGTCCACCTGCATCTTCATCAAGTCGCCGCCGACGGAGATTTCGTGTTGCCCCTTGATCCAGTGCAAGCTGTCGGTGAAATGGAAATTCTGACGATTGAAATGCCCCGGATGGCCGGTGCCGATGCTGAAGTATCCCGTTACCGTGAGCGCCATCTCGGGCGGGGTGGAGGCGGCGATGGGAATACCCAGGCTGGGAAAACTAAAAGGTGCGCCGCTCAGAATCGTGCCGTTGATGCGGTTGAAGGAGAAGATGAAGCTGTTCAACAGCGTGGGGCGGACATTGTACGTATCGCTGAACGAAACGCTTTGGTCGCGGTCACTATAGCCATTCCTCGCTGCGATTAGGTTCACGGTGCCCACCACCGGATCGTGCGTGTAGGCAGAGTAAAGATAACGGGCGTAAAGGCGCTGCTTGCTCCGGTTGTAGTCCACCCGTCCCATCGTCTGCTGCTCGCCATCGCGCTGCGGAAGGTCATAGGTGATTAACGAGTCGGCACGAGCCGAAGTGGGGATATACTGCAGAAGCTTAGTATTACTGCGTTAAGTATTATGGACTGCGAGAGACCCTAGCTTTGGCACCGCAATAAGCGCAAGCGCCAGTCCAGGTGAACAAGATATATTGAATCTCACGTCGCGTCCTCGGCAGGGTCCACCCAGAAGTTTTTTTTACTGCGCAAAGTTTCCAGAGTGAGAAAGGCGTGTGCGACCATGACCATCGTCACGTGATGGTGCCATCCTTGCCAGTTGCGACCTTCATAGTGATCCAGGCCGAGTTCTTCTTTGAGTTGGTGATAATCCTGCTCGATCTTCCACCGGCATTTGACGAGTCGCACCATACGTCGCAGCGAGTAGTCGGAGGGAAGGTCGCAGAGGCAGTACTTGGTCGGCGACTTCTCAGACTCCGGCCACTCCGCCAATAACCATACTTCCTTGCCTGGCGGTCTGCCGTCCTGATAACGATGGGATGGCTGTACGCGAGTCGCCCAGAAGCGCGACTCCAACCAGCCTTTAGTCCCTTCGCGCCAGCGAATCTTCCGCCAGGCTTGGGCCTGCGTAGCAGCCTCTTGCGCCGTAGTCGGCCGTTGATCGCCGTAGCGGGACGCCGTGCGAGGACGCCCCTTGCCTGTGTTTTGGAGCGGGATGATCTTGGGCGGCTTCAGCCATACTCCGACTTGCGGCAGGACACCCACGGCGTATTTCAGTTCCCGCTTTTCCAGTTCTTCTCGGAACTCGGTGCCATCTCCGTAGCCGGCATCGCCCAACACCACTCGATCCGGCAGGCCCCACGCCCGGATCTGATCGATGATTTCCAGCGCCAGTTCCCATTTCTTGCGAAAGACGATTCCCTCTGGAATACCTGCCTGGCTGCGCCGTTCGGCGTCGTTAGCCCAACTCTCTGGCAAATACAGCCGCCATCCCAGTGGTACATTTCCTTGTTCGCCTACATGATGAACGCTGACTGCGATCTGGCAGTTGCCCGTCTTGCCTAACGTGCCTGAGTACTGCCGCTCCACTGCTACCGAGTGCGTGCCCTGTTTGGGAAACCCAGTATCATCTACCACCCAAGCCGGATCCGGTTCCAACTCGGCCGTCATTCGTTTTCCCAATCTTTCCCAAACCGGATTCCACTCCCACGGACTCTGCCCGATGAACTGCTGCATGGCCTGCACGTTTCCCTCTGGAAGTCGGGTTGCCATAGGCTCGATGGATTTCCGTTCGCCATCCAGCAGCAGGCTGCGCACGTATACCTCGCCCCAACGGCGCCTCTCACTCCGACCTACTGGTTCCAAAAGGTCCACAAGAAACTGCTCCAGTCGCTTCCGACAACGCGCTGCCTGAGCATCGGTCATGCCCAAACATATCAGCTGGTCTTTGCTTTGTCAATACTTAACGTAGTAATACTAGTACTACTGAGTCATAAAAAGAGTGGCGAACTTGCTGATTGAGAAGGGCTTATCCTGAAGGCGTATGACGCCGACGCCTGCCGACGCGAGTGTTGCGAATCGGGTTTATGGACTTCTGCGCTACGCGGCGGCTCGCAGGCAGCCAGTTGCAGCAAGCTATGATGGACAACCTCGACTGCTTTGCCCTCACGTGCTGGGTCGGAAGTCGGGCCGGCTTCACGTGTTGTGCTACCAGTTTGGAGGCAGTAGTAATAGTGCCCAACCGCTGGCACCAGAAGGTGGAGGCGTCTGGCGTTGCCTCGCTGTGGAGAAACTCAGCCAAGTAGAGTTGCACTCCAGCGTATGGCACGGCGAGCCACGCCCGCCGCGACAGACCTGCATTGACGAAGTGGATTTCGATACCGACGCTCAGCCTGGAGATAACCCGCAAAATGGGCAATGAGGCAACTGCCGCAATAACAGGCGCGCTAGAACGATCCGAATCGTGGCGATCGAATGCGGATTATGTCGTTCGGGGCGTGCGCGGCGACCCGCGGGGCCGGAAGTCCGGCGCTGGCCCGAGGGTAGCGAATCCAAGATGACCGGCGCGGGCA
>DATDGW010000465.1:0-2133 GCA_036521895.1 Candidatus Sulfotelmatobacter sp. | reverse complement strand
GTTCCGACTTCGCGGGCCACGCGGGTCACTTCACCTGCGAAAGCGTTCAGTTGGTCCACCATCGTGTTGATGGTGTCTTTGAGTTCGAGAATTTCGCCCTTCACGTCGACCGTGATCTTTCGGGACAGATCGCCGCGGGCTACCGCCGTGGTGACCTCGGCAATGTTTCGTACTTGAGCCGTCAGGTTGCCGGCCATCGCGTTGACGGAGTCGGTAAGATCCTTCCAGGTACCGGCAACGCCGGGCACAACCGCCTGCCCACCGAGTTTGCCGTCCGTACCGACTTCGCGGGCCACGCGAGTTACTTCCGATGCAAACGATCGCAACTGATCGACCATCGTGTTGATGGCTTCTTTGAGTTGCAGAATTTCGCCGCGTACGTCGACGGTGATCTTGCGGGAGAGGTCGCCGCTCGCCACCGCGGTCGCGACTTCTGCGATGTTGCGCACCTGGCCCGTCAGGTTGCTGGCCATCAGGTTCACGTTGTCGGTGAGATCTTTCCACGTACCGGCCACATCGGGTACTTGCGCCTGACCACCCAGCTTTCCCTCGGTTCCTACTTCCCGCGCGACGCGCGTGACTTCCGCAGTGAATACGCCCAACTGCTGAATCATGGTGTTGACGAGATTGGCGGAACGCAGGAACTCGCCTTCGAGAGGGCGCCCATCCACGTCCAGGCGTACCGTTTGCGTGAGATCGCCTTGGGCAACGGCTGCAATGGCGCGTGTGACCTCGGCCGTTGGACGAAGCAAATCCTCCACCAGGGTGTTGACCGAAACTTCCATTTCGCCCCAGGCGCCTCTGGACTCATGAAACCGCGTGCGTTCGCGCGTCTTGCCTTGTTTGCCGACGACCTGTCCAACGCGCTTCAGTTCCTGCGCCATGTGCTGGTTGGCAGCAACGATCTCGTTGAAGGTGTCGGCGACCTTTCCCGCCAAACCGACCCATGTACCAGGAAGTCGAACGGTGAAATCGCCATCGCGCATGGATTGCAGACTGGCAAGGATTACGCTCAGGTCGAGAGACTCATCCGCCGCTTTCGGCTTGCCGTTACTCTTCGCAAGGGTGGGCGGAAGGTTCTGAGTACCGTTTTGCGCGGCATCCTTAAGCGCGGATCTTTTCATGACCTCTCCCGAGAAAGGGGCAATTCAATTCAGGCGCGTCTGTTCGACAATCGCTCTCACCCGAACAGATTCGTCCATATTTTTGGTGTCTTTAACTTATTGCGCTACATCTCTAACCGGCCTGAAAGGGGGAGAAACACCAACACTCTCCAGTAGCGCGAGAGCAGCCCCGAGCGGCCCACAGCTCCGGACTATAAAAATGATCAACCACGTATTGGTACCATGACCACGGGACCCCCTGCCCTAAGGTATTTCCTGTAGGGACAAAGGGCCAGTTTAGAGAAGGTGTACGGTCGAGCTTTTGCCTGACCATCGCTAGGTTTTCGAGCCCAACCTATTGAGCCCACTTCAGTCTCTAAAGCGAGGCATGAGTTAGGCGCTGGCGCGCTGACGGACACCGATTCACCCTCAGATCTGCAGATTTTCGTCTGTCTGGCCAGCGGAGAAAATACAAAGTGAGATCTGTCTTGAAGAATTCTTGCGGCATCAGCATCGTGATTCCTGCTTACAACGAGAGCGCACGATTGGGTCCGACGCTCGACCGGGTTCTGGATTTTGTCCGACAGCTGGCTTGGGACGCCGAACTGATTGTGGTCGATGACGGCTCGCGTGACCGTACCGCCGGCCTAGTCCGGGATTGTGCCAGGGTGAACCCCATGGTGCAGCTGGTGCAGAATCCGGGGAACCGCGGCAAAGGCTACAACGTGCGCCATGGTGTGCTGCATGCACAAGGCGCGATCGTTTTATTTACTGACGCTGATCTATCGTCGCCGATCGAAGAAGCCCCGAAGTTGTTCGACGCAATTGCGGCGGGGGCCGACATCGCCAGCTCATGGGGAGAGGGTTCAACGTGCTCCTGCGAATCCTGTTGGGCCTGGATTTCAAGGATACGCAGTGTGGCTTCAAGGCATTCCGTCGAGGCGCCGCAACGGCCCTTGTCCTGCTGCAAAGAGTCGAAGGATGGGGCTTTGATCCGGAGCTCTTATTCCTCGCCCGCAAGAGAGGCCTC
>DATDGW010000464.1:0-16806 GCA_036521895.1 Candidatus Sulfotelmatobacter sp. | reverse complement strand
GGCGATAAGTTGTATCGGACTGCTGCTGCGTCTCCACCACCACCGATCCCGGACCCAGCGTGTGCACCGTGCCGCCGGCCACATAGATCATGTCGCCCGCATAAACGTTGATCCAGTTGAGAACCTCCTCCGCGCGCTTCTCCTGGATTGCTTCTTCCAACTGTTGCGCAGTTACCCCCGGCTTCAAGCCCAACGCAATCTGCGCGCCCGGCTTTGCGTGAGCGATGTACCAGCACTCGGTCTTGCCCCACGGCTGGCCTAGGCGCAACGCTTGGGCATCGTCAGGATGAACCTGCACCGAAAGCTTCTCGTGAGGAAATAGAAACTTCAGCAGCAACGGAAATCGCCTCGAGTCGCGCGCCGCATCGCCCACCAGTTCCCGCTGGTACTCCTCGCTCAACTGCGCGAGCGTTTTTCCAGTGAGCGGGCCGTTGGCGACTTTGCAATCGTCCCCGCTCAACCAGGCCTCGCCGATCTTCTCCGCGAACTTGTGGTTGGGGTAAATCGGCGCCAAATCGAGCGTGCCCCAAGGACGGGGATCAAATCCCGGAAGCATCAACAATGGATAGAGATTTCCCATGCAAACCTGACGCCCACAAAAAAGACCGCTCGCAAATGGAACGGCCTTTGCCGAACCGGATGATCCCAGTGCACACAGCGCAACCGGCGTTACAGCGCGGCGAAAAATTTCCGCATGCGTTCCAGGCCGCGATCCAATTCGGCCTTCGACGTTGCATACGAAACTCGAACGTGCTCGCTCGTGCCGAATCCCTCGCCCGGAACCGTCGCGACGTGAGCCTCGCGCAACAGCCGTCCAGCCACGTCGGACGCCGACTTCAACCCACCGCGCCCGAGGAAGGCCGAAATATTCGGATAGGCATAGAAGGCACCTTCCGGCAGAGTGCACCTCACGCCCGGAATCGCGCGCAATCCCGCCACCACGTGATCGCGAAGCTGAATGTATTCCTGCCGCATCTGCTCGACGCACTCTTGCGGCCCCTTCAGAGCAGCGACGGCAGCTTTCTGCACAATCGACGTGGGATTCGAAGTCGACTGACTCTGCAGCTTCGCCATCGCACTCACGACTGGGGCCGGCGACATTGCGTATCCCAGCCGCCATCCCGTCATCGCATACGTCTTCGAGAGCGATCCGAGCACCACGAAGCGCTCCTTATATTCCTGCAGAGCGCCCACGGAGAAATTCTTGCCCGCGTAATTCAGGTACACGTAGCATTCGTCCGACAGCACCCAGATCCCGCGCTGGTGCGCCAGACGAATGACCTCGGTCATGTCTTCCGCGCTCATCACCGCCCCAGACGGATTGGACGGCGAATTGAGAATGATCACCTTGGTCCGCGGCGTGATCAACTGCGCCACCATCTCAGCGGTTACGCGGAATCCCTGCGACTCGTCCGATTCCAGCAGAACGCAATTTCCGCCCGCATAGCGGACGATGTCTTTGAACGACACCCAGTACGGCACCGGCAGAATCACTTCGTCGCCGTGATCCACCAAGACCTGCATGGCATTGAACAGCGCGTGCTTGCCGCCGGTGGAGGCAATCACTTCCTCACGCCGGTAGTCGGAATCGAAGTCCTCGCTATGGCGACGCGCAATCGCATCGCGCAGCTCAGCCGTCCCCGCGACGGCGGTATACTTCGTGAAGTTTCCTTGAATCGCGGCCATGGCGGCGTCTTTGATGTGCTGCGGCGTCGCGAAGTGAGGCTCGCCCGCGCCAAAATCGACCACGTCGATTCCCTGCGAGCGCAGCTTGTCGGCCTCGGCCACCACCGCCATGGTGGCGGAGGGTTCGATGCGGTTGATTCTTTCCGTGAGTCTCAGCGCTTCCGTCTTCTCTGTGGTCATACTGGCCGTGGTCATGCCTTCTTCTTCCTTTTTCTCGGGACTTCCATGAGTGGGGTGTCTCGAAGTTTGTATGCAGGATCCAGTTTCTCCCGCAGCTTTTGTTCCACCGCGTCCGGGACCAGATCTTTGACCGGCCCCCCGGCCTGCGCCACCTCGCGCACCAGCCGCGAACTGACGTAGGAATACTTGACGGCCGGCATCATGAAGACCGTTTCAAGCGAGGGCTCGAGCTTGCGGTTCATCAGCGCCATCTGCAGCTCGTATTCGTAGTCGCTGATGGCGCGAATGCCGCGCAACACACACATCGCGTCGATCGACTTGGCGTATTCCACCATCAGGCCGTCGAACGTGTCGATGCGCACATTGCTCCAATCGGCCGTCAGGTGGCGCAGCATCTCGAGCCGCTCCCCCAGGCTGAACATGGGGGTCTTCTCCGAATTGCGCAGAATCGCGACCACCAACTGCTCGAACATCTTGCTGCCGCGCTCAATCAGATCGAGGTGCCCGTTGGTGGGTGGATCAAACGACCCGGGATAGACAGCGATGCCCTTATTCAATCGTCCTCCCAGCAATAGCCGTGAGTTCAGTGCGTTGAGCCAAGGGGAGCAATAGAAGATTTTATGCGGGCGGGAGCAACAATGGCAATCGGGAAGGCGAGTGCGTAGCGGTTCAACTGAGCCGCTGCCGGGGAATGTCGCGCTGAAGTCGATTGGGAGACCCGGGCGCGGCGGTCAAGAATCGCCGCGCCCGGAGGCAAGAAGGGAAGAATTCTTAGCGTTTCGCCGTGATCGGCACCTTCACCGGCTCGGGAGGCGCGCTCGGCATCGTCGTAACGCGACCGTTTGCCGCCCCATTCGTCGGAGCGGCCGCAGCCGTAGGCTGTGCCGGGCCCTGGGCTAAGCCCAGCGTCTTGCGGACCTCGGCATCCAGCTTCGCCATCACATCCTTGTTGTCTTTCAGGAACTGGCGGGCATTCTCGCGGCCCTGGCCAATGCGTTCGCCCTTGTAGCTGAACCACGACCCGGATTTCTCGAGAATGTTGTTGTTCACGGCGATGTCGAGTAGATCGCCTTCGCGCGAAATCCCTTCTCCGTAAAGGATGTCGAACTCCGCCTCGCGGAATGGCGCGGCAACCTTGTTCTTTACGACTTTCACTTTGGTCCGCGATCCGGTAACCACGTCGCCTTCCTTGATGGCCGCAATGCGGCGAATGTCGACACGCACCGACGAATAAAACTTCAGCGCGCGCCCGCCGGTCGTCGTTTCCGGATTGCCGAACATCACGCCAATCTTCTCGCGAATCTGGTTGATGAAGATCAGGCAAGTCCTCGACTTGGAGACCGTTCCGGTCAGTTTCCGCAGCGCCTGCGACATCAACCGCGCTTGCAGGCCCATGTGGCTGTCGCCCATCTCGCCATCGAGTTCGGCCTTGGGTACCAGCGCTGCCACCGAATCCACCACCAGCACGTCGATGGCGTTCGAGCGCACCAGCGCCTCGGTGATCTCCAGCGCCTGCTCGCCGTAGTCGGGCTGCGAGACCAGCAGGTTGTCTACGTCCACGCCGAGTTTCTTGGCGTACCCAGGATCCAGCGCGTGCTCGGCATCCACAAATGCGGCCATGCCGCCGGTCTTCTGCGCTTCGGCGATCACTTGCAGCGTGATCGTCGTTTTGCCCGACGACTCCGGCCCAAACACTTCCACCACGCGTCCGCGCGGAAAGCCGCCCACGCCCAAGGCCGCGTCGAATGAGATCGACCCGGTCGGGATCACCGAGATCGGCACAATCGCTTCCTTCGACCCCAACCGCATGATCGAGCCCTTGCCGAATTGTTTTTCAATCTGTGAGACCGCCAGTTCAATTGCCTTGCCCCGTTCATCCGCCATGGGAGTGGCTCCTTTTATGAGTGCCGAACTAAATGAAATCTAATCTGGCCGGATTATACATACAGATTGAGGCGAAGAAAAGGCGAATCAACATAATTAACCTGTGGAAGGTTCCCAAATGGTGCGGGGAACAATTGGCGCGGGCCCTACTTGGCCAGTTTCTTGTATCGCTCACGAAACTTTGCGTTGGAGCGGCGATAGGCGACGATGACCTCGGGACTCACCCGGCGTTGCCAAGGGACGACATTGTGCAGGTAAGGCTCCAGCGCCCGTTCCAGCACAAACCGTTGGGACTGCCCGTTCTCCTTGGCCACGGAGACGAGTTCCTCATAAGGCTTGGCATCGATTTCCGGAGCGATCTTGACGGAACGCGGCATGGGCAGCTCTCAGGCAGATTCTAGCCCTCGAGAACTCCCAGAATTATTACGACACTCCCTGCCACGGCGAGAACGATCCCAACTCCGAGAAAAAGAACCTGACTCCCTTCTCCCGCGCGCCCGGACGTGGGCGAGGGGCGGACAGGCCTGCGTTCTGGCAAAGACCTTCCGCCCGTTTGTCTGCCAGAAGACTAAGTTCGTGATACCAATCGCGAGGAGAAACCCTCCAAAGAGGAAGGCATCTGGCAGAGGCCAGGTCACATCAAGCACAAATGCCATCCAAATAGCAAAGGCTAACAGCAGTGCGACGATCCAGCGCATAGGCAGCCAATACTACCTGTGCAGCAAATCCACCGGCGCAGTCACGTCATGCACACGGAAATAGGTGGCCAGCGCCGGATACTTCCGCGCCACCGCCTCATACATCGCATACGCCACGTTGCGATAAGAAACATGCCCCGCCGGAGTAGTCCGCAGCTCAGAAATGTAAACTGCCTCGGCGAAATCCATCTTGAACAGCGCCCGCTTGCGGAACGCCAGCGGAATCGCATACTGCGAATTCTCCTCCGCCTCCGGAATGCCACACCCGGCCAACTTCTCGACCGCCGTCTGCCCCCGCCGCATCGCCGCTTCAAACCGTCCCCGTACGCCGGCGTCTTCCATGTCGAGCAGCATTTCGTACCCGTGCTGCGTGCTGAATCCCTGCATCACCTGGATGCACCGACGGTGCCGGTGCATATCGCGGAACCCGCCCGTATCCATGAGGATGTCGAAGCGAAACTGCTGCCCCGCGCGAAATCCCCGCAGCATCTCGTCGTGCTTGCTGCGGTGCCGCAGGCCCATGTCGATGATCTCCCGCCGCCGCCTCTCCCCCGCCACCTGCACCGCCTGCCGAATCTGACGATAAGAATGATGGCAATGTTCGTACAGCAGCGTGGTCGCAATCTCTACTTCGAGTGGCTCTTCATCGAGCAGATCCACGATCGCCTTCGAGGGCGCCAGCGGCTCATCCGCCATCAACTCCCGCGCCGCCTGTCGCAACTCGCGCCGCGTCGCCATCTCATACTCGTTGGGATCGGCGTACTTCACGAGGGTCGGCGCCACCCGCACCTCACGCAGCAACTCCTGCTCGGCCCGCGCCCCCAACTCAGGATTCATCGCCCGAATTTCGGAAACCAAATCCTGCAGCGACTCTGCATGGACGTTATAGGCGGCCCCGGTCGCCGCCTTCTTCAGCGATTCGCCCAGCACCCGCACTTCCCGATGCGTATGCGACAGCAGATGCGCGACCTGCGTCTCTAGCGTGCGCGCATTCACGATCTCGCCCAGTGAAGTATTCGTCGCCAGCGGCAGCAGGTACCGCGTGATGTCGAACGCCCGTGCCTTCAGCGTGCGCTCGTACGCGTCCTGCTTCATGTCAGCCGGCTTCGGCGTGATGTCGATCAGGTACTGCGTCATCTGCGCCGAGAGCGCCTCATACTCGGCGAACAGAAAATCCAGAGTCTCGCGGTAGAGTTTGCGCGCCTCGTCATCCGCCCCGAAATCGGGCGTGTAGTATCCGCTCTTCTTGAAATCCTGATACCGCGTCGACCGCTCCTGCCCATCCCATCGCTGCTCGTCGGCCAGTTCAATCGCCGCCAGAATCGACAGTCTCTCCACGGCCAGCGCAATGTGCGCCAGGTCCGCAATCGAGCGGTGCCCGTACTGAAAATAAAATGTGTTGAGGAACTTCTCCGCCTTCTGCGTGCTGATCTCGCGCAGAGATTCCTTCATCGACAGCGCCGACCGCGAATACTTAGCCATGGCATAGGCCTGAATCTCCGGCTCAACCCCAAACACCGCGAACACTTCGGTCGAAGGCTCCGTCGATGTGGCGCGGGCGCCCCCGTCCGCGATCTCGGACGCGTCGGTTCCAACTTTCTGGACCACTGCCGGGCTTTCCAAGTCCGACGCCCGCTGCGTTGAACGGTGTCCGGTACCGCTGGAACCGGCATCGGCGGGTGATGAATTTCGGTTGGAGGGTTCGGGCATCACGATCACTGCATGGGTCACAGTCTGAGGCATGAGTGATGGAATGGTAATCGGCATCGCGGCATCGCGCAATCGTTAGAAAAATGACAACTCGGTGCGCCCGCAATTGTAAACTCGCAGCATGCGAACGACCGGCGTCGGATTCGTCGTAGCCGCCTATGCCGTTCTGCTCTACACCGCGCTATCCGCGCCGGCCTATGCCCGGGCGCACGCGTACCTTGATCCCGCAATGCTCGCGGCTTATGCAGCGCCGTGGCCTGTCGCGCTGGCCAACGCGCTGGTCATTGCTGGCATCATGCTGGCACTTATCCCGCTGCGGCGCGGCGAACGCTGGGCCTTGTGGACAGAGTCCGCGATACTCGCAATCCTTCTGGTCACACGCCTCACCACTGATCCGCGGTGCTTGGTCGTGATGGACCCCCACCAGCATGGCTGTCACAGTTTCATGATCGCAGTTCTTCTTGGTGTGGTCGGGCTGGCTCTGGCCGGGCGTTGAAACGTCGCCGCATTCTCCAGGCCTGCGCAGAAGTAGCGCATCGGCAGGTATAATCGGCGTTCCGCAAGCATAAGCCTGTGCAATTTTGGGAGAACTCTCATGTCTCTTTCAGCACGAGTAGCCCTCGTCACCGGCGCCTCGCAAGGCATCGGACGCAGCTGCGCCCTGCGCCTTGCCAAAGAGGGCGCGGCCGTAGCCCTAGCCGCACGCAACCAGGAAAAGCTGAACGAGTTGGTCCAGGAAATCACTGGCGCGGGTGGCAAGGCCGCCGCTTTCGCTCTCGACGTCGCCGACGAAGAGCAGGTGAAATCCACGGGCAAAGCCATCCTCGCGCAGTTCGGCAAAATCGACATCCTGGTGAACAACGCGGGCATTACCCGCGACCAGCTCGTGATGCGCATGAAGCGTGCCGACTGGGACGCCGTCCTGCGAACCAATCTCACTTCCGCCTACCTCTGCATCCAGCAAGTCATCGGCTCCATGCTCAAACAGCGCTGGGGACGAATCATCAACATCACCAGCGTCTTCGGACAGATGGGCCAGGCCGGACAAGCGAACTACGCCGCCTCCAAAGCTGGACTCATCGGCCTTACCATGGCGATCGCCCGCGAAGTCGCTTCCCGCAACATAACCTGCAACGCCGTCTCCCCCGGGTTCATCGAAACCGCTATGACCGCGGTGTTGAGCGACGAATTCAAGCAGACCGCTGTCCAGCAGATCCCGCTGGGCCGTGTGGGAACTCCGGACGATGTCGCCGCCGCCGTTCGTTTTCTGGCCTCGGACGACGCTTCCTACATCACCGGCCACGTGTTGAACGTAAACGGCGGCATGCTGATGGGATAGAAACAGTTTCACCACAGGGACACGGAGGACACAGAGAAGGAAATGAAAGCCGAACCGACAAGTCCTTCGACTTCCTCTACGTCCTCCGTGTCCTCTGAGGTGAAAGCTCTTTGGTTTGTTCAAGCCGAATCCCCGGCGCAACTCGCCCAAGCCCGCGAACTCTTCCTCGAATACGCGCAGTCGCTCGGCTTCAGTCTCTGTTTTCAGAACTTCGACCAAGAACTCGCTGGACTCCCCGGCGACTACTCCCCTCCCGACGGCCGCCTTCTGCTCGCCCAGTTCGAAGGCCAACCCGCGGGGTGCGTGGCTCTACACAAGCTCGAATCCGGCATCTGCGAGATGAAGCGCCTCTATCTGCGCCCGCAATTCCGCGGCAAGGGTTTGGGCCGGGGACTGGCAGACCGCATCATCGCCGAAGCCCGTCAGATCGGCTATCAGCGCATGCGCCTAGACACCGTCGAGCCGCGGATGAAAGATGCCGTCGCCATGTATCGTAGAATTGGATTCCGGGAGATCGCAGCTTACTGCAAGAATCCGATTGCTGGCGCGCTCTACATGGAGTTGCAGTTGTAATTGCGCTTCGCATCGGCAAGAATGTCTGAACACCGCAATCCCGAGGCAACCAATGAACTTTCTATTCCCGCTCCTGCTGGCCTTCGCGCTGTCTGCCGCATCCGCTTCCACCGCCGACAGCAAGACCGTCTCCTACAAGAGCGGCGACGAGACCGTCCAAGGCATTCTCTACACCCCCACTGGCAATGGAGGCCCCTACCCCGCGCTCATCGTGGTGCATGAATATTGGGGTTTGAACGACTGGGTCAAAGATCAGGCGTTGCGCCTCGCGGACCAGGGCTACGTCACGCTGGCGGTCGATCTCTACCGTGGCAAGGTCGCGACCACGCCCGAGATGGCGCACGAAATCATGCGCGGAGTCCCCGAAGACCGTGCCAAACGCGACCTTCACGCGGCTTTTGCATTTCTCGCGTCGCAGCCCAACGTGAAGAAAGACCGCATCGGTTCCATCGGCTGGTGCATGGGCGGAGGCTACTCGCTCGACGTGGCACTGCAGGAACCCACCTTGGCCGCGACCGTAATCAACTACGGCCATCTCGCTACCGATACCGACGCGCTCAAGAAAATCAACGCTCCCATCCTGGGTCTGTTTGGTGGTCAGGACCATGGCATCACGCCCGCCGACGTGAACAAGTTTAAGGCGACCCTGGATCAGCTCGGCAAGAAAGTGGAGGTCAAGATTTACGATGACGCGGGCCACGCCTTCGAGAATCCCAACAACAAAGAAGGATACCGAGCCGCAGACGCCGCGGACGCGTGGAAGCGCACTGTCGATTTCCTGGCGGTGACGCTGAAGACTTAAGAAGGCTTCAAACAGCCCGCCGGACGCGCTTTTGCGTCGAGTTGTTACTTGCACGCCGTGCAAGCAAAACCTTGCACAGGCGTGAAACTCCGCTGAATCCCATTCGATTTTCGTATGGCACTGATGTCCGCCGAATGGCACGAATTTCCCACTTGCCAGAAGGTGCTGATCTGGTTACTATGACCCATCCTGCAATGCTCCCCACCATGAATATCGGCGAGACGATCCGCAACTACCGGCTGCAGAAAGGTATGTCTCAGGGCGACATCGAAAAGCGAACCGGACTTCTGCGCTGCTACCTGTCGCGCGTAGAAAACGGCCACACCATTCCTTCGCTCGACACGCTCTCGAAGATTGCCGGAGCCATGGAACTCCCGCTGTCGCAATTTTTTGCGGAGCCCGGTCACAGCAACGGCTCCAAAGGTCTGCCCCAACTGTCCGACGACGAAGTCCGCTTCCTCAGCCAGATCCGCCGCTATTCCACCAGCCTGAACGACAGCGACCGCAAGCTGGTTCTCGCCATGGTGAAGAAAATGGCCTCGAATTCCGGCAAATAGCTCCGAACCTCGAGCGGTGAGCTGCAAGCTTCGAGCTACCCTAGATCGGTTCCCCATTGGTTGCGCGCGCTTTTTTGCGTCCAAAATGACGATTTCCCTTCAATTCTAGAGAGGACCGCGTAGCGGGCGTGGCGCGCTAAGCTCACAGCTCGCAGCTCACCCCTTACTTTCGTTCCATTCCCTTAGTGACCCACAGGTACCTCGTCCCCGCCGCTCCGCCTTACTACACTGTGCATGGAGACATCTGTGACCACCGACGAGGAACTGAATCTTCTCGACTCGCAACTGCGACGCCTAAAAATCGAGTACGAGATCTTCTTCAGCAATCCGGCGAAACGGCCGCCGTCCGATATCGAATGGAAGGTGCTGTCTCTGCTGCGCAAATTCTCCGATGGCGGCCGCATGAACTTCTCCCAGCGCTACCGCTACAACGAAATGGCCCAGCGCTACGCCATTTACAGCGATCTGTGGCGCAAGAAGTCCCGCATCCGCGAAGAAGGCTACCGCCGCCCGCAGGACGCTATTCTTTCGGTGCAGGGAGTTCGGGTCTTGGAAGACGAACACAAGGCTCAGCACCACCCGGTGTACGGAGTGAGCCACGCCGCTGCCGCTGGCGCGACCTCATCCCAGCCCTTCACGCTGCACAGCGTCGACCAGGCCGAGCGTGAGCAAGTCGAGCGCCTCTACAACACCCTCGTCGCCGCCAAGAAAAAAGCCGGCGAGAATGTGTCGGGCAACATCGATTCCTTCACCACTTTCGTTCAGAAAAAGACCCAGGAGATCCGCAAGCAGTTCCACTGCGAGAACGTCGAATACTCCGTCGAACTCACCGACGGCCACGTGAAACTCAAAGCCAAAGCAAAAACGTAACCGGCCCTAGTACCCGCAAGAAGCTCGTCCGTGCCGTAGGGGCACGGCGTTTCCGCCTCAGTCCTCGAAACTTTCCACTCCCGTCTTTCTTTCTCTCCCCCAGCATCGGTTTCGCGAAAGGCTGAGGACGGTATTCCCCCAAGGATCCCGCTTCCTCAGCCTTCAGCGCCAACGCGCGCTCCCCCTATGCACGCGTGTTTGCTCGGTTCACCCGAGACCGGCAACCTCATCCCATGCACGCCATGACAAGCCCCCTTTATGCAACTTGATCTCGTTACCCTTTTCCCGGCTCTTCTCCAACCCATTCCAACGACTCCCTGCCTCAGAGCCACCACCGGATTCAACAGCGATGGATCCTCCTCAAATTGCGGCTCAGAAGTCCTCAATTGCGGGATTATTAGTTTTCAATAATTCTCAATCGCGACCCGGCACAGGAGAAGTCAACCAGTTGGCCGCTTTTGGCGCTGGGTTGATTCGTCGGATGAGAAATATCTCGGCCCATCCCCGGGCCCTTGTCTATCGTCGGGGAAGGGAGTTCTCGCAAATCAGGACGGTGCCATCGCCCAATTCGCGGAAGTGCACCCTGTTTTGCTCGACCCAGCGGTACAGCGTGCGCGGGGAAACGACAGCAGCCCTCGCTGCCAGTTCGATCGGCAACATGTTGACTTCGCGATCGCAGGCTGGGCAGCGCTCCGTCACAACCGGTGGGCCGCCTTGTGCGAGGGTTAGTTCCCGCCTCTGGATCGTGATCTCAACGCGCCGTCGCAGCCCCATGCTCAGTACCTCGTATCGCGTATCGCGTACCTCGTGTCGCTACCTCGTAGCGCTTGCCCACAACTTCGGGCGATGGTAGAGTGTGCCTACAAACTGGCGCCATCCTGACGCTCCGCCTTTCGTCAGCACTTAACGGCAGCCGGGGCGCAAAGTCCTCAAGCGTGCGGTCAAGAATTATCAATAGTTCTTATGACGTCCTAAGTGCTGGTGAATGAAGCCCTTATACCATTTCGGCCCGTTTGCCCTCGATCCAAATAAACGTGCCCTGTCTCGCCGCGGTAAGCCCGTCGCACTCATACCCAAAGCCTTCGACGTCCTTCTTTATCTCGCCCAGAACCCCAATCGCGTCATTTCCAAAGAGGAGCTGCTCAAAGGGGTGTGGGCCGGGAACTTCGTCGAGGAGGGGAATCTTACCCAGAACGTCTTCCTTCTCCGCAAAGTCCTCGCCGAGGAAAGCGGCGAGAACAGCCTGATCGTAACTGTCCCGAGAGTGGGCTACCAGTTCGCCGCGGAAGTCGCGATCGTCACCGATACGGCTCTGGTCCCGCCAAGCCCTCCCGGCAATCTCGTGCTCGGGGGCGTACAGTCGACCACTCACATCGTCATCGAAGAGGAGATCGACTCCGACTCGGGAAGCTCAGCCCTGCCCAGCTCGCATCTCAAGGCGCTCCCCGCCCCCGCCTCATCCGGCAAAAGGCGCTGGTACGTCCTTGCCTTGGCGGTTGTCGCACTGACTGCGGCCGTGGTCTTCCGCCCCGTGCTACCGCCACCGACCGTGACTCGAATCCGCCAGCTCACTCACTTGGGCACACTGGTGCACAATACAAAACTCCTCACCGATGGCCCCCGCATCTATTTCCGTGCCTGGGATGGAAAGGACCGTGTGCTTCGCTACGTCTCCCCGGAGGGTGGAGAAGTTTTCTCCGTGGATAGCCCCTTCCCACAAATCGACATCAACGACCTCTCACCCAGCGGATCGGAATTCCTGGTGGTCAACCTGGCTGACCGACGCCGCACCTCGTATTCCGATGACGACTTGCCGAGTGTGTGGCGGATTGCCGTGCCCTCGGGGTCGCCGCGCCCCGTCGGAGACCTGCGCGCCCGCGAGTCAAGTTGGTCTCCGGATGGACGAACCATCGCTTGTGCGATGGGCTCCGACATCTATCTGGTCGACCCCGACGGAAGTAATGCGAGAAAGTTGGCGAGCTTGCCCGGCGAGCCCTTCTATCTTCTGTGGTCGCCCGACAGCAAACGCCTTCGCTTTTCGGTTGCGGATCCGCACCGCAATGCCACCATTCTCTGGCAGGTCGACCTCGCCAGCAAAGTCGTCGCGCCCGTGCTGCCCGACTCGATGGATTCAACCGGGGTTTTGCCCGGGGGTTGGACCCCCGACGGACGCTATTTCCTTTACACGGCATCGGGCGACGGGACCAGAAACGTCTGGGCCATTCGCGAAACCAAGGACCCGATTCACCGGGTCAACCCTACACCGGTGCCCATCACTGCCGGTCCTCTGACCTTTTATCTGCCCTCTTCCAGCAAAGACGGAAAGAGCGTTTTCGTCGTGGGAGAACAGCTGCGCGGAGAGTTAATGCGTTACGACGCGACCGCGCACCAGTTCGTTCCCTACGCCAAAGGCATCTCCGGCGACCAGGTAACTTTCTCCCGCGATGGCCAGTGGATGGCTTACGTGGACTTCCCCTCCAGCGCCCTCGTGCGCAGCCGCTTGGACGGCAGCGCGCGCCGTCAATTGACCTTCCCACCCATGCGCGCGCTCAACCCGCAATGGTCCCCAGACGGGACACAGATTGCGTTCCAAGCTTCCGCACAGACAGGCGCCCATCCCCAGATCTACCTGATTCCGAGTAGCGGCGGCCTCCCCGTGGTTGCGACTCCCGAAGGCGCCGTGCGGCAAATTTATCCCTCTTGGGCCTCGGACGGAAACTCAATCCTGTTTTCAGGCTCGAATGAGGCACGCTCCGACCGCGCTCTCTACAATGTGGATTTGAAGACGAAGCGCGTCTCCCGCTTTTCCGGCTCTGAGAGCCTCTATTGGGGACAGGTTTCTCCCGACGGCCAACATATCGTCGCGTTGGAAGATACGACTCAAAGACTCATCCTCTACGACGTCGCCACACACAAAACCCGATCTCTGGCCGATCTCGCAGATTACCCGCGCTGGTCCTCCGATGGCCAGTACGTCTACTTCAGCACGATGTACTTCAGCGGTCCCGGCAAGAATGGCGGCGTCTACCGCTGGAAACTTTCCACCAACACCATCGAGACCGTCATGAAATACCCCGATTTTCTCCTGACCGGTAGTTTCGGCGTTACTTTCGGCGTCACGCCGGACGGTGAAATATTGGCCCTCCGCGACTTGAGCACTCACGACCTCTACGCCCTCGACGTGGAACTCCCCTAAGCTGTTTGCCGAGAGGCTCAGCGTGTTTTTTGGGTGGCGCAGCGGGTTGAGCGCTGCGGTTAAGTCGCTCCTTTCTGCGAAGGCTTTAGCCTCTGGGGTCCCTAGACCGATCATTACTGATAGAATTTTCGGTCGCCACTCATCTCCATTCTCATCCGAGGCCCAGCATGTCTGCCCGTGTTCAGCGCGCCATTCTCAGTGTCACCGACAAAACCGGACTGGTCGATTTCGCCCGCAAGCTCTCTACTCTGGGCATCGAACTCATCTCCACCGGCGGCACCGCCAAACTGCTGCGCGAAGCCGGCGTGACCGTCAAAGACATCTCCGAACTCACCGCATTCCCCGAGATGCTCGATGGCCGCGTCAAGACGCTTCATCCCAAAGTCCACGGCGGCATCCTGCATCGCCGCCAAGATCCCAAACACGTAGCCGCGGTGGCCGAACACGGCATCACCCCCATCGACATGGTGGTCGTAAATCTTTACGCTTTCGAGAAAACCGCCGCCAAACCAGGCGTCGCCTTCGAAGAATTGATCGAGAACATCGACATTGGGGGACCCTCCATGATCCGCTCCGCCGCCAAGAATTTTCACGATGTCGCCATCGTGACGTCCCCCTCCGACTATGACTCCATCGCCGACGAGCTATCCCGCTCCGGCGGTACCCTGTCTCACGGAACCAAGTGGCGTCTCGCGCAAAAAGCCTTCGCCACCACAGCCGCTTACGACTCCGCCATCGCGAGCACGCTGGAGCGCATCAGCCCAGATAGAGTCGAGCTGCAGGAATCCTCGGGCTTCCCTAATACGCTGCGCTTTCAATTCCACAAAACTCTGGACCTGCGCTACGGCGAAAACCCCCACCAGAAGGCCGCCATGTACTCCGACGGCTCCGGCGTGGGCGTGGCCAACGCGAGACAGTTGCAAGGCAAGGAGCTCTCCTACAACAACATCGTCGATCTGCAAGCCGCGTGGGACCTCGCACAGGAATTCGACGAACCGGTGGTCGCCATCATCAAACACACCAACCCGTGCGGCACCGCTACGGGCAAGACGCTCGCCGAAGCCTACAAGCGCGCCCTCGAATGCGATCCAGTCTCCGCCTTCGGCGGCGTGATCGGCGTCAATCGCTCCATCGATGCCGATGCTGCCGAAGAAATGCACAAGCTCTTTCTCGAAGTCATCGCCGCCCCCGCTTTCGACGAAGCCGCCAAAGCCAAGTTTGCGTCCAAGAAAAATCTTCGCCTCGTGGAAGTAATCGATCCGCGAACCCGGGGACGAATTCCTCCGGCGGCAACCGAAGCCGCCTCGCGCAACTGGGTGCTAAAAAATATCTCGGGAGGAATGCTGGTGCAGGATTCCGACGTCCGCGCGCTGCAAGATGCCGATCTCAAGGTGGTCACCAAGCGCCCGCCCACGCCGGAAGAAACCCGCGCCCTGCTCTTCGCCTGGAAGGTCTGCAAGCACGTGAAGTCCAACGCCATCGTCTACGCGCGCGACGGACAGACCGTCGGCGTCGGCGCCGGACAAATGTCTCGCGTAGACTCCGCCAAGATCGGCGCGATGAAAGCCCAACTACCGCTGAAAGGCACAGTCGCCGCCTCCGACGCCTTCTTCCCATTCCCCGATGGTGTCGAAGAAATCGCCCGAGCCGGAGCCACCGCCATCATTCAACCCGGAGGCTCGCAGCGCGATCCCGAAGTCATCGCAGCCGCTGATCGTCTTGGCCTGGCCATGCTCTTCACCGGCGTCCGCCATTTCCGCCACTAGTCCGGGCGTGACAAGCAAAGTGGCGCCGGCGTCCCGCCCGCTTTCGCGAGGCCGTCCCGGCCTAGCCCCATCCCAACCACCCCTGTCGAAAGTTTTTGCTGCGACCTTACTTGTCTCTCACCCTCCAGTCGGCGAAATAAGATCCTTCCAAAAGGTACATCGCCAACTCCCGGCTATTCCTCGACAGCACCGTCTGTCGCGGCGTGAGTCCGGCTTGGAATGTGTTTTGCAGAAAGAAGTACTCATGTCCGGCTTCCAACTCCATCTCGAAGCCGTTCGCATTCTCCGACTCCGAAACCAGCCGGTACTTTCTCGGATCAAGGTAGGCGAACCCGTACGTCCCCATCCGGTTCACTGCGACAACTTCATCGTTCGCATGGAATCGGAACCACGATCCCTTCCCGGCGTATCGCGCAGCCAGCGGCGGACACACGACCACTATCGTCGCTTTGTCCGGCTTAACCTCCGGCTCCGGATGGTTGACTTTGTCGGCTTTCACCAGTTGCTTCGACTTGCGCGCCTTCAGATCCTCCGGATTGATCGGCACGCTCTTCTCCGGAAAATCCGTCACCGTCACCCGCGACCCGAACAGACTCTTCACCTTATCGATGATCTGTGCCGAAGAACCCTTGGGCATTTCGAGGAGCACGGGTTCGTCACGTCCGCGGTCTTGGTACTCCAGATAGAGCCAATAGCTGCGGACGTGTGCGCTGGCAATTCTGTTCCCCACGATCATTCCCGGCAGGCTGGCGCCGCTGACAACCTGCGCGGCTGTGCCGCCGCGCATGTGCTGCGTGACGCCAAAAACCACTTTCGCGACGTCGTCATACCCGACGTCGATGTTCTCCGGCGTCGCTCTCGAACACAAATCTGTGCGCCGTGTCATCGAAGGTCAGCTTGCCCAGTTTGTCGACAAGAATCCGGTGATCCGCACTGCGGGAGCGTCGAATCTTGACATCATCAAAGCCTGCTTTCTGAGCGGAAGCGCCCGATGCCGAGAAGATAAGGAGGCATATCAGGATTAGGAGTCGTTTCATTCGTAGTTTAGGGATTCCTTGCTCAAAACGACAGGAAAGCTCCCCCAAGCGGCAGCATTATAAAGGCCAATCTACCCCGATTTCATTGCCTTTACGAAGATTGACAATCGCGAGCGCAGTTCCGCCGGTCCCTGTACCTCCGGTTCCTTCCGTACTCGCCGTGACCCGAGGGTTTTTTTCCATCCCACCCAGCCGTCGCGGTAGAATAAAGGCACCTTTCCCCCGGCGGCTTTGCATCCAAACAAGCTGAGGTTTCGGAAACGCGCTTCCAGCGCAGTCAGGTCGAGCATGAATCGAATTTGTCGTCTTTTTTTGATGATCGCGGTGGCCGCAACCGCCGCGGTTGGCCAAACCAGCCCGTCATCCGCGCAGTCGGAATCCAGTCAGCCCGAAACCAAGCCGGCCCAGTCGTCTCCACGCAAGGTTGACAAGTCCGCTGCCTACTACCATTACACCCTCGCGCACATGTACGAGGAGATGGTGACGGCCTACGGCCGCAGCGACCTGG
>DATDGW010000463.1:0-14662 GCA_036521895.1 Candidatus Sulfotelmatobacter sp. | reverse complement strand
GAAACCTAAGGATGACATTTGTCACGCTCGCCGCGTGATGGATGGCACTGGCGTGCTGGTTCCGCTTCCGCGATGATGCAATCACTGGAGGGTAAAGAGATGAGATCGATTCCCGCCAGATGGCGCGAAACGCGCCGAGAGGACTGAGATGATCGCTGCCATGGAACAGCCGCAGCCCGCAGAGCTTCCCAACCTGGACGCGACCGTCGCCAGTCTCGACGCCGTCAACATGAATTACGGAAACATCCGGGCTCTTCGTGGTGTTGATTTTCAGGTCCGGACGGGTGAGGTCGTCGCCTTGCTCGGACCGAACGGCGCGGGCAAAACAACCGCCGTAAAGTTGCTGTTGGGATTGCTGCAGCCCAATGCGGGAAGAGCCCGAGTCTTCGGCGGCGACCCCACGAATCCCGAAAACCGGATGAGAACGGGTGCGATGTTGCAAGTGGGACGTGTTCCTGAAACGCTGCGCGTCCGCGAACACGTCGACCTGTTTTCCAGCTATTACCCGAAACCGATGCCGTCCGCGGAGGTGCTGGCGGCCGTTGGTCTCGGGAAATTGGGCGACCGCAAGTTCGGCGATCTCTCCGGTGGCCAGCGGCAACGCGTGCTGTTCGCCCTCGCCATTTGCGGAGATCCCGATCTGCTGTTTCTCGATGAGCCCACGGTGGGGCTCGATGTGGAAGCGCGGCGCATGTTGTGGGATGAAATTCGGCGTATGGTCTCGCGCGGCAAGACCGTGCTGCTCACCACTCACTATCTGCAGGAAGCGGACGCGCTCGCCGACCGCGTCGCCGTCATCAACCAGGGCGAAATTATTGCGCAGGGGACTCCTGCGGAGATCAAGGCGAAAACTGCGGGCAAGCGCATTCGCTGCGTCACTAGCCTCAGCCTGAATACGCTGCGAGCGATTCCTGGCGTCACCGACGTAAAGGAAGATCGCGAGGCTATCGAGCTGCACGCGATCGAGGCGGAGTCGATTGTCCGCGAACTGCTGGCGCGGGACGCGGGCCTCTCGGGACTGGAAGTCACCAGCGCGGGTTTAGAAGAAGCGTTCCTGGCGCTGACGCAGGACACGACCAACGAAGGCAATCGTTCCAGCTGACCGGCGGGATTCACGCGCGACGGAGGCAATGCAATGAGTACCGCAACCATGACATTGAGCAGGCCACAAGTCCAGCGCTCGACGAGCCACACCGCCACCATTTACTTCAAAGAAGCGAAGTATGAGTTCCTGAAGAACCTGCGCCTGCGCATGTACACGGCGTCGGTGCTCAGCTTTCCGGTCATGTTCTACGTGCTCTTTGGGCTGGTGCTAAATGGGAAGCAGGCCATTGGTAGCACGGGCATCCCCACGTATCTGATCGCGACCTATGGCACGTTCGGGGTGATGGGCGCGTCGCTGTTTGGAACCGCGGCCGGCCTGGCGTCTGACCGCGGCCTGGGATGGCTGCAAGTGAAGCGCGCTAGTCCGATGCCACCGTTTGCCTACTTCGCGGCCAAGGTGGTCACCAGCATAATTTTCAGCACGATCATTGTGCTCGCGCTCTTTGCGCTTGGCATCACTTTGGGCGGAGTGCGCATGCCGCTCGCGGATTTTGCCAAGCTGCTGGGAACCTTGGCGCTCGGTTCGCTGCCCTTCTCCGCGATGGGATTGGCGCTCGGATACTTCACCGGCCCGAACTCGGCGCCCGCGACCATCAACCTCATTTATTTGCCCATGTCGTTCTGCAGCGGATTGTGGGTGCCGTTCATGTTCCTGCCGAAGATCGTGCGCCAGATGGCGCTTGCTCTACCTCCGTATCACCTTTCGCAACTGGCGCTTGGAATCGTTGGAGCAGGACGCAATGAATCGAACGCCACGCACTGGGAAGTACTCGCGGCCTTCTCCATGATCTGCCTGGGCGTGGCCCGCATTGGATTCCAACGCGACCAGGGAAAGCTGTACGGCTAGAAGATAGGGGAGGGTGCGGCGTCGGTCGCACCAAACAGGCCAGCTAATCGCGGCGGGCTTTAGCGCGTGAGGAACGGCAGGAGTCGAGCATGAGCGTGGATGCGAAAAAATCGATGGGCTGGGCGGTGATCCTTATCGTCATGGGAATGGCGGCGCTTTATGGTGGATCGAAGTGGCTGACGCTGCTGATTCCCGCGGCCCTGCTGGTGTGGTACGCGGCCAAGCTCACACTTGGAACTGGCCGGAATTGACCGGAGGGTTGAGAATAAACAAATGCCGTTTCTGGGTTCACGCGAATTCGAAGAGCATCCTGCGCCGGAGAGGTGGTCGCTGAAACTGCGGTCCTTTCGGTCCGTGTTCCAGGACCGCGATCACGGATGGGGTCCTCTTCTCTGGTGGCTTTATCTTGGTTTCTTCTTTGTTCAGCCAGTCGCAGCGCACGTCAGCCGCCGGCAATGGTTCCTCGACATCCTCGGAGCTGTGATCTTCCTCGTCCTCTACTTTGGGATCTTCCTGCTGGAAAGGCCTCGGCCGCTCGTGCATGTCGGTGGCATGTTGCTGCTGGGAGTCTTGTACTTTCCGTTCAATGCGGGTGGATGCACATTCTTCATTTTTGCCGCGGCCATGGTTCCATTCATGGTCAGCACGCAAGCCCGCGCCATCGCGGGACTTGGGGTGATCGGGGCCGTTGCCGCGATCGAAGGGTTTCTGCTGCCGGTGAGCGGATGGGAGCGGTTTTGGGCGGCCGTTTTTCCCATGTTCATTGGCGCCGGGAACATTTTTTTCGCCGAGCGCAATCGCATCAATCGGCAACTGCGCAAAGCAAATGAAGAGATCGAGAACCTAGCGAAAGTCGCCGAGCGCGAACGCATAGCCCGAGATCTGCATGATGTGCTCGGGCACACTCTGTCGGTGATTACGTTAAAGTCGGAACTCGCCGGCAAGTTGATCGACCGCGATCCGCAACGGGCGGGAAAAGAAATCCGCGAAGTCGAACAGATCTCGCGGCAGGCCTTGACCGATGTGCGCGACGCCATTCGCGGATACCGGTCGCAGGGACTTGTGGCGGAACTAGCGCAGGCTAAGTCGACGCTCGAGACCGCGGGTCTGATCGTGCAATGCGATGCCGCGACTAGCGTGAAACTTCCCGCCTTGCAGGAAAGCGTGCTCTCGCTGGCGGTTCGTGAAGCCGTGACCAACGTTGTGAGGCACGCCCGGGCCCACACTTGCCGCATGCGCCTAGAACAACAGAGGGGAAGCTGCCGCCTCGAGATTCACGATGACGGCTGCGGCGCTTCCAATGGCGAAGGCAACGGATTGCGCGGCATGAGGGAACGCGTGGAAATGATTGGGGGGACGCTGAACCGCAGCACGCAAGCGGGCACGACTCTCATCATTACTCTGCCGCTGAAACAGGTCGCGCCGCAAGGCGAAGGCAGCCGGAATTGAATCACGCCAGCAAAGAAGGACGCAAAACCATCCGCGTGGTGCTGGCCGAAGACCAGGGCATGGTTCTCGGCGCACTCGCTGCGCTGCTTGAGATTGAAGGCGACATCTCCGTCGTGGCCAAAGCGGGCAACGGCAAAGAAGCGCTCGAAGCCGTGCTCGCACACAAGCCCGACGTGTTCATCACCGACATTGAAATGCCGCACATGAGCGGTCTAGACGTGGCCGCGGAGCTAAAACGCCGACGGACCGGGACGCGTGTCGTGATCGTCACTACGTTCGCGCGCTCGGGATACTTGCGCCGTGCGCTGGAATCTGGAGCCTCAGGCTATCTGCTGAAAGACATGCGCGCGGAAGAACTCGCAGACGCCGTGCGCCGCGTGCATCAGGGGCTGCGCGTAATCCATCCCGAACTCGCGACCGAAGCCTGGGGCGAAATGGATCCGCTCACCGACCGCGAACGCCAAGTGCTGCGCCTGGCGGGCGAAGGCATGGCCAGCGGCGACATCGCTGGTGAGTTGGGACTGTCAGATGGCACGGTGCGGAATTATCTATCGGAAGCGATTAGCAAACTAGGTGCGAGCAATCGCGTGGAAGCCGCGCGCATCGCGCGCACTAAAGGTTGGCTGTAGATCCCTTCCCGATTGACTTCGACGGTCCCTGAACATGAAGCCGCCCAAGCCCGATTACGGCCTCGATTCGCCGGTCATCATTGCGGGACTGCTAGTCGTGGGAACGATCTCGCTCGCAGCAGGACTGCTGCGCCCTCATTTGTTTGGTCTCCCGATGCGCTGGATCGGAATCATCGCAGGAGCGTACTGCCAGCAGGGTGCGGTCAGTCTGGTCTACTACAGCAGAGTCGGCAAGCTCCGCATGCGCGAACCGTTCCTCAACTCGGTTCCGTGGCGTGGCGACGAGATGGTGCTCGACATCGGCTGCGGGAGAGGATTGCTGCTGGTCGCCGCCGCGCATCGTTTGACGACAGGCCACGCGGTGGGCGTTGACGTTTGGCTAGCGAAGGCGATCACGGGCAACCGTCCAAATTCCGCGCTGGAAAACGCCATGCTCGAAGGCGTGAGAGACCGGGTTGAGGTGAAAGAGGCCGACGCGAGAAAGCTGCCCTTCCCAGACGGCGCGTTCGACATCGTCGTCTCCAACTTCGTGCTGCACGAAGTGACCACCGACGCAGACCGCGAGAAGATGGTTCAGGAAATTGCCCGTGTGCTGAAACCTGGGGGATACGTCGCGCTGCGGGACTTTATCTTTACAGACACCTGCCTTCATACCCTTCGTCAGAATGGCGTCGATGCGAAACGTGCGCGCGTCGGCTCGCTGCGTTATTGGCTGGGAGCAATCCTGAACTTCGGTTTCTTTCGGCTCTATCACGTGACCGGCAGGAAATTGGCGCGAGAACGCGGCGTGTGATGCCGCAGGAATCGGATTTCCGTGTCAGAAGCTGCTGCGTACGACGCCTGCTTCTTGCTTCTTCACGGTCTTGTACGCCCAGGCCATGCGCGGGGTGTTGTGGGCGATGCCGAAGTGGCCTTCGGGGTTCAGGACGATGATGCCGCCGTGGCCGTCGAGGCGCTGCTTCAGGTAGTTCATCGCCTCTTGTGCAGACCACTCGGGAAGATTGCCGGCCTGAATGCGGTCGGCGGTCCACTTCGCTAGGACTAGCTTCATGATGGGTTCGCCCCATCCTGTCGTCGAGACGGCGGCGCTCTCGTTGTTCGCGTAGCAGCCGCAGCCGATCAGCGAGGAGTCGCCGAGGCGCCCGGGAGCCTTGTTCAGCGTGCCTCCAGTCGATGTGGCGGCGGCGATGTTGCCGTTGCGGTCGAGCGCGACTGCACCGACGGTGTCGTGCGAGATCGTCACATCGTGAGGGCTGGGCGCGAACAGATCGTTGCCATCTTGCGACGAAGGACGACGTGCGGCTTCGGCCTGGTACTGGCGCAGGCGCTCGACTTCGCGCGGGATGACGAGGTCTTCATTCTTACAGAGCGCGACGCGGTGTTCGGCGGCGAAACGTTCCGCGCCTTCTGCCACAAAATAAACGTGCGGGCTCTCGCTGAGAATCTTGCGGGCGGCGCGCACGGGATTGCGCAGGCGCTCGACGCATCCGACGCCTCCGGCGCGGAGCGTGGCTCCATCCATGATGAGGGCGTCAAGCTGGACTTTGCCGTCGCGGTTGAGGAAGCTGCCGCGTCCGGCGTCGAAGGTCTCGTCGTCTTCCAGGATGACGACGGCTTCCTCGACGGCGTCGAGGGCCGTGCCGCCGCGCTCAAGCGCGCGCCATCCCGCAGCCAGAGCGTTCGTCACGCCGTGGATGTGGGCGTCAACCATGTCATCAGGCATAGCCCACGCGCCACCGTGAACGATCAGAACGGGATCCGTCGGCAAGAGTTGTCCTTAGAATTGGCGATGCGACTCGATAGGATAGCAGGAGTACTCAGTACCCGGTAGTCAGTCGTCCCGCTCCCAGCTTTCGGTGTTGCGAGCTTAGCCGGCTTTGGATGTCAGCACATGGGTACCCCCTTCCGGTCTACCGGAATCATGCAGTTAGTGGAAAATCGCCAAGAGAGTCTATGGGGCTCAATATCTTGCGGGCAAAATATTGAGAACACGGGAGCCATGTTGACATGCCCCCGATTATTTTTTTCCTTGCCGGCTCGCCAAAATATTGTTTCTAAACGGGTTACTGCTTGACGGTGGGCCTGACCCCTCGCAAAATCTTGAGCCGTTTGGGCTTATACGTAAGACTTTGTAAAATAACGACTTACAGCCATGGCCTGAAATCCCAAGCCCTCGCCTCTCGGCTGTGACACGATCGGACGATTGAGCCGTGGAACGTAAGGGGGGGCAGATGTCACCGCTGAGGTTTGGGCGGCGTGTGTACAAACTCAGGCTCCGGCAAGGGACTGGGTGAGCATGCATTTTGGTTTCTAGAAACTCCTCTCTTCTTGCAGCAGCTTCTGGGCAGTTGCGTATTACTTTTTCCCTCTTCGCCCAGCACAAGGGTGCGTAGGTGGATTGTGTGTCCGGCGCGAGACTTCAGGCCGAAGGCGACTCTCAGTTTGGCACGGCTCGGAGTTCCTCATCGTTCAGATGCTGAACCGTCCTTTGGTGGATTGGCTCTATTGGTATGAGCACCACCGGTCAAGAGATTAGATTAGATTCGCGATCGGTAAAAGTAACATTCGGACCGAATAAAGAGCGACCGCGCGAACCTTCGGCTGAGCTCAGCGTGAATTCTCAATTCACAGTTAGGCGGCTTGGTGGGGGGTGACAGCTACTGGCGAGTCTTGCGTTCTCGTCCAGGTGTAGCGCATGCGGTGGATGACCGTGATTGTGCTTAGGACTGCGATCACCCACAACACTGGCGCCATGCGGTTGAAGAGAGCTCCGAGGATCACGAGGACCAGGCGTTCGGGGCGTTCCATGAATCCGACGCGGCAGGAGCCGATCAAGCTTTCGGCGCGCGCTCTTGTGTAGCTGACCATGATGGCGCTGATCATGACAAAGGCGGTGAGGACGACGTAGAAGAAGCGTCCGCCGCGGGCGTAGAAGACGAGCAGGCCGAGGAATTGGCTGGCGTCGCTGTAGCGGTCAACGACAGAGTCGAAGAAGGCTCCGAAGCGGGTGACGCGGTTGGTGGCGCGGGCGACTTGTCCGTCGACCAGGTCGAAGAAGCCGGAGAAGATGATCACCAGGCCGGCGTAGATGAACATGCGCTTCTGGTTGGCGGCGTTGGCCGAGCCGAACAGGATCGCGGCCCAGGTGTTGACGACCAATCCCATGAAGGTGAGGACGTTGGGATTGATGCGGGAGAGCGCCAGCCAGCGCACGATGGTGTCGAGCAGGACTCCGCAGGCGCGGCCGAAGGCGCTGGTCCAGCTTATGGAAGACGAGGCGTTCATTGCTGCGAGCCTCGAGTCGTGGTGGTCCGCGCGGGATCCTTCGCTTCGCCTGAAAGGCGGCTCCGCTCAGGATGACGCCTTCGATAAGCTTCTCGGCCGGCCATCATTTACGCGCCTGCCTCTTTCGGTTCGTCGGCGATTTCGTCGTGGATGGTGCTGAGGCTCAGGATTTCCAGTTCGCGCTTGCCGTTGGGGGAGACCACGATTACTTCGTCTCCTACCTTCTTATTGAGGAGCGCGCGGCCGATCGGCGAGGTGGTGGAGATCTTTCCTGTGGCTACGTCGGATTCTTCGCTCGTCACCAGCTTGTACTGCATCTCTTCGTTCTTGGTGTTGTCGAAAACCTTGACGGTGGATCCGAGGCCCACTTTGTCGTGGGGGATGTTAGCCATGTTGACCATCGACAGATCGGCCAAGCGCTTGCCGAGCTGGCGGACGCGCGCTTTGACGAACTCCTGGCGCTGCTTGGCCATGTGATACTCGGCGTTCTCGCTGAGGTCGCCGAGAGCGGCGGCCTTCTTAATCTCTTTAGGAAGTTCGTGAATCAACTCGTGTTCGAGCGCGTTGATTTCTTCCTGCAGTTTTCGTTTGATGGCGTCTGTCATGAGGTTACGGCAAGGCTTCGGACATTATAACCCCGGCTTCCGGCCGCCGGCTGCGGGCTTGCGGATTCGGCTGGTCTAGGATGGATCCCTGTTCTAGGCGGCAGGACGGCAAAATGGAACGTTGGGGCATGTCGATTTGGGGGGTTTCCCCTTCGACGTATGTATAGAGGCGGGACTAGGATGTGGGCCCGCTCAATCCTCAGAATAAGGAGAAACACAATGCGAGTCATGGTCATCGTAAAAGCCAGCAACGAATCCGAGGCCGGGGTTCTACCGGATACGGAGCTTCTCACTGCGATGGGGAAATATAACGAGCAACTCGTGAAGGCCGGGATCATGCTCGCGGGCGAGGGGCTGCAGGCCAGTTCGAAGGGCAAGCGGGTGGTGTTCTCGGGAGCGAAGCGCACTGTCATCGACGGGCCGTTCACCGAAAGCAAGGAACTGATTGCCGGCTACTGGATGTGGCAGGTGCGTTCCATGGACGAAGCCGTGGAGTGGCTGAAGCGTTGCCCGAATCCTCACCGAGACGAGACCAATGTGGAAATTCGTCCAGTGTTTGAGGCGGCGGATTTCGGAGAGAATTTTACCCCCGAACTTCGGGAGCAGGAGCGGAAACTGGCCGAGCAGATCGCGAAAAAGAAATGAGAGATTTTTGAATTTTCGTGTCGATCTGGCGATTACTGGTTCGACGTATTGATAGAGCGCGGGTTGATTGACCCAGTAGAAGGTGGTCGAACCGGCTTGCAAAACAACCCATAAACATTAAGGAGAACTGCGATGAAATTCCTAAGTATCTACAAGTCAGTTGAGCGCAACAGCCCGCCCTCGGCGGAGGAAATGGCGGCGATGGGCAAGCTGATCGAAGAGGGGTTTAAGGCGGGCTGGCTGGTGGCGACGGAAGGCTGCCTGCCATCGACGCTGGGCGCGCGGGTGCGGCGTTCGGGCGGAACGCTCTCGGTGACGGATGGACCGTTTACTGAGTCCAAGGAGGTCGTCGGCGGATTCGCGATTCTGAAGGCGAATTCCAAGGAAGAGGCGATCCAGCTGGCGAAGGACTTCCTTAAGGTGGCCGGAGAAGGAGAATGCGAACTCCGGCAGATCTATCAAGAGGACGCAGAGCGAAACTGCACGGCGAGTAGCCACCGGTCCGAGGTTGCGCTGAAGGGCTGAACATGGTGTGATCGGTGGCAGTGGGTGCCACCGAGACACATCGCGCGATCGAGGCGGTCTGGAAGATCGAGTCGGCCCGGGTGAGTGCTGGGCTGACTCGCATCGTGCGAGATGTCGGCGTGGCGGAAGAACTCGCCCAGGACGCACTCGTGGCTGCGCTGGAGCAATGGCCCGAGTCAGGGATTCCGGAAAATCCGGGCGCCTGGCTCATGGGTAGTGCGAAACATCGTGCGATCGACTTCCTGCGCCGAGGCACGCTCATCGAACGCAAGCACGAAGACCTCGGCCGCGAGGTGGCGGAGCGGGAGATGGCGGTGCCCGATCTGGCGGCTGCCATGGATGACTTCATTGGCGACGATATGCTGCGGCTGGTGTTTATTGCGTGCCATCCGGTGTTGTCGACGGAAGCGCAGGTGGCTCTCACGTTGCGGCTGCTGGGCGGGCTCACTACCGAGGAAATTGCCCGCGCTTATCTTGTGGCCGAGCCGACCATTGCCCAGCGGATTGTGCGAGCGAAGCGGACTCTCACCGAAGCGCAGGTACCGTTCGAAGTTCCGCGGGGGAAGGAATTCACGGCGCGATTGGCGTCGGTGCTGCAGGTCCTCTATCTCATCTTCAATGAAGGGTACTCAGCGACGGCCGGCGATGACTGGCTGCGGCCAGCTCTTTGTCAAGAGGCTCTGCGGCTGGGGCGCATTCTGGTGGGGCTGGTGCCGAACGAGGCGGAGGCGCACGGGCTGGTGGCGCTGATGGAGATTCAGGAGTCGCGGGCGAAGGCGCGCGTGAATCCGTCGGGTGAGCCGATTCTGCTTTTGGATCAGGATCGCGCGCGGTGGGATCGATTGCTCATCCACCGAGGGCTGGCGGCGTTGGAGCAGGCGGAGAGGCTGGGTGGGATGCGGGGGCCGTATGCGATTCAGGCGGCGATTGCGGCTTGTCATGCGCGGGCCAGGAGCGGCGAGGAAACGGATTGGCAGCGGATTGCGGAGTTGTATGGCGAGTTGGGGGAGGTGGCGCCTTCGCCGGTGGTGGAGTTGAACCGGGCGGTCGCGGTGGGGATGGCACATGGTCCGGCGCTGGGGCTAGAGTTGGTGGATTCGCTGGTGAGCGATCCGGCGCTGGAGAATTATCATCTGCTGCCCAGCGTGCGGGGCGATCTGCTGAAGAAGCTGGGAAGGATGGAAGAGGCGCGGGCGGAGTTTGAGCGGGCGGCCTCGGTCACGCGCAATGTGCGGGAGAGGAATCTGCTGCTGGAGCGGGCGCGGAGTTGCGGAGAGCGCGCCTCTTAAACAATTCAATCCCTGAAGTCATGGAGGACACGGAGGAAACCGAAATCACTTGGTCTTGCATTTTGCGAGGATCAGGGTGATGTCGTCGTATTGATCTGTGGGATTCAGGCGACGGACTTCCTCGGTGATGGCTTCGAGTGCGGACTGGCAAGATTGATCTCGAAGCTGTCGGAGGCGCTCGATTAAACATTCTTCTCCAAATTCTTTGCCATTGTGGTCTGAGGCTTCGGTGATGCCGTCGGTGTAGAGGGCTAGCAGGTCTCCTGGCTTAAGGGTGCATTCTTCGATTGAACAATCCCAGTTCTTGAAGAGTCCCAGCAGGGTGCCGTTGGAGTCGAGTTTCTGGCAGGTGTTGTCGGCGCGCAGGATGAGGCCGGAGAGGTGTCCGCAGTTGGCGTAGCGCAGGCGCTGTGACTGGTCGTCATAGACGGCGAAGAAGAGAGAGGCGTAGGCACTGTCGGTTGTGTTTTCGTAGAACAGGCGGTTCACGGATTGAAGCAAGCGTTCTGGATCGTCCAAGGCGAGGGAACTCTGGCTGCGCAGGTTGGCTTGCAGGTTGGCCATGAGGAGAGCGGCGGCGATCCCCTTGCCGGAGACGTCGGCGATGACGAGGCCGAGCTCGTGCCGGCCGAGGTTGAGGAAGTCGAAGTAATCTCCGCCGACCTGGCGGGCGGGCAGACACAGGCCGGCGTATTCGAGGGTCTTGGCTTCGGGATGAATTTGGGGGAACAGGCGGGACTGGAACTGCTTGGCGATTTCCAGTTCCTGGGCGGCGCGGCGTTCGGCTTCAAGCTTCTGCGCGAGGGCGCGGCGATGAGTTTCGACGCCGCGTGTGAGTTCGTCGAAGCCGACCAGTCCGAAGGAATTTCCATCGGGATCTTCAAAGCGGGTATGAGTTCCGCCCCACGCAGGAACCTCGGGTGGGAATTGGAAGTGGACGCCGCGTTCGCTCCACTCTTTGTACTTGGCCGGGAGGTCCTCGGTGATGAAGTAGATATCCGTCGGACCGCCGATAAGTTTTTCCGGGTCGCTTCCGGGCATGGGCAACGCGATGCCTAATTGGGCAGTGCCGTCGGGAGGCGCGACCTCGATCCAGCGGTTGCCGTCCTCAAAGGTATGGTCCACCACGACGCGGAAACTCAGCTTGTCGGCGAAGAAACGCAGGCTTCGTTCCTGATCGCGCACGAAGACGATAACGAAGTGCAGGCACAGATAAGGATCTCCACCGTCGAGCCGGAGACGGGAGCGATCAATGCCAAAGGGCAATTCAGAAGATGCCATCCGCGAGATTATACGAGGGATCGACGGATGGGTCAGGCTAGGCGCAAGAGCCTGGCGATTCGTAAGCGGAGGTCGTCCTGAACTAGACCGCTGGTTTCCGGATTCTTAGGCTTGGAATTCTGAGGCTTCGGGGAAGCGGAGCTTGCATTTGGCCAGGGCGGTGGTGAGGATCTCTTCGACCTTGGATTCTTCGCAGTTGCGGGCCATGGCTAGTTCGCTGACTAAGAGGTAGCGGGCGCGTTCCAGCATCTTCTTTTCACGGAAGGAAAGCGGTTTGGCCTGGTGCAGGGCGATCAGGCTTTTGAGGACGCTGGCGACTTCAAGGAGCGATCCGGTGCGCATGCGCTCGGAGTTTTCCTTGAAGCGGTCTTTCCAGTCGCCGTTGCTGCCGTTTTCACTGACCGAGAGGGCGTCGAGGACTCTCTGGATTTCGCCGTTGCGGACGACGCGGCGCAGGCCGACGCTGCCGGCGTTCTGGCAGGGGACCATTACCTTGAGGCTGCTGGCTTTGATGTTGAGCAGGTAGAACCTTTCGACCGTCGTACCGATCGAGCGGCTGCTAATCTGTTCAATAACCCCTACCCCATGATTGGGATAGACGACCTTATCGCCGATGTGGAAGTTCAAGTCCGTACCACTCATATTTCGGTACCCAGAGGGAAGGCGACGGTTCGTGGGGAGAAGCTCTAACAGTCCTGACAGTATGGTACTCCGCGGCACTGCTCAAAGCAAGGCAATCGGGGGAGTGGCGGGGAGTGGCGAGATCCCTCCCTTCGCCTGAAGAAGGGCTCCGGTCGGGATGACGCCTTTCGTGGAAACTGGTGTCGTGTAGGTTATTCAAAAACAATGTGTTACGAGCGGGATGGTGCCCGCGCATATAATCGGGCGGTGGATTCTAGGCAGAGAGATCCAATTCCGGACGAGGCTACCTCCCAAAACCGGAGCGGGCGGGATCTTCCCGTGGGGAGGGTGCTTGGGCTCGATGTTGGATCGCGCAGGATTGGGGTTGCGGTGTCGGATCCGCTGGGGATTACTGCCCAGGGGCTCGACACGTTGCAGCGAACAACCAAGCGGCGCGATTTTGAACATCTGCAGCGGGTGATTCAGGAGTATGACGTGCGCGAAATTGTTGTGGGGTTACCGCTACGGATGAGCGGAGCGGAAGGGATTCAGTCGGACAAGATGCAAATCTTCGCGGAGGAATTGCGAAAAAGATTTCGGCTGCCGGTGCATCTATGGGATGAGCGGCTCACGTCGGTTGAAGCGAACCGGTTGTTGCGTGAGGCGGATTTGTCGATCGAGAAGCGGGGTAAGGCCGTGGATCGAATGGCGGCAATTTTGATTCTGCAGGGTTGGATGGAAAAGCGGATTTCAGATTCTAGACGTTGAGCCACCAACATCGCGCCTCGAGCTCTTGGCAGGCGTCGATTCCAAATATTCGAGCACCCTCCGTGTGTGTCGCGGAACCGTCCCATTCGAGGGGCCTGCCATCTCGGCAACCTGCTTCTGGAATGCAGGCTCCGTCACGACGCGCGCAAGACGGCAGGAGGCGCGAAATTCTCGCCGGTGTCGCGACCTCTGATTCGCGCAAAAATGACTTCCTGCAGACGCTTCTTCTGATCTTCCGAAAGCGGATTTTTGCAGAGATGCTTGATGAAGTCTTCTGTGATAACCCGGCCGGAAGAAGTAAGGATCAGCTTCGAGAAGCGCACCGCCATTTCAATGGCTGTAGGATCTCCTGCCTCCAGTTGAGAGAATGCTCTCGCGAGACCGCCCGGAAAAGCCAGGGAGTCATACTCAGCGTGGAAGCGGCGACAGGCGTCTTCCCCAACGGCACGACGAGCTGGGCTCTCGCTGCGGCGCGCGAGTGTCGTGTGGATCGCTTCATGGAGGTCCTTCAGTTTGGCCGTATTCGACTCGAACACATTCGGTAGGTCTGCCATCCGTGCTTCCTGAGTTCGGTTACTAGTGGCCACGCATGGCTTTTCGGTAGGCCGCTACATTCTTATTGTGCTCTTCCATGGTGTGAGCGAAGAGGTGGTGGCCCTGGGCGTCGGCGACGAAATAGTAGTAGTCGCTTTGCGCAGGGTGCATGGCGGCTTCGAGGGCGCTGCGTCCGGGGTTGCCAATGGGGCCGGGGGGCAGGCCTGCGTTTCGATATGTGTTGTAGGGCGAGTGGAACTGCATGTCCGCATGATGGAGGGCGCCCTGATAGGTTCCCGCCAAGAGTTCGGCGTAGATGATGCTAGGGTCGGCGTCGAGGGCGATGTTCTTGGCCAGGCGGTTGTAGTAGACGCTGGCGACCAGCGGGCGCTCATCGGCGACGGCGGTTTCTTTTTCGACGATGGACGCCATGATCACAGTGCGCTCCACGTCATGCGGGGGTTCAGAGGGTGCTCCGACGTGCGACCTCCGCTCCGCGACGACCCTCAGTCTCGCCTGTGTGGCCTCTCCCGAGATCAAATTCATCTGGTGCGCGACCTGGCGGAATTGCTTGACCATGGCTGCGGCCATGTCGGGCATGGTCATCATGCGGGAGAATTCGTAGGTCTCGGGGAAAAGGTATCCCTCGAGCGAGCGCGCTCCGGGAGCGATGTCGGCAATCAGGGCGGTGTCGGACTGGGCTACCTTGAGGAAGTCGTCGGCGGAGCCGAGACCCGCGGCTTCGACGGCGCGGGCAATGTCGAACATGGTGTAGCCCTCAGGCACCACCACGGTATGGAAGTAGACGTCGCCCCGGCGCAGGCGCTTCTGGATGTCGATGATGTTCGATGGCTGATCGAAGAGGTATTCCCCGGCTTTGAGGGAACGGCCGTGATGGTAGTAGTGCCAGAGGACGAAGGCTTTCTCGCTGCGGATGATGCCCGCCTTCTTGAGTTCGGCGGCGATGCGATGAGTGGAGTACCCCGGGCGCAGCATGACGAAGACCTGTCCGGCGGGCTCGGCGGGCGTGAGCAAAGCCCAGGCGAACCACCCGGCAGCCCCGAGGACCGCGACGAAAAT
>DATDGW010000462.1:0-1764 GCA_036521895.1 Candidatus Sulfotelmatobacter sp. | reverse complement strand
CGCAGCTGACACTCTGAACAAACCCTTTTGGTAGCTGGCGTAAACTATAACGCCATTCTGGCTCCAAGTTCCACCGCGGCCCTGCACTACATCGCAGAGTATTACCGGCGGCCCTCCTGTCACGTTAATCTTCTTCAACTTGTTTTCGGTAAAGAACCCGACCCATTGGCTGTCGGGTGACCAGAACGGATAAGACGCGCCGGAAGTTACAGGCAACATTCGGAGGTTCAAGCTCTCTAGCAGCCCGTGGTAAAAACCTTCCAAAACATGTGACCTTGATTCTGTTTGAAGCGTCTTATCAGCATGGGCATGGGGCGCAAGAAGGATCGGGAGAAGCAGCAGGATTTGTGGGTGGCGTCGAGCGAGATCGTCACGACTCCGGGGCACGTATTTTACGAACGGCTCAACACGGTTCTGAACGCGGAGAAGTTTGATCAGCGCATCGAAGCGATCTGCCGGAAGTATTACAAGAGCAGTTCGGGCCGTCCATCGATCACTCCGGGAACGTACTTCCGGATGCAACTGCTGGGTTACTTCGAGGGCATCGATTCGGAACGCGGCATCGCGTGGCGCGCGGCCGACAGTTTCAGCACGCGCAAATTCCTGGGCTACGATTTGATCGAGCCAACGCCGGATCATTCGACGGTGTCGCGGACGCGGCGGCTGTATGCAGTCCACACCCATGGAGCGGTGATGAAGTGGGTGCTGAAGATTCTGCGCAAGCATGGACTGGCCGAGGGGCAGAGCGTGTGCATCGACGCGACAACGTTACAGGCGAACGCATCGATGAAGAGTCTGGTGCGGCGCGACACGGGCGTGAGCTACGACGAGTATCTGCGTCAGTTGGCCGCGGCCGAAGGCATCGAGAACCCCACCCAAGAGCAGTTGGCGCGGCTGGATCGCAAGCGCAAGAAGAAAGCGTCGAACGAGGATTGGAGAAATCCGAATGACCCATCGGCGCGCATCACGAAGATGAAGGACGGGAGCACGAAGTTGGCGTATAAAGCCGAGCACGCCGTGGATCTGGCATCCGGTGCGCTGCTCGCGGTGACGGTGCAACCAGCGGATCGCGGCGACACGACGAGTTACACGGAGACGCTGGAGGCGGCGCAACACGAGGCCAGGGAATCGCATCCGGCGGGGATCGAAGAAGTGGTGATGGACAAGGGCTATCACAGCGGCGCGGTGTTGGCGAACCTGGCCGAGCGCGAGATCCGCAGTTATGTTCCGGAGCCGGAGCGTGGCAAGCGGCACTGGTCGGGTCGCGAGCCAGAACAAAAATGCGTGTACGCAAACCGGCGTCGAGTGCGTGCGGAGCGGTCGAAGCGATTGCAGAAGCTGCGCGGCGAGTTATGCGAGCGAAGTTTCGCGCACTGCTATGAGACCGGCGCGATGCGGCGGTGCCAGGTACGTGGCACGGACAATGTGTTGAAGCGAGTGCTGGTGCAGGCGGCTGGGTTCAACATCGGATTGCTGCTGCGGAATTTGAGCGGTTGGGGCAAGCCACGGCAAGCCCAGGGGCGAACAAACGCCCTAACCGCGCTCCTGTCCGCCGTTTTCGCGATCCAGAGCGCGTGGAGAGCGCTTTGGAATGGGGCCGAGCACTTCCGCTCGCAATTCTTCCCGGAAATCAGGTTCACGCCAGCGTCGCGAGCAGTTTCGGGATAGAGGTATTCTGCCACGGGCTGCTAGCTAGGCTAGGCCTCTCCATGGGTGTTAACGGAATGGCGCTGGACGTTGGTGGCAATCTCTACGTCGCTGATC
>DATDGW010000461.1:0-2139 GCA_036521895.1 Candidatus Sulfotelmatobacter sp. | reverse complement strand
CAAGCTCGCGGAAGGACCTGAGCCGGACAGATAAACGCAAACGCCCAAGTCAGCCTAGATTGATGTTCCTTTTTGTTATCGGTGAGCACGATGAAGACGTACTCGCTCGGAAGAGGAAGAAAGAAAGTCGTCAAGACATTCACGACCCGAAAAGGCTTCGGGATGACGCTGCTAATCGACGCTGCGACACTTCGAATGCTTCTATTATTTTTGTTTGAATTTTTCCACGTGGATTGATCGTCCTGTCCCGTTCGGTCCTAGATAACGGGCAATCCGGAAGTTATGCCTAAGGATGGACTCTAAAACGACGCTGGCCAGAAGTCTTAGTGCTGTATCTGAAGCGCCCCCGAGCGAAGAGCGGGGAGTTGAGACGCTGTGGAGGGGCGCTTCAGATACAGCGACTTGAAGGAAGCCGCCCCGCGGGACTATGGGATTTGTATCTGGATGGGGCGGTCTTGATCGTTGGCGAGATTGCCGTTGCGGTCAGAGCGCTTGGGTTTCAGGAGCGGGTCGCAGAGAGAACGGGCGTGGGGAAGCGCATCAGAGAGTCTGAATCGCACCACCATACTGCATCCTGACAAATGCGAGAGACAGAACCAGCGTGCGCGCCGAAGCACGAGCGAGATTCGAGGCTGGAAATGTGGATTCAAGCGGCGCACCGGCTGCGATGAGGTGGAGATCGGAGGAGGAGTTGCGCGGCGGAGAGGCGCTCGACAACTTGCATGGTTCCGCCGCAAAGCGGACATCGCCACAGCGAGGGAATGGGCAGCGCCGCCGGCGAGGCAGTTGCAACCGCTGGATGATCGGATGACTGAAGCAACCGCAAACAAAGCGGAAGAAGTTCTGCTCGCCGCCGGTTAGCGAGAAAGCCGAAGTTGCGGATGCGCATAAACCCGCGCGGTAGCAGGTGCAGGAGGAAGCGGCGCAAGAACTCTTCGACCGGCAGGGCGATGAGCCGTTTCTGGTTGCCGTGAGCGGAGTCGCGCCAGCGAAAGGTGACGTGGCCGTTGGCAAGAGCAACCAACCTGCTGTTGGAAATGGCGACGCGATGAGTGTAAGCGCCGAGATAGCGCAGCACGTGTTCTGGCCCGCCGAAAGGGCGCTTGGAGTAGACGACCCAGTCGTGACGGAACAGTAGTCGCAGCCACGAGGCGAAGGCGCGCGGTTCCGCGAGCGGTAAGAGATGTCCGTGGAACTGGAGTGTGCCGGCGTGAAAGGCGGTCTTGAGTTCGGCGACAAACTTGCCGCGGAAGACACGACCGAGCACTTTGACGGGAAGGAAGAAGGAGCGGCGGGAGGAGATCCAGCGGGAGTGGTCCAGAGCGAGACCGCCGGCGGCCAGCACGCAGTGGACATGGGGATGATGTTGCAGTCGCTGGTCCCAGGTATGGAGCACGCTGAAGAAGCCGATCTCGGCTCCAAGGTGGCGTGGATCGCGGGCGATCTCCAGCAGCGTTGCAGCGCTGGCGTGAAACAGCAGGTTATAGACCAGCCGTTTATTCTGCAAGGCGAGCGGAGCCAGTTCCCGCGGCATGGTGAAGACCACGTGCACGTAACTGGTGGGAAGCAACTCCTGCTCCCGCGCCTGGAGCCAGCGCAGGCGGGCGTTGCCCTGACACTTGGGGCAGTGCCGGTTTCTGCACGAGTTGTAAGAGATGGCAGTATGTCCGCAGTCCGCGCACTGATCGCGATGTCCACCCAGCGCTGCGGTTCGGCAGCGTGTGATGGCCAGCAACACCTTTTCGTGTTGTCCGTTGATCCACTTGTGACTGCGCTCAACGAAGGACTGCCCGGCACAGCGAACGATGTCGGCCACCTCCAGAGGAGGCCGGTTCATGCGCTCTGTGTCGGCGCTCCTTCTCTTCGGATGGGGAGCGCATCCAGCGGACTGCCGGTGGCGCTGAGATGCCGCCGGGACAGATGCAGATAGATTGTCGTCTCTTCAAGGTCGCGATGTCCCAGCAGCATCTGAATGGTGCGCAGGTCGGCGCCGGCTTCGAGCAGGTGCGTAGCAAAGCAGTGGCGCAGAGTGTGGGGATGAATGTGCTTGTGTTCAAGGCCGGCGCGGTCGGCGGCCTGCTGGCAAGCGTGCCAGAGAACCTTGGTCGAGACCGGATGACTCGCTGTATGCCATCGATT
>DATDGW010000460.1:0-1622 GCA_036521895.1 Candidatus Sulfotelmatobacter sp. | reverse complement strand
CGACGATCGAGATCGAGATAAACCGCAGCGAAGATGGCAAGCTTGATTTCAGCTTCAGGCTCAAAAAAGAAGCGAGTGGCGACAAGACTATCAGCGGTGCAGCGCGGACCGTACGCCGTTTGATCGACCTATAATTGTCTGCTCCAGCCTGCAACACTCCGGCATCCCGATCCTTGTTAATGTTCGGGCGCGACGGCGCCGGGCGAGTATGAGCTGCCTCCTCACGCAGACTTACCGAAAGGAACAGGGCGGTTGAGTTATTCGGAGAACTCAGCGCTATCAGTTGAGGATCACGCTGCACAATGACGCTCTGGAAATTGCCGTTGAAATCCAGTAGGAAACGCATGGACTACGAGTATATTGCAGGAGAAATTGAGGGGATCTTCAAGCCAGAACCTGGTGAAGAACGTAATCATTGCGAATGGCCGGACAAAAGCCTTCGAAAACATCACGGTCTAGATTAGTATTACTACGTTAAGTGCTAAGGGCTGCGACAGATCCCGGCTTTGGCGCCGCAATAAGCGCAAACGCCAGTCCAGGTGAACAAGATATATTGAATCTCACGTCGCGTCCTTGGCAGGGTCCACCCAGAAGTTTTTTTTGTTCCGCAAGGTTTCCAGTGTGAGAAAAGCGTGTGCGACCATGACCATCGTCACGTGATGGTGCCAGCCTTGCCAGTTGCGGCCTTCATAGTGATCCAGTCCGAGTTCTTCTTTGAGTTGGTGATAATCCTGTTCGATCTTCCAACGGCATTTGACGAGTCGTACGATACGTCGCAGTGAGTAATCAGCGGGAAGGTCGCAAAGGCAGTACTTGGTCGGCGACTTCTCAGACTCCGGCCACTCCACTAATAGCCATGCTTCCTTGCCTGGCGGTCTACCGTCCTGATAACGATGTGATGGCTGCACACGAGTCGCCCAGAAGCGCGACTCCAACCAGCCCTTACTTCCTTCGCGCCAGCGAATCGTCCGCCAGCCTTTGGTTTGCATAGCCGCCTCTTGCGCGGTGGTCGGCCGTTGATCTCCATAGCGGGACGCGGTGGGTGGACGCCCCTTGCCTGTGGTTTTGAGCAGGGTGATCTTGGGTGGCTTCAGCCATACTCCGACTTGCGGCAGGACACTCACGGCGTATTTCAATTCTCGCTTTTCCAGTTCTTCTCGGAACTCGGTGCCATCTCCATAGCCGGCATCGCTCAACACCACTCGATCCGGCAGGCCCCACTCCCGGATCTGATCGATGATTTCCAGTGCCAGTTCCCATTTCTTGCGAAAGACGATTCCCTCTGGAATACCCGCCTCTCTACGCCGCTGGGTGTCATTAGCCCAGCTCTCCGGCAAATACAGCCGCCATCCCAGCGGCACATTTCCTTGTTCGCCTACATGATGAACGCTCACTGCGATCTGGCAGTTGCCCGTCTTGCCTAACGTACCTGAGTACTGTCGCTCCACAGCTACCGAGTGCGTGCCCTGTTTGGGAAACCCGGTATCATCTACCACCCAAGCCGAATCCGGCTCCAACTCGGCCGTCATTCGTCTTCCTAATCTCTCCCAAACCGGGTTCCACTCCCACGGACTCTGCCCGATGAACTGCTGCATGGCCTGCACGTTTCCCTCTGGAAGCCG
>DATDGW010000459.1:0-1505 GCA_036521895.1 Candidatus Sulfotelmatobacter sp. | reverse complement strand
CTCAAAAACATGGGTGTGGTGCCACCGCCGTGGCGGTTGCATAGTAATTGTTCGGGGTGGTGATGTTGTCGTTGGGATCTGGCATTTGCATTCCAACCGTTGCATCGGTGATCGTGTTCCCAGTTCCTGTGAAGCCGGAGGAGAAGCTACTACCGTATACATCGCACCCAGAGATAGCGGTCGAGGAGTTCGCGATTGCATTCCCCTGCACTACGGAGTTCGTGGCGTCAATAGCTCAATATCATACCGGTCGCGCCACCGGCGTCGATCTTGTTACTTTTAATAGTATTCGAGCCCGAAAGAACATACACAGCGATAATGCCTATGGAAATCGTGCTCCCCGCAGGGGCCACGGCCACTCCCCGCTCGCTAATCTGGCCTTCCTCGCGACGATCGCGCAGCTGCAGAGCATCTTGCAAAATGGCTTGTAGGGTGCGCGGAAATACCGTTTCACCCGTTCCCGACACCAAGATCATCTCCCGGCAGCGCCGGAGCAAGATGGGCCAAGCAGGTTTGGTGCAGGGCCTGGAGAAACCGACGAGAAACGCTCCAGCGATCGCGCACCAGAAAGCCGGCAAAGTCCGCTCCCCATACCATCGCCGCCTGTTCAAATCCACGGCCCGGCGGAATCGCATAGACGCTGACCTGCGAGGTGCTGAAGACCCACATCCACCACAGCTGTCCACCGACTCTCCATCCGGTCTCATCCGGAGTCACACTGGGACTGGCGCGAACTTGTTTCACCAGCGCTTGATAGGTCGGTTCCCTTTGTTGGCCACACGTTGCAATGCCTGACAGAGTCCACCGCGACTCACTCGCAGTCCGAAGGCCTCCTCCGGCACGGCTGTCGTCTTGCCGTAGGGCAGTCCCAACCCTTTGTTGAGTTGCGTGGCCAGGGCCAGCGCTCGGGGGCCCAGTTGCGAAGCCGCACTGCCGATCGCATCCGAGGTCTACCGGGATGCCGGCCTTGCACCCGCCGTCGGCAACGCCAGCACCATCCCACATGAATGCGAAACTCTATGCGCTCCACTGGTGGTTCCGGAATCTCGGTTCTGATACTGGGATACGATGCTCCCATCCTGCACTCCCCTCCGCAATGCGGACACTGCGCCGATGGGGTACGTCGATGACCTCATCGACACTCCGGGGAACCGGCCGACGACATCGCCGCCCGTACTGGCTTCCTGCTTTGCGTCCAGGTTTTTGCGGGTGCGCCTTGGGACCCGCCGAGAGAAAAGGCCACTTGACGCTTGGCCGATCGCAACGCCTCGTCCAACAAACGGCGCAGTCGCTCGTTCTCTTTCTTCAGCTCTTCAATCTCGCGCTCTAGGCGGCAACCTTTTCTGAAGTTTCTTGTCCCACACGCCAGATTAACTACTCTGCGAACGAACAACAAACAAAATTCTGCGGGCAAGTACCCCTACGCTAAACAATTACCGCTTATCTTTCCCCTCAAGGTCCAAATGCCATTCCCCAGCCGATTTGCCTATGTCCTTCTGCAGTTC
>DATDGW010000458.1:0-2660 GCA_036521895.1 Candidatus Sulfotelmatobacter sp. | reverse complement strand
CGGGCGTAAACGCGAACTGCGGGCCACCGTTCAGCGCCATAAATTCTTGTCCTTCGGGTTGAAATGTTGCCAACATGACTGCTCCCTTCGGTCCCGGCCCGGCATCGCCATAGCGGCTGACGCGACGACCTTTGAATTCTTGAAAATGGAAGTGTAGAAGTTCATGGCCTCTTCGGCCCGGTCATCGAACCAGAGGAACGGAGTTATTTTTGACATATTGCCCTCTTCTTTCGCGGTCGGTGAAGTCAGTTCCTAGGATCTAACAGCGGGGCGGGCGGGCGACATAGAAGTGGATGTCATGCCGCCCGAGCCTCGCGGCGCTCCTCCCAATAGTCCTCAAAGCGACCATTGAGATGAGAGCAGCGCAGCGCCAGGATCGCGTTGGCTCCCCGGACAGTCCAGAACATTCCCGATTGTTTGAGACGAGAGCCGATCACCGTCTTGCAGCCGGCTTCGATCACCCCCGAACCCACAAACAAGTGCTGGCGGCGAAATTTGGGATAACGCATCCGCTCTGCATTTCTCTCGAAGTAATCTGCCTCGGTGCAAATCTTCTCGGCCAGGGAGGAATTGCCGGCGTGGATGGCCCGCAGCGCGCCTACCAGTTTTTCGATTTTCCCCTTGTCCAGCAGGCGCTTCTGGTGGACCTTCATCCAAGCTTTCTGTTGGGCTTCCTCCTGGGGATACAGCTGGCGCGCCACCGCCCACAGATGCTGGCGAGCATGGTACAGGTCGACAATCGGAATCGCGTCCGGGAAGTGTTCGGCGACTAGATTCCATATCCATTCCGCACCGTCACCGATAACCACCTTCTTTTTCGCTCGGCTCCAACCTCGTTTTAGCGTTTCCAGATAGATGCGCTTGCCGAACTCTTCTGCCGTTTCGATGGCCCCGGTGTAGGTGGTGGAATCCGGATCGCGGATGGCGAAGCCTTTCTGGTCCCAGGTGGTTTGCATGAACACACACCCCAACTTGACCTCCCGTGTATGAGCGGGTTGGCCCTCGGTCTTGCCTTGCCGACCCACCGTCTCTTTCTTCACTACCGGAACTCCGGTCCCGTCCATTTGCACATATAGGATGGGAATCGGCGGGCCGACCAGAACGGGTAGATCCAACTGCAGGGCTTTCTGGATCTCTCCTTGCTCGCGCTGGGCGATATCGCCCCCGATAGCCTCGGCGATACGCTCCACGGATTTGGTGGTTACCTCCAAACCGGCCAGGAGTTGCATCTGCTCGCGACCGTGATCGAACGGAGCCGCTTGGCCCACCAGAGCATGCATGCGGCGCACCCCGGGAGAGAACTCCGTATTTTCGATGTCCAGTTCGACATCCACCGGAAACTGACCAACGTGACATTGGGAGCATAAGTAGTAGGGGCGGCCCAGGCGCACCGGACCTACGATCGTCAAGAGAGGTTTGGAGCGAATTTCCTGATATTGGGCGTGATGGCCACATGGGCACGGCAGCTGACGCTGATCCGCCGCTGGAGTTTCGAATTGCAGCAGTTCGCTTAAGGCGGCGGCGCCGGCTTGGTGGAGAGCCGTTCGCAAGGCCGACTCTACCGCCTCCAGATCGGTCCGGCCGTCCTTTCGGCGTTGTGCAAAGACCCGGCCGAGCAGTTGATTTACTTCCCGCGCCACCTCTTGATGGATCGCAGCAGCCGTTTTTTTTCCTGCTCGCTCCAGCCACCCCGTTGCTGCTCCACCGGGCGGAGTCGACAGATCTTGTCGTTGAGGGCGACCAGGTCCTGGCTGAGCTTCTGGAAACGGTGAAACTCGGCGACTTCTTGCTGCGCCTTGCGCAGGGCGCTGGGATTGGGAAAGGTTTCTGTCACCGTCTTGCCGGACACGCGGCGAGTGAGGCGAAATTGCGGGTCATGTCCTGGGTCGTTGTGTTTGGCGCAGTGGCAGGAAGGCTTGCCGCAGCGTCGGGTCACGGCGGTAATGGAGCCCGGTCGCAGATCACTCAAGCGGAGGAACTCCTCCAGAAGCTTAGATCTTTGGGCCTCCAAAGTGGCGAGATCGTCAGGCATAAGGGTCTCCTTTTCTGTAGCGCATCTGTTCTGTACGTATATATACGTTCAGAATCATGGCACAAAAAAAGAAAACCCGATAGATGCCCCTTCCATGTCGCCCGCCCGACGTCAGTGGACTGATTGACAAAGCGTATGCGCAGATGGGCTTCCCGGGTGAAGCGAGCGTGATGGTCGGCGAATACACCGCCTTTCCCCACGGATCGACCGCGCCCCAGGTGATCCACGAAGGCTCGATCATCATGATCGACGATGGCTGCACGGTCGAAGGATATGAATCGGACATCACGCGGACGTTTGTTCTAGGCAAGGCATCGGACAAGATGAAGCAGGTTTTCGACATCGTGCACCGCGCGCAATCGGCGGCACTGGCGGCCGCGCGTCCAGGGGCAGAGTGCGGTTCGGTAGACGCGGCGGCCCGGAAAGTGATTACTGAGGGAGGTTACGGCCCCGACTACAAATACTTCACCCATCGCCTCGGGCACGGCATGGGCATGGACATGCACGAGTGGCCTTATCTGGTACGCGGGAACGCTACGAAACTCCAGCCCAACATGACGACCAGCAATGAACCCGGGATTTACATTCGGGGCGAATTCGGAGTCCGCCTGGAAGACGACATGCATGT
>DATDGW010000457.1:0-9340 GCA_036521895.1 Candidatus Sulfotelmatobacter sp. | reverse complement strand
CAGTCAGCGCCGATTGAATGGCGATCTGCGCCGTTTCCGCGTCACGGATTTCGCCGACCATGATCTTGTCCGGGTCGTGACGCAGAATCGACCGCAACCCGCGGGCGAAGGTCAGTCCCTTCTTCTCATTCACAGGAATCTGCGTGATGCCGCGCAGTTGATATTCCACCGGGTCTTCAATGGTGATGATCTTGTCTTCGTCGGTCTTGATCTCGTTGACCGCGGCGTAAAGCGTAGTCGTTTTACCGCTGCCCGTCGGTCCCGTCACCAGCACCATGCCGTACGGCTCTTTGATGTAACGGCGGAAGCGGCGCAGATCGTCCTCGTCGAATCCGACCACGTCGAGCGTCAGCGTGCGGAACTTCTCGCTCATCGACTCTTTGTCGAGCACGCGGAGCACGGCGTCTTCGCCGTGAATCGACGGCATGATGGACACACGGAAGTCGATAGCGCGCCCGTTGTACTTCACGCGGAAGCGGCCGTCCTGGGGCACGCGCCGCTCGGAAATGTCGAGTTCGCTCATGACCTTGATACGCGAAATCACGGTCGAGTGGTGTTCCTTGCCGATGGGCGGCATGGCTTGCGTCAGCACGCCGTCGATCCGGAATTTGATGACCACCGAGTCATCACGGGTCTCAATATGAATATCGGAAGCGCGCCGCTGCAGCGCGGTAAAAATCGTGGTATCGACCAGACGGATAATCGGGCTGGTATCGCCCGTCGCTGTCAGCTTGTCGATGGTGAGCGTCTCTTCCACGCCCGTGTTTTCGTCCTCGCGGACGATGGTGAAGCCTTCGCTGGCTTCTTCCAGCACGCGCTGCGACTGCTCGGTCTTTTTGAGGATGTCGGAGATTTGCTTGAGCGTCGAAACCTTGGTGATGATGCGCTGCTTGAGCAGCAGGCTGATCTCGTCGATCATCATCAGCTGGCTGGGATCGGCGATCGCGATCGCAAGTTTGCCGTCGCCCGTCTCTTCCAGCGGCACAAAGTTGTAGCGGAACATCAGCTCGACCGGGATTTTCTTGAACAGCTCGTGATGCAGTTCGAAGCCCGAGAGGTCGATGAATTCGCAGCGGTAGCGCCGCGCCACGTCCTGCGCGCGCTCCAGATCGGTGATGGGATTTCCCGTCGGGCTGATCGGCCCGCCGTTTCCACCGTTCACGAACAATGATTTTTTGTCGGCTGTTGCCATTCGTTTACCTGCGTTCGCGACCGCTTAGTGCACTCCCATACTGAAGATCGGCAAATACAGCGAGATCAGCACTCCGCCCACAAAAACCGCCATAATCATCAGGATGATCGGTTCAATCAGCGCCATCGACGCTCCCAGCGCCGTCTGCACATCTTCCTCGTAGAATTCAGCCACCGAGTTCAGCATGGCGGGCAGCGCTCCGGTGGACTCACCGACTTCAATCATTTCCACCGCCAGCTCCGGAAAAATCTTCTGCTCCTCCAGGCTGCCTGCCAGTCCCTGCCCCTCGCGTACCCGGACACCTGCGCGGATCACCCCCTTTAGGATGCGCCGGCTGGTCATCGAAGAGCCCGCCGTTTCCATTGCCGGTACCAGGGGCAAGCCGCCTTGCAGCAGTGTCGCCAGCATGCGCGAGAAGCTTGCCACCTGATGCTTCAGCCGTATATCGCCCAGCAGCGGCGTGCTTAAAATCACGCGGTCGATGCGGTCCGCGCCGCGATCGGTGTCTTTCCAGCGCCACAGCACGAATCCGAAGACGGCCAGCCCGACCAACGCATACGGAGCGTACTTCTGGGCGTTCTGCCCAACCCCCAGCATGAACACCGTGATCGCCGGCAGCTTCTGATCCAGACTCTCGAACAGTTCGCCAAACTTGGGCACAACGTAGGTAAACAGGAACGTCACCATGATCAGCACCACGGTGACCAGCAGCGTCGGGTAAATGAGCGACACGAAGAGCTTCTTGCGAAACGTCATCGCCAGCCGCTGAAAGCCGATATAGCGCGTCAGAACCTCGTCGATGTTGCCGCTCTTCTCGCCGGCCATCAGCGTCGTGGTGTAGATCTTGGGCACGATCCCCTGCGCCGCGAACGCGTCGGAGAGCAGTTCTCCGCCTTTGACGCGGTCCCGCACGTTCTCCAGAATCTGTTTCAGTTGCGCGTCTTTCTGCCGCTTGATCAGCAGTTCGAGCGAGTTCAGGATGGGCAGCCCGGCCCGGATCAGCGTCAAAAACTGCTGGTTAAACACCAGGAACGTGCTCTGTTTCAGCCTCCGCCGCCTACGCAGCGACACTCCCGATGTCAGCATTCCCTGGGGCTTTACCCAGTAGACGAGATATCCCTGCTGCGAGAAGCGGTCGCGCACTTCGGCTTCCGAGTAGCCCTGCTCCACGTGCTGCTGGACTCGCCCGCGATCATCCGCGATTTTTACTACAAATTCCGCCATTCGCCGACTTTTCTGCCGCTTTTCCGGAGCTACGCCTTATCGCTCAGTCTAACATTCTCACTACAATTCTAAGCCGCCAACCACCCCTGAAGCGTCGTCCTGCCAGTACCGCAAGTAACCATCCAACTCATGTGGGGACAGCCGCCTTCGGCTGTCCGCCAAACGAAGCTTGTGCTTAGGGCTCCAGCCCGCCTTCCACCGTCTCGGTCCCCGCCGGAGGCTTGAACTCGAACTTCCCCTCCCCAATCGCCACGTCTTCCTTCATCTCGCCAAAGCGATATTCCGTGGCTGCCCCGTCTACTTCCTGGATGACGATCCGCGCAATCTGGTGGTCTGGCGTGATCTCCAACAGAATCTCGCTCACTCGATCGGCCAGAGCCTGTGGCACCCCACGCAATACCAAGTTCCCCGAAGACGCCGGATCTACATCTGGAGCGAGAGATAATCCCTGCAACTCTTTCTCCAGTTTGGTCTTACCCAACAGGAACGCCAGGGGGGACCGCAGATCCTCCAGCTTCTTGGCCGCCGTCTTTCGCGCCTGCCGGTCCGCCGGGACGTAAAACCACGCATCTTTCCCGTCGCTGACAAACAGCTTCTCTCTGGGAGAACGGTACTCCCACCGCATCTTGCCAGGTTTTTTCAGCCAGAGGGTCCCGGTTTCGGTACGCTCCATTCCTGATCCGCGGTACACCTCGGTAAACTCGGCCTCGAGCGAGCGCAGATGGTTGTAGTGGGCATCGACGGCGGCCGCCTCGGCCTTCACGTCAACCGCTAAGCCAACAGCGCTGACGAGCGCCACAGTCATAGACACCGCAATTGCGAAGAGAAACCAACGAACTCGTATCTCGATCGTTTTCACCGGGTATCCGTCCACGCGTCAGAACCCTCACGCAAACTCGGGAGGGAAACACGGGCAGGCTCCTAACGGGGGGAACGCCTGCCACGATTGTAAGCCGTGACACCCCAGTTGTCATTCACCGCGGGTACAGGTTGCCGTGGAGGCCTATTGAGGGGTGAACAATGAGCACTGTTGCGTGCTCGCGATCTTCCTCAGATGCTCGCTTTCACCCAGCGTGTGCTCCAGCAGCGGGTTGTGATAGAGCACATACACCGGCCTGGGATGCTCGCCCAAGGATAGATCCAGGTTAGCAACCACTTGCCGCATGCCCGATTCCGGGAATGGATTGAAAAGAAAAATCACCAGCGGATCAGCGGGCAGAAGGAAAGCGGTTGCGTCGGCGCAGATCGATTCCAGGGCGAAGCACTTCTGCGACTCGCTTTTGTACTGGCGAAGATTTTCCTGTGCAATCTGGTGCAGCGAAGGCAGAAGTTCCACGCCGATGATCCGGCGGAAAGGATAGTCCGAGGCCATCAGGAGCGTGCGTCCCTTGCCCGAGCCCAGATCGATAAAAGTAAAGTTGCGGAAGTTGAGAGTGGTGTGGCCCGGCCCCGGCATCTGCTGCATCCATTGCCGAAGACCGTCGAGCATCTCGTGAAACGCGGCCGGCTCGGTCGGCTGGTACGCGGAATGAAACATGCCCACCAGCCGGTCGCGCCATCCCACGGCGCCACTGGTCGTGTTGACGCGGTAGTCCCAGTCGTAGTCGGCATCGCCAAAGCGCGCCCGCAGACGATCCGGAGTCGAATCGCGGGCGAACTCCCACAGCACCCCCAGCAGGCGCCGCGTTGCGGCGAGCGTTCCCTCATAGCGGGCAGCGTGGGTCCACCATTGCCACGCGGTCTGCAGCACGCTGATTTGTGGGGGCGAATCCATGCGGATGGGGACCAACAAGCTCACAGCCATGATACGGAATCGCGGCCTCTACTAGCTCTTCGTGTGGAATTTTGGCGGCCCAGGTTTATGTCCCGGAGGCGTGCCCTTGGTGATGAACGGGAAATCGTCCGGGTTCTGCACTTCGACGTGGCCTTGCGCAGTGAGCGTGTAAGGATTGCCGTCGGGATCGACTGGGACGCCGCGCCAGTGTTGGTCTGCCACAAGTTCCGACATGCTGCTGGGCAGGCGCCCGGTCCGCTCGCCGAACTGCGTGACGATGGCTTCCAGGTTGGTGACGTCTTCGTCCACCCGGATCGCGCGCAGGTGTTCGACCGCGTTCTGGCGAATGTTGGCTTCGTACGCGTTTTCGTAAGTGGCGCCCCACAGCATGCGGGCGGTGGCGAAATCGCCGGCGTGCGCGGCCATTTGTGCCGCCAGGATCTTCATGAAGGGATGCGCATTGGGAACTTTCGAGCCGCGCTCAAAAACCGCAGCGGCGTTGCGGAAGTCCTTCAGTTCGGTGTAGTAGACGAATCCGAGATTGTAGTAAAGCTGCCAGTTGTCGGGATTGTGCTCGATGCCATACTCCATCAACTGAATGGCGCGCCCCGGTTCGCCCGCCCCGTTCGGCGGCTTGGGAGCCAGGAAGCTGGCGCCGAACTGGTACGCGGAAATCAGATGAGGATCCAGAGTGGTGGTGATCTCCAGCAGCGGAGCCAGTTCGTTGTAGGTGTGCGCCCGGTCGAAGTGGCGATGCCCGAAATACTGCACGGTGCGTGTCCAGTAAATGCAGGCCATCAGGCCGTCGAAGCCCAGGCTGGCGCGCTTCACCATCTCTGGAGAACTGATGTACAACGCGTCCTCGAGAGTGGCTTGCGGACGAATCTTGTCGAGATGCCGCAAGACAAGAACACATGCGACCGCCGAGATCACCAGGCAGGCAGCGGCGATCACCGTGGTGCGCTGCCGGGCGGTCTTCATTTCAGGTTCCTGCGTTCGAAGATCAGCACCGCGCCGCTCAATGCCGTCGCGGTATAGAACAACGCGTAGAGCGTGTTGTGCAGGATTAGTTGCGCACTTATCGGTTGCTGGTGCGCCACCGCGCTGATCACATTGAGCGCCGAGAAATTGGGCACCATATAGGCCGCCGCGGTGGTAAACCAGCGAGTCACCCCGTGAGCCAGCCCGGCAAATCCGCGGAGGTCGTCGGCGAAGCTTCCAATCACGAACAGCGAGAACGCAAAAACCGCCGACAGCAGCGGGGACGAGAACGATGAAAACAGCAGCGCGAGCGAACAGATGATCAGAAATTCGAGGATGATGAAGTAGAGCGCCACCAGGATCAGCGCATCCGGCTTCGCGAACTTGTGCGCCACGTAGAGCAGCGCGCCGAACACGCCAATGGCCATGAAGAACGCATTCACCACCAGTGTTCCCGCCAGCCCAAAGAACTTGCCGACAATGAACTCCCAGCGGCGCACGGGGCGCGACAAAACGGTGTACAGCGTGCGCTTCTCGATTTCTTTCGATACCAGCCCAATGCCGATGAAGATGGCAATGACAACGCCGAACAGCGACACCGCAGTGAGGCCGAGGTTGATGACCACCAGGCGCTCGATATCGATCGAGATCTGGCCTACGAAAATGGCTGCGCCCGAAAGCAGCAGGGCGAACGCGATCAGGTTGTAGAGCACGCGGTCGCGGACGGCTTCGCGAAAGGTATTGCGGGCAATGTGAATGATGCGCGCGCTCATACTGCGGTCCCCACAGTCCTTCCCGACGGTGTCTGCGAGGGTTGCAGCTTTTCGACGAAGTAAGCTTCGAGCGAGGTGCGCAGCGGAGTAATCGCGATCAGGCGGATGCGCTCTCGGCGCAGCGCGTCAATGGCCGCGTCCTGCTGATTCTCCGCAAGCACGGCGCGAACCGTGTCTCCGGTGACGTGGCACTCCGCTCCCAGAGCTCTCATCGAGGCTGGAATTTGCGTGCCTTGCCAGATCACTTCCACCTTGCCCTGAACGGTCGACGTTAGATCTTCCACTGCCCCCACGCCGCGCAATTCGCCTTTATGGATGATGGCCACCCGGTCGCACAGCGCTTCGGCGTCGGAGAGAATGTGGGTCGAGAAGAATACCGTCTTACCTTCTTGTTTAAGCTGTTCCATCAGGTCGCGAACTTCGCGCCGGCCCAGAGGATCGAGTCCTGACATCGGTTCGTCGAAGAACACCAGCTTCGGGTTGTGCAGAATCGCCTGCGCGATCCCCGCCCGCTGCAACATGCCTTTGGAAAACTTGCGCAACTGCACTCCCCGGATGTCGGTAAGGCCCACCTTCTGCAGGACCTCCCCCACTCGGCGCGCGCGATCCTTCGCCGGAACTCCCGAAAGTTGTCCGTAGTAGTCGAGCAGTTCGTGAGCGGTCAGGTAGTCGTAGAAGTACGGCTGTTCGGGCAAGAATCCGATCTGTGCCTTGATCTCAGGATCGGTCCATTCACGGCCCAGAATGCGAGCTGTGCCCGACGTGGGGAACACCAAACCCATCAGCATTTTCAAGGTTGTCGTTTTGCCCGCGCCGTTGGGACCGAGGAAGCCAAAAATTTCTCCTTCTTCAACGGTGAGATGCAGCGGCTGCACGGCCCGCTTGGGACGCTTGCGCCAGAAGCCCACCATGTAGGTCTTTTCCAGCCCGAGGATTTCAATCGCGGCCATATTGCCCAGGGAATTCCCGAGAAGTATTTCCGAAAAAGATTATAAGCAAGACTAGGCCAGAACAAGATCACTCCGGCCGTTACGAGGGTCACCGAGGTAAAGCGCCACAGCAAGAGGTAAAGCGCGACAGCAAGGGGAACGGAGTGTCCGAGGATGGCAAGACGACACCGGGGGAGGTGGAGTCTCACCTTGACATGAGATTCAGCCCTTTACTGCGCCACCGGAAATGCCAGACACGAGGGCAGGTTGTTAACCGGAACATCGCCGGGAGTAGCCATCTGCGAGCGCAACACGCCATCGTTCGTGGAGCAGTAGTCGTGGTTTCCGGTGGAATGAGCCAGCAAAGGCGCGGCCGCGGCGACAAATGCCGAGTTGTTAACGGCGCCAGCGGTCATAATGCCCGTGGCTAAGAAAACGTATCCGCTCTTGCCGCCACTGCCAGGGGTAGACGCGGAAAGGTGGCTATCGACTAGACACGCGCTCGTTGAGGACGGAGTGCAGGGGGTGGCGCCGCCCAGAGAAGTGATGTCGGGAGAAAAGCCGACGGTCGGATAAGCCGTGTCGTAGGCGATCTCCGCGCTCTTGATGGCCGCGAGCGAGCCGACCGCCGAAGCTTCGTTCGCCGACATTCGTGCCTGCAGCAGGCTGGGGATCGCGATGGCGGCGATCACCAGGATGATCGCTACGACGATCAGCAACTCGATTAGTGAGAATCCCTTTGTTGAACGCATAAGACTCCCTCCCACGGGATCAACTCAACTTCGGGGGCAGACACTGAAATATTTGCAATCTCAGTACCAATGCCGTCCGCCTGCCCGGAATCTTTAGTAATCCTCCAGGAGGTGGAAACGAGTGGAGTAGAGTCCGCAGACGGGAACAACGTCTGAGGTCTTGCCGTGCAGTCTGAAAATTGCAAAGGCAGCGAACTGGTGTTCGCTGCCCCCGGTTTGTAACCCCAGCTCGCTGAAGTTAAAACCTGCGTTACTGGTTCAGCGGATTGAAGGTTTGGATGCCGGCTTCGGTGGCGGAGCAAACGCCCGCCGGATCGACCCGAATCACTGCATCTTCCTCAGCGCAGAAGCCGCGAATGCCCGTCTGGTTGACCGAAAGCGGAACCGCCTTGGCCGTGTAGCCCACGTTCACGCCGCCTGCGATTGTGCCGGCACCGGTGGTGAACGAGTAGCCGCTCTTGCCGCCGCCCGTCGGGTTGCCGTTGTTGGAGAGCACAGAATCAATCAAGCAAGCCGTAGTTGAGCTGGGAACGCAAGCCGCACCCAACGGGCCGCCCAGGTTGGTGAGAGCCGGAGCATAGCCAACTGTCGGATACGCGCTCTGGTACGTTACTTCTCCGGTGGTGACGGTGCGAAGCGAAGCGACAGCAGACGACTCATTGGCCGCCATACGGGCGCGGAGTAAGTTCGGGATTGCGATCGCTGCGATGATCAGGATGATGGCCACGACGATCAGCAGTTCGATCAGTGAAAAACCCTTTTGTTTCCGCATTTCTATTTTCTCCCAAGCTCTTTGTTTTGAGTTTTTTTATCTAGTCTCGATGATTCGTTCGAGATTTATGTTGCACTTGCCTGGCCGCCATCTCCGGTGACTTTGGTTCGCACTGCGGCGGCAGCAAGGGCATTGTTTGCACCAGCGGTCAGAAGTCCAATTCGATTCTAATCCTTCCCCGCTGGATTAGTGGCAAATGCCGCGCCAGAGTGACAATTCGTGTCAGTTTCGGGACAGAACGCGGACGGAGTCCCCGCTCGCGTTTCCTCCTGGACTTGGGAAGCATCTGCCACCATCACAGAGGGGCCGCTTCTATGTCTCGCATCCAAAAACAAAGGGCAGCGAGCGTTTGCTCGCTGCCCTTCTTGGCTTATACCCTCCCCCAGGTACTCGCCAGACTGAAACTTACTGGTTGAGCGGGTTGAAGGTCAGGACGCCCGCTTCGGTTCCGGAGCAAACGCCGGCTGGGTCGACGCGAATCACTGCGTCTTCCTCAGCGCAGAAGCCGCGAATACCGGTCTGGTTAACCGAAAGCGGAATGGCCTTGGCCGTATAGCCCACGTTCACTCCGCCCACAACCGTGCCGGTACCTGTGGTGAACGAGTAGCCGCTCTTGCCGCCGCCCGCCGGGTTGCCGTTGTTGGAGAGCACGGAGTCGATCAAGCAAGCTGTGGTCGAGCTGGGAACGCAAGCCGCGCCCAACGCGCCGCCCAGGTTGGTGAGGGCCGGAGCATAACCGACCGTCGGATAAGCCGTCTGGTAAGTGACTTCACCAGTGGTGATGGTACGGATGGAGGCGACCGCAGACGACTCATTGGCCGCCATGCGGGCGCGCAGCAAGTTCGGAATGGCGATGGCTGCGATGATCAGAATGATAGCCACCACGATCAGCAGCTCGATCAGTGAGAAACCCTTTTGTTTCCGCATCTCTTTAGTTTTCCTC
>DATDGW010000456.1:0-2038 GCA_036521895.1 Candidatus Sulfotelmatobacter sp. | reverse complement strand
AGGATTTCCGTTGCGCGCATTGCCCGCCATAGCCCAGCGGTTGATTCCAAGTTCGCCATGGATATACAATAGACTGGGTATATCTTTCATGCAGGTTTCCAAATGGGGCAACAGTTTGGCTGTGCGTCTTCCCGCTGGGGTTGTCGACGCGCTCGATCTCAAAGAGGGAGACGAAATCGAGATTTCCATCGCAGGTAAACGCGATTTCAAGGTGGCCCGTGACCGGTCCAAGGAGAGGGCACTCGAGCAACTCCGTCAGATGAAGTGGTCCTTCCCTCCTGATTTCAAATTCAATCGCGAAGAGATCAATGAACGATAAGCCGTTCTTTGATACCAACGTCATCCTATACGCCTTCCGCCAAGACGATACGCGTGTTCAGGTGGCCGAAACTCTGCTGGCCGCGGGAGGAGCACTATCAGTTCAGGTTCTTAACGAGTTCGTCGCTGTGGCGCGGCGCAAACTTGACAAGAGCTGGGAGGAAGTTCGCCGCGCCCTCGACATACTTCGCGTCTTTTGTCCAGAGCCCGTGCCTCTTACGGTCGAGACCCACGAGCGAGCCGTACACATTGCCGAGCGATACGGATATTCAATCTTTGATTCACTCATCATCGCGGCTGCGCTCCATGCTGGTGCCAGAATACTTTACACGGAGGACATGCGAGATGGCCAGGCGATCGATGGGCTTACAATTCGCAATCCATTTTCGCGTTAGGCAAAACGGATCAGGCCCACCGGTCGGCGAAGTTCGCACTGCATAAGCCTTTAAAACGGTTGTGTTGCAACTTCCTGAGTGGCAGGAGTGATAGCCTGAAGGGACCTAAAATGGGAATCCGACCAGCGATCTTCAAGTGGCGACAGACCGAACCCGAACTCATTCTGTGTGCGGTCCGCTGGTACCTTCGCTACTCGCTGTCGCTCCGAGATGTCGAAGAGCTGCTGGATGAGCGCGGTCTGGGAGCCGACCATACAACAGTGTGGCGCTGGGTGCAGCGCTACGGCCCCGAAATGGAGCAACGGATGCGGCGTCATCTCAAGCCGACCAACAAATCCTGGCGCGCCGACGAAACCTACATTCGAGTGAAGGGGCGCTGGTGTTACCTGTATCGGGCGATCGATTCCAGCGGTGCCACCATCGATTTCCTGTTGTCGGCGCTGCGCGACGCGGACGCGGCCAAGCGGCTGTTTCGTAAGGCGTTGAGTGACCGATGTCATCCTCAGCCCCGGGTCATCAACACAGATCTGGCACCGATCTACGGCTCGGCGATCCCAGACATACAGAAGGAAGGAACGCTCCGGCGGCGCTGCCGACATCGGCCTGTACAGTACTTGAACAACATCCTGGAACAGGACCATCGAGCGATCAAGCGTCGAGTAAATGCCAAGCAAGGGTTCCGGGAATTCCAGGCTGCGCGACGGACGATTCAGGGTTACGAGGCGATGCATATGCTCCGGAAGGGGCAGGTTCGATGGGTAGGCAAAACGGATGTCCGACGTCAGATTCGATTCATCCACCAGCTATTCGAACTCGCCACCTGAGATCGAGGCATCCCGCCCATTCTTTGCCCGGCCTCCGCTTCCCTACGAAAGTTGCAACACAGCCAAATGAACCAATAGGATCAGGAAGTCGCGCATTCGGGCAATGGTATCAAGACCTCAAAGCCGCCGCATTGCGCCTTTTTTGTAATTCGCCATGGACACGTTTCCAATCTTGAGGAAACGCCAGGCGCGGGGATTTAGAAGACCGCGTACGATCGGAAGGTTCGGAAGCGCATTTAGCGCAACCTCTCCGGAGAAGCCCGGTAACCTTTCGATTCGCCAGAACTGCGGCGATACTTGGACACCCGCAATCGGACTTCCCTTTTCATAGACCGCCCAGTATTCTCGAGGGTTGAACGAGAGGGGGAAGTCCGTTAAACCGTGGCCGAGGTAGCGTTCCTCCAAGAGTTGTCGAAGAGTGGATTGTTCGAAATCGTCTGGCTGCCGGACGTACCGCGAAGGTTTTGCGAAAAGGGCGGCTAATTGGGTGCGCGTAGAAAC
>DATDGW010000455.1:0-7709 GCA_036521895.1 Candidatus Sulfotelmatobacter sp. | reverse complement strand
TATTCTTGTGCTCGAAAACGCGACGGCTCAGGTCTCCCGTGACGCCCGTGTATAAGCCGTGAGAGCGGAACCGGTTCGTCATGATGTAAACGTAGAATTGTTTTGGTTGTCGCATAAATCCCGCGGCGTTCGGCGCAGGAGCCATCCCAGTCCTTCTACCGTTCAGCGGTAGCTCAAGTCTGTGACCAATGAACATTGCTCTGTGGATAGAGGATTGGTGGCACACGCGAGATCCCTCGCCCCGCTGGAGAAAACGCGGGCCTCGGGATGACGACCTCGGGAAAGGGGTCAGCGGGCGGTGGGATTAGGGGTGCGTCATCGTCTCCGGCTTCATCAGTTGGTCGAATTCTTCGCCCGTAAGATAGCCCAGCTTCAGCGCGGCCTCGCGCAGGCTTGAGTGCTCGACGTGCGCAGTGTGCGCAATTTGTGCTGCCTTATCGTATCCGACCTTCGGTGCCAGCGCGGTGACCAGCATCAGAGAGTTCTTCACGTACCAATCCACCCTGGCGCGATCGACCTCGATGCCGTTGAGCATGTATTCGACATAGCCGTGGCAAGCGTCGGTGATGAGCGTGACCGAGTGCAGAAAGTTGTAGATGATCACCGGTTTGTAGACGTTGAGTTCGAAGTTGCCCTGCGATCCGGCGAATCCTACGGCGGCAGTTGCGCCATGAACTTGCACGCAAACCATGGTCATGGCTTCGCACTGTGTGGGATTCACCTTGCCGGGCATGATGGACGATCCGGGCTCGTTCTCGGGGATCGAAAGTTCGCCGAGTCCACAACGCGGGCCGGAGGCCAGCCAGCGGATGTCGTTGGAAATCTTCATCAGCGAAGCGGCGAGGGTTTCCATCGCGCCCTGCGCGAATATGATTTCATCGTGCGCCGAGAGCGCGGCGAACTTGTTGCCATGGGAGCGGAAGGGAAGTCCAGTGAGTTCCGCGATCCTCTTGGCTGCGCGTTCGGCGAACTCGGGATGCGTATTGAGTCCGGTGCCCACTGCGGTTCCGCCGATAGCTAGATCGTAGAGCCCATCCAACACTTGCTCCAGTCGATGAATGTCGCGTTCGAGCAGGCTGGCCCAGCCGCCGAATTCCTGGCCCACGGTCAAAGGGACAGCGTCCTGCAGGTGAGTCCGGCCGATCTTGACGACACTGTCGAATTCCTTTGCCTTGGCGGCGATCGCGAAGTGCACGGTCTTGATCGCGGGGATCAGGGCATTCTTTACGCGATCGGCGGCAGCGATGTGCATCGCTGCCGGAAACGTGTCGTTCGACGACTGCGACATGTTGACATGATCGTTGGGATGGACCGGCTGCTTCGATCCCATCTCGCCGCCCGCAATTTCGATGGCGCGGTTGGAGATCACTTCGTTCACGTTCATGTTGGTCTGAGTGCCACTCCCGGTCTGCCAGATGCGGAGGGGAAACTGGTCGTTGAGTTTGCCGGCGATCACTTCGTCGGCGGCCTGCACGATGAGCTTCGCTATGTCCGGAGGAAGCTTGCCCAGATCCTGATTCACCAGCGCGCAGGCTTTCTTGAGCGTGCCGAAAGCGCGGATGAGTTCCGGCGGCATGGTGTCGCGTCCGATGTTAAAGTGCAGCAGTGAGCGTTGCGTCTGCGCGCCCCAGTAAACATTGGTTGGGACTTCGATCTTTCCCATGCTGTCGGATTCGAGGCGGGTCTTCCCCTGGGTTGTGGGTTCGGTAAGAGTGGACATGATGGCTCCTGTCTGGCGGGCCTGCGTGCGATTCGCTGGGCCCCGCGGCGGCTATGAGAACCGATCATTATACGGCGGCATGAGTAGCAAGACCCACGGTGTAATCGGTCTGCCTCCCCACCCTCCGCGAAAAAGCCGCGAAGGATGGGCCACCCACGAAAGGGCCCGAAAACCACGCGTCGCTGGCGTAGAATTCCCTCGCCTACGCTCGAGGAGGACGCATGAAGTTGATCACGCTGCATGACCACCTTAATCCGTCACAGGAAGTATTGGTGGACGCCGATTCGATCACTTCGGTAGTGCCGTTTGGCTCCGGCTCTGCGATCCAATGTGGTGGAGGACTCGTCGGAGTTCATGAGACTCCTCAGGAAGGCGCGGAAGTAATCCGGAACGCCTAAGATTATCTGCTTTGATTCTCTGACTCTCTGGCGTGATCTCCGCGTGCTAGAATCAACGGTTTCCGAGTTGTGCTCGAACCCCCGTTGCCTCGACCGACTCTGCATTCAGCCTCATGCCTGAATTTCTCGCCGCCGTAGAACTCGATACCTTGCCTAAAACCAAGGCCAAGGCTCATCCCCAGATGCATACCGACGTTCTGGTGATCGGAGCCGGGCCCACGGGGCTGGCGTGTGCTATCGAAGCGCAGAAGATCGGGTTGAAAGTTGTCGTCCTCGACAAGGGATGCCTGGTGAATTCGCTGTTTCACTATCCCGCGAACATGTCGTTTTTCACCACGCCGGAGCTCCTTGAGATCGGTGACATTCCGTTCACAACTGCCCAGCAGAAGCCCACGCGCGAAGAGGCTCTCGAGTATTACCGCAAGGTTGCGGAGCACTACCATCTCGACGTTCGGCAGTACGAGTGGGTCAAGACCGTGATGGGTGAGGATGGGGACTTCAGCATCACTGCGACCGACCGCGCGGGGCGGCCGCATGATTACAAGACGAAGAAGGTCACGGTTTCGACGGGATATTATGATTTGGCGAACCAGTTGAGCATCCTGGGTGAGGATCTGCCCAAGGTGTCGCACTATTATGGTGAGCCGCATCCTTATTATGACGCCGACGTTCTGGTGATCGGCGGCAAGAACTCCGCCGCGCTCGCCGCGCTCGATTTGTGGCGTCACGGAGCGCGTGTCACGCTGGTGCACCGCGACGCGCAACTTCATCATCACGTGAAGTACTGGATCAAGCCCGACATTGAGAACCGCATCAAGAACGGGGAGATCGAGGCGCATTTCAACAGCTCTGTGCAGGAGATTGGCATCGACCACGTTGTGATCAACACGCCGCATGGGCCGATGCGCTTGAAGAACGACTTCGTGCTGGCCCTGATCGGCTACCATCCCGACTACGACTTTCTGCGCAGCATGGGCATCGAGTTGTCGGAGCAGCAATGCCGTCCGGTGTGTGATCCGATCTCGCTCGAAAGCAACGTGAAGGGAATCTACGTGGCGGGCGTGATTGTTGCGGGATCACGTACCAACGAGATCTTCATCGAAAACGGCCGCTTCCACGGCAAGCAGATCGCCGACGACCTGAGACGCAAGCTACGGCCGTAGCGCTGTACCCCCCTTCTGCCTACGATTCCCCAGCGGCGCAAGCCACGGCTGGTACCTGGCATTTGCGGCACGACTGGAAGGGGCTGCGGAAAAACGTGGCATCCCGAAGTAGTAACAACAGCAGGGGCTGAGGCGAAGACTGATTTCACGCGGCTTACGCGGCCCTAAAGGGCCGCTGCTCCAAGGTAAGCCGGCGCATCTGGGAGTATTTCCGCGGCCTTTGGAAGTCGCGTCCTTCCCTAGATCACCCCATCTTCCGGTTAGTGGTTGTTTTGCCCTGCGACGTCTGAGCAGTTACCCTTAGCACGCACTCTTAGCACTCACGCATGGATCCTCAACCGGAGCGCGTCGCATCTTCGATCACAGTCGCGTCCTATGTGCGGCTGCTTCGCGGAAATAGAAATTTCCGGCGGCTGTGGATGGCACAGATCGTCAGCGAGATCGGCGACTGGTTCTACACACTCTCGATTTACACCCTGCTGCTGCAGCTGACCGGGCACGCGGGCTCGGTGGCGCTGGCCCTGATGCTGCAGGTCCTGCCGCAGACTTTTGTGGGTCCAACGGCGGGCGTGGTGAATGACCGGCTCAAGCGCAAGCATGTCATGATCGCCGCCGATGTCGTGCGCTTCGTAGTCGTGTTGGCGATGTTGTTCGTGCGTTCCCGCTCCATGGTGTGGCTGGTGTATCCCCTGCTGCTGGCGGAGACGACCATGGCTGCGTTTTTCGAACCGGCGCGAAGTTCAGTGATTCCTAACATCGCCGCGGACGGGGAAGTTCTGGTCGCCAACACGCTGTCATCGGCGACGTGGTCGGTGAATTTGCTGATCGGGGCGGCGGTCGGCGGAGTCGTGGCTGCCTTCTTCGGCCGCGATACGGTCTTCGTGCTGAACGCGCTTTCATTTCTGATGTCGGCATTGCTGATCGGAGGCATGCGTTTTGCCGAACCCCATGCCGACGCTGCAGCTCCGCTGCGCCCGCGCGATCTCGTTGACTTCTCTCCGGTGCTGGAGGGGATTCGCTATATCCGCAATCATCCGACTTTGTTGCCGGCGGTCTTCGCCAAAGCCGGAGAGTTGATGGTTGGGCCCAGCTGGGTGATCTTTACGGTGATGGGAGCGCGCGAGTTTGCCGTGCACGGGCACGGCATCGATGCCGCGGGCGGAGCCATGCTAGGGATGAGCATTCTGCTCGGAGGTCGCGGCCTGGGAGCAATGGTGGGGCCGCTCGTCGCGGCGCGCTGGGCGGGGGAGCGCGATCATCGGCTTCGCCTGGGAATTCTGTTCGGCTATCTCACGATCGCGTGCGGCTACTGCGTCCTGGGCGCGAGCCGCAGCGTGTGGATGGCTGCGGTCTGCGCCATGCTGGCGCACATGGGAGGTTCGACGGTCTGGGTCTTCTCCACCACGCTGTTGCAACTTCATACCGAAGACCGCTTCCGTGGGCGCGTGTTCGCCGCGGACCTCGGCCTGGGCAGTCTTACGTTCGCCGTCACCGCCTACTTGGCTGGCCGGTTTCTGGATGCAGGAATCACAGCGCGGACCGTGGCGACCAGCACGGGACTGCTGATGCTGATTCCGGCTGCGATCCTGGCCTGGGCGCTACATGCCGGGCGATTGAACCAGGCGCGCGCGGTTTCGTGATTGCTCTTGGTGGGGTTTTCTCCCTACACTTTGCCAGTCAGAGCTTGCCAGTCGGGGCGTGAGCATCGTTGCGCCTTGCTGATTTCCTCTTCATGGGCGTCGCCATGCAGTCGTTTGACTTTCAAATCGTCCTGCAATGCCCCCTGGACACTGTTTTTCCATTGATGTCGAGTAGACCGGTGGCGCAAGCGCAACGTGTTCGGCGAAATTCGCCGGGGCACGGCAAGCCTTGGGAAGAGGGAAGCCGGTTGCGCATCGAGACTCTCAAACCAATTCGCGCCAACATCGATCAAGTGGTGCAGCATTTTGCCCCAAAGGAGAGCGTGTCCTACCTCAGCCACGTCTTTGGAATCACATGCGAGACCCGCGTGATCTTTACCGCACTGCAGTGGATCAGACCGCGATTAATGTGTGATGAATCTGGTCGGCACATCTTCTCGCACTCTGAGTTTCGTCCTGGCGCCCGCGATCACGAAGGCCACGAAGGGGTTTTTGAGGAACTGCGCAGAGAGTGCGAAGCTGCCTGCCGCAGCGGCCGAAATGTAAGGCTTGATTCCGAAGCAGCGCCTGTTTCGTTCGTTCGCCAGCCTACTCGCCGTTCAGCCTGTCGATCTTGGCGGCCATTATGAAATCGCTTTCCGTCAGGCCATCAATCTTGTGCGTCCACAACGTGATCTCGGCCTTGCCCCACGACAGCAGAATGTCGGGATGATGTCCCTGCTCTTCGGCCAGCGCGCCCACGCGGTTGACGAAGTCCAGCGCCTGCTGGAAGTCGGGAAATTTGAACTCACGGTGAATGTGATGATCCCTCTCAACGGTCCACCGGGGGACGAGGCTGTGCAGCCTCTCTAGTTCGCTGCCCTTGAGTGGTGGAACGCCGCCGCGGCAGGGCACGCATTTTTTGTCGGCAAGTTGTTCGGTCATACGGTCCCCCAAAAAAATCAACCGATCTGTGCGGGTAGCGCTGCGGAAGCCATTGTGGCTGGTGTTTTGAAATACCTCTTCAACCACAGCAGGTAGCCGAAGAAAAATACCATCGAGAGCAGGCTCCACCACAGCAGTACGTGCCCGCGAAGCATCGGACTTGAGTTCATCATCTGTAACTGTGCGTCCGACATGCCGATCTTCGAGTAGGCCGCCATCATGTCGCCCTTGGCGTAGGTGAGCGCCATCGAGAACAGGCGGATGGCCAAGGTGCTGACCGCAAGCCACCAGGCTGCAGAGTGCAAACGGAAGAGCGCGATAGCCAGATAAATATCGAGAGCGGCCATCGCGAGAAAGCACGCTGCGCCGGAACCCCCGGTCAAATATCGCCCGAAGAACGGAAACAGCGGAGCGGTAACGCCCGTCACCAGCAGGTACATCGCTCCGGTGAAGAGCACAACGCTCGCGAAGAGCACGGGCAGGGGCGTTCTGTCGGTCCAGCGCTCGACGGGATCGCGGTGGCGGCAAGTCTCGCCGACATCCTTGCGGCTGTAGAACACGACGAACGCGATCGGCACCACCACCAGAAAGAACGCCATAAAAATAATCACGAGCGTGAGCACGGCGGCCATGACGGCCGTGGACACTTCCGGCGATGGCGCGTCTGGGCCGGTGTGCTTCATCTGTGCCAGCGCGCTGCGCATGGTGACCGGCAGCACCGCGGTCAGCAGGACGGTGACGAGCGCGCCCATAATCAGCCAGTACCAGGAAGTAACGAGCGTGAGCGCCCGCGCCCAGCGCTTCATTTGTACTGATCCGATGCCCAGCCCAAGCAGCGCCGCGGCCATGAAAGCATAGGTGGCGACGCTGGAGAGAAACTGGCCTGGACGGATGGTGCCGCCGGGCCCGAGACGAGACATAAACGCGCCGAGAGCGACCAGGGGGACCATGAGGGCGGCTAGCAGTCCTAGGATGATCTGGGCCACGCCGAAGACCACCAGGCCTGTGCCTCGGTCGGTGTACGTGGGGACCTCTGGGGGCAGAGGAGCCGCCGACAGGGTAACGGCCGGCGAGACGATCGTCGCTGGTTCCGGCAAGGGTTCGCGCGGAGGGACGGGCAGGTGTTCGGGTGCGGCCTGAGGCGCTGCTCCGGGATCTGGCGGCAGTTCGGGTTCCACGAAACCTCCAGGTGAAGGCACAATCTTAGCAGGACGGTGGAGCGGATGAGGGTCGAAGGTGAGCCGCTGGTCGGTGCTATTTCGCGTGAGCCAGCCGTTGCCGCAGCGAATCTATGAGCAGACCCACCAAGGCATAGGTCGCCGTATTTGCGAGCAGGACCCATTCCAGACGAATCGGATAGAACCTCCCAAGCCGGGCAATTGGGCAAGTGATTTGGACCAGCGCCATCATCGGGTCGTTGAAGGTCAACGAGGGAGGTGTCGATGCGAAGGCGTAAATCGCCCAGCCGGCGGCTACGAGAAAACCTGCACTCGCCCACATTCCAATCCGGTATTTCATACGGTGGCTCCTGCCGTGCTCTAACGCAATGGTCTCACTAATTCTGTCCAAATTCCAAACAAAAGTGCGGACTTCTTAACGTTTAGCTCGCGCCGAGACCGAAGCCCTTACCGTTACGTTGTGTACAATGTCTTCCTGTTCCCTTCCGGTTCTGGAAACTCCGGCAACCATGACGACATTGGAAATCGCTGTGTCGCCAGCGCTTGCTGGGCCGTGACGCTGAGTCTGAGCCGTCCGGGCGAAGCACGCGGACGGAAAGGAAAATGTCGTGGTCGTTCTCGTCATTGGTGGCGCGGGATACATCGGCAGTCATGCGGCGCGGGCTCTAAAGCGCGCGGGGCATGAG
>DATDGW010000454.1:0-8606 GCA_036521895.1 Candidatus Sulfotelmatobacter sp. | reverse complement strand
GTCAAAGAGAGGGCTTATGTTTCGAGGAAAACTAACGAAGACGGCTTTCATCAGCGCACTGTCTCAGGGTTGCTGACCCGGACTGGAACGAAGAGTGTTCACGCTGACGACGTCCCGTCATCGAAATTACAGCGAAGCGTTTCGGGTTCAGCCCTGACAAGATCACGCTGAAGAAAGGGCAAACGGTGAAGCTCCGGCTGCATAGCGACGACGTGACGCGCGGCTTTTTCCTGCGCCCACTCAAACTGGATGAGGAGATTCCGGCGGGTGAGACAAAGGACGTGACGGTGCCCCCCAGGTTGCGGGTACGTTTACCACGATTAGTGATCACTTCTGCGGCGCAAACCACGGCAATATGAACATGGCCATCGTGGTGGAATAGCCGTGCCGAGAGCTGGTTCCTCCGCCATTGCGCTTAAGTTCGGCTCGCACTGGTGACCGCGGTCGGTGTGTTGTTTCTTGGAGGCTGTGAGGTGCGCGCTCCTGGCAGCTTTGAAACCAAAATCATGGATGGTGCGAAGCGCCGGATTGCGGTCGGTGGCCGCTCTGATCCGAACCCTCTTCCCGCCAGCGAAGAGAACATCCACACGGGGCAGCGCGACTTTACCTCGTACTGCATGGTGTGTCACGGACTCGACGGTCAGAATACGGGCGTCCCCTTCGCCGAGAAAATGGCTTCTCCGGTTCCGCCGCTGAATTCGCCGTCGGTGCAGGCCTATACGGACGGGCAGTTGCACAGCATTATCCAGAACGGGATCTTTCCTTCCGGGATGCCCGCCTCCAAAGACGCTTTTCGGGATGAGGAAATTTGGCAGCTGGTGCTGTACGTCCGTCATCTGCCGCCACCAGGAGGTCTAGGAGAGCCTCCGGTATACGACGGAGAGGCGAAGCCATCGAGTGCGGTCCGGCGCTGAGCCGAGGAAGATTCGAGGGGGGGAATGCGGCGTTCTCTACTTCGCCTCTACGGGCTTGAAACTGTCGGCGAAGGCGTCGGTGATGGAGTAGCGGATCACGTGCTCGTACTCCGGGCCCAGGAAGCGGCGCAGCCGGTCGGTGTTCATGATGTATTCGCCGGTCATGTAGGGAAGAGCCTCCGGCGGAATGGCTGAAATCTTGTACTTCCACAGAAATTTCAGCACCTGTCGCATCGCCCATCTTCCGGGGACGCGCACCAGCTTTGCCTGCGCCATCTCGACGCAGCGTCCGAAGGTCAAAGGTTCGCCGCGGCCGGCGACGTTGAGCACGGTCAGGCGTTGCGTCTCCGGTTCGCGCTGCAGGATGTGCCGGATCAGCCTTGCCATATCGTCGACGTGGATGAATTGGATCTTGTTGTCGAGGTACTGCTGTCCGCGCGGGAACATGCAGGGCAGGCGCTTGCCTTGTTTGCGCATCTTCTCCGCTCGCGCGCTCCTGCCGTTGGGCGTGCCCCGGAAGGCTCCCATCAGGTAATTCTCGACGCTCGCGCCGGCAAAAATATGCGGCCGCAAAATATAAGCGCTGCACCCGCGCAGTGCGGGGGAGCGCGTTTGCACCGCTTCATCCGACTGCTTCTTGTGAATGGCGTAGGGCAAGGTGTGCGCCGCCAGCACGGATTCTTCGGTCGCTGGTGCCGGCAGACTCGATCCATATGCTGAGACGCTGCTGGGAAAAATGAACTGCTTGACTCCGTCGTCGGTCGTGCGATTGGCCTCGGTGACCGCTTCCATTACGCGGGCGGTGCCCGCCACATTGATCTGCCACATGCGCTCAACGTCGACCACACCGGTGCGCACGGGATCGATCACGAACGCCAGGTGGATGACCGCATAAGCGTGGGTATCGCGCAGCAGTTCATACAAGACCCGGGTAGACGATTCCTGGCCCAGGTCCATGCTCTCAAACTGCAACTCGGAATCGGTGCGGGGTGGACTGACGTCGACCCCGATCACCGAATAACTCCCCAGCAGCGGCAGTAGCCTGGAGCCCAGGTTGCCCGACACACCGGTTACGACAACGACAGGTTTAGCCATCAGTTCGGTTTCGCGGCCGGAGGTTGCGCCGGAGGCGGCGTTTGCGGCTGACCCGGAGCCACGGTCTGCGGCATCGGTCGGGGACGCGGCAGCCGCGGAGGTGGCGCTGCACCCACTCCGCCAGGTCCAAAGTACGCGTCGTTCGTTTCCGCCTTGAACGAGTTGTGCACTTTCTCCAGCATTTCGCGTGTCCGATCGTTTTGTAACTTGCTATGGATTTCGTTCGTTGCCTGTTCGAGCGGGACATGGTTTGTGCTGTTCAATTTATAAATATAGTGCCCGCCGGAATCGCTGATGACTTGCGAGACTTCGCCCGACTTGAGTTCGAACACGGTAGCGTGTGTCGGCGGCAGGCCGGTGCGGCGCACGTTGGGCAGGTTGACCGTCGGAGAATCAATCCTCGTCATCCCGGCGGCTTCGAATGCTTCTTTTTGCAGCTTGACGAAGTCCTCTCCGGCCGCGGCCCGCACCCGCAGGCTCTCCGCCAACTTCGTCATGACCTGCTCAGCTTCATCTGCCTTCGCCTTCACCTTCTCCTTCTCTTCGGCCTCCTTGGCCTTTTTGGCTTCGTCGCTCAGCTTTTCGTCTTTCTCATCTTCTTCCTTTTCCTTGGCCTCGGCCTCTGGCTGCTTGGTGCGCGGCACAAACAACCGGTCCACGTTGAATTGCTCAAACGCGTCGGCGTGTTCCTTGTAGTATTTTTCGATTTCCTCGGGCGCAATGTTCGCCGCTTCCTCCTGAATTTTGCGCTCCAGTTCTGTGGCCAGGATCTGCATCTTGGCGAACTCAACGGTCTGCTTGAACTGGTCGGTCTTGTCGAGGCCTTCTTTCTTGGCTTCGCTCGACATCCCGATGAAGCGCGGCAGCACACCTGCGAGTTGCTTCTTTACCTGCGGCGTGACGTTGGGCGCTAGGGCACTGGCCAGCTTTTCAAACTGGGCCTTGGTGATGACCGTTTTGCAATCGGCCGCTGGAGTGTTTGTCTCGGGAGCCATCGCAGCGGTGGCAGGCTTTGCCGCCGTCGCCGCCGTTCCCTTGGCGACAGCCGGCTTGGGCTGCGCCGGACACACGCCGATCACCGTAATCACCGCGGCGTCTGGCGCAACGGAGGCAGCAGAGGTATCCACCGGCGCCTGGGCCGGCTGCGGCGGGGGAGGGGCGCTCGGGGCGGCTTGTCCCCAGGCCAGCGTTCCCAACAAAACACACATCAGCGAACTCTTACCCATAAGTGATTTCCTCCAGGATTGGTCCATCAGAAAGTTGAAAATGCCAAGCATCAAATCCTAGCACAAGCCGAAGTTTTTGCCCCGTGAACCGGTCCACAGGATGTTTACCGAGGATTACTCTCGCAGCCGCAACCCACGGCGAGATGCCCGTGGCAATTTGCTTGGCGCTTTCTGCCCGCAGCGGCGATAATTCCTGCATGTCAGGAAGTCCGGCCATTTCCTCGCATGATTTGATGCGCAGCGAGAAGCGTGCGGCGGCGGGAAACTCCGTTGTGGCCGCAGTCGTGATTACCGGCCTCAAGATTGTGGTCGGATTCAGCACGGGCAGCCTGGGAATCCTCTCGGAAGCGGCGCACTCCGGGCTCGACCTGATCGCATCCCTTCTGACATTTTTCTCGGTGGGCGTTTCCGACAAGCCTGCCGATGCCGATCATCAGTACGGCCACGGCAAAGTTGAGAATTTCTCGGCATTTGTGGAAACCGGTCTGCTCCTGCTGACCTGCGCCTGGATTATCTACGAAGCCGCACTGCGGCTTTTCTTCCGCCGGATCGAGATCGAGCCTTCCATCGCGGCGTTCGCGGTGATGCTGTTTTCCATGGCCGTGGACTGGTGGCGCTCGCGCGCTCTGGGCCGGATCGCCAGCAAGTATGACAGCCAGGCGCTGGAAGCCGACGCCCTGCACTTCTCCACCGATATTTGGTCTGCCGGTGTGGTGGTGCTGGGACTGGTGCTCGTTGTCATCGGTCGCGCCTATCGTGTGGATTGGCTCCGCGATTCCGATCCCATCGCTGCTCTGTTCGTGGCTGGCGTTGTCGTTTCGGTGAGCTGGCGCCTGGCCCGCCGCACCGTCGACGCCCTGCTCGACGCTGCTCCGCCGGGAGTACGATCTAAGATCTACGACGCCGTTTTGCACGTCGACGGCGTGCTCGAAGTCGATCGCATCCGCATCCGGCGGGCAGGGAACCGTTATTTCGCCGATCTCGCTGTAGGTCTCGCGCGCACGGTGACTTTCCAGCGTTCCGGCCAGCTGGCTACCTCCGTCACCGAGGCGGTTCGCAAGATTCTTCCCGACGCCGACGTTACGGTGCAGCCGCTACCGCGCGCGCAAGGTTCGGAGAATATCTTCGATCGCATTCGCGCCGTCGCTACGCACAATAACCTCAACGTGCACGACATCAGCGTGCAGGAGGTCGCCGGCCAGCTCCACGTCGAGCAGCACATTGAACTCGACGAGCGCATGTCTCTTAAGGACGCTCACGATCAAGTGACGGAACTCGAAGCCGATATGCGCCGCGACGTACCTGAACTTGCCGACATCCTCACGCACATCGAGAGCGAGCCGGCCACCATTGAAAAACCGGAAGAGGTCTTCAGCGATGCAGAACTGGAGCACCGCCTGAGGGCGGTGGCGTCGCAGTTTCCCGAAGTGCTCGACGTTCATGACTTCATCATCAAGCGCGTGCGTGGCCGCATGTACCTGTCCTGTCATTGCACTTTGTCGGATGATCTCTCTTTAGCGCGGGTACACGATATACAGACGGAATTGGAGATTCGATTCAAACAGGACGCGCCTCAATTGTTCCGCGTCCTCATTCACCCTGAGCCCAGTACCGACAACCGGAGATAGTTGTGACCTCCGTCACAGACAGACAGGGCAGAAATTGTTGATTGTTGATTTCTGATTCATGATTGGAGATCGATCATGGATAACCAGGCTGAGGTACTCAAGAATCGGACCCAGGCCCTTGCTTTGCGCATAATCCGGGTAGTCCGTTCCCTGCCGCAGGGCCAGGAAGGAAGGATCATCTCTCAACAGCTGATACGCTCAGGGATGTCGGTTGCAGCGAACTACAGGGCCTTCTGCCGAGCGCGTTCGAGGCCAGAGTTTCTGACAAAGCTCGCAATTGTGATCGAAGAAGCTGACGAGTCCGCGTTCTGGCTCGAGTTACTGGTGGACGCGGGACTGGTTCCCGAGCGCAAACTAAGGGAGATGAGGTCGGAGGCGAACCGATTGGTGGCGATTTTCAACGCTTCTCCAACTACCGCCAGGAAGCGGGCCACATCAACGATCAGCAATCAATAATTCCTGACAAGAGGGTATCGTGATTACTGCCAAAGCAATCTGGACTGACAAGGAGCGTTACATTGGCGAAGCCAGTTCGCACCACGCCATCGTGATGGACACGGCCGCCGAGAAGACCGCCAGCACTCCCATGGAGCTAGTGCTGATCGCTCTCTGCGGCTGCACCGCTTCCGACGTGGTCGGAATTCTTCGTAAGAAACGCGAACCCTTCACCCGCCTCGAAGTCAGCGCCACTGGAGAGCGCGCATCGGGCTACCCGGCGGTGTATACCGAGATCAATCTGGTTTATCGCATTGTTGGCAAGGTGTCCCGCAAGGCGGTGGAGGACGCCGTCAGGCTGTCGAAAGAGAAATACTGTTCGGTTTCGGCCATGCTGGAAAAGACCGCCAAGATTATGTCGAAGATCGAAGTGGTGGAGTAGATGACATCTGTTCGGGTACTGTTCTTCACCCAACCCGGCTGCCTTTCCTGCGAACTGATGCGAATGTTCCTCGAGGCCAAAGAGATTGCGTTCGAAGAGCGTGACATCAGCACCGACCGCGAAGCCCGTCGCGAAATGACTGAAGAGCACGACAGCACCGAAACTCCAACGCTGGTGATCCGTATCGGAGAAACGACGGAGGTGATTATCGGCTTTGATCCCGTCCGTCTTGACCAGTTCCTCGACGAGACCCCATCCAAGGATTCGGTGACCGAATCCTGAACCCCGTTAATTCCAGTCGAATTCCTCATCCCCTGCGCGGATATTTCTTTATCGGGTCCGCCGCATTTCTCTGGGGCGTCTCCGCTGTGCTCGGACGCGCCGTGTTCACAGGCAACCTCGCTCTGAGCGGAGAAGCCCTGCATCCCATTGAGCCGCTGATTCTGTCGCAAACGCGAACTTCTTTTTCGCTGCTTGTGCTGCTTCCACTGTTAGTGGGACGGTATGGCTGGCAGCGCATCAAGCTGCCCATGCCCGATCTCATCCAGTGCCTCATGCTTGGAATGTTCGGAGTGGCTGCGTCGAACTACTTCTATTACGTCGCCATACAGAAGACGAGCGTCGCCATCGCCATCATCGTGCAATACACGGCGCCGGTCTGGGTGCTGCTGTACGTGGTCGCCCGCCGGCAGCAAAAACTCTCGCTGCAGAAAGTCGCGGCCGTGGGGGTCGCCATCGCTGGCATCGCCCTCACCATCGGAATTATCGGAGGGAAATCTGCGGCGCTTCATCTCGACTCCTCCGGATTCCTCGCCGCGCTGCTGGCATCCTTCTCATTCGCGTTCTACAACGTCGGCGGTCACCGCCTGCTCGCCCGCTACGATCGCTGGCGCGTCCTCGTCTGGACGCTGACCTCGGCCGCGGTGTTCTGGCTGTTCGTGAATCCTCCGTGGAAGGTAGTCGCGGCGCACTATACACCTGCGCAATGGGGATTCCTCTTCGCCTTTTCGATGATTTCGGTGCTGGGGTCGTTCTCGCTCTACTTCCTCGGCCTGCAGCATCTCGAGCCCACGCGCGCCATCATCGCCAGTTGCCTGGAGCCGGTCTTCTCGATCCTGCTGGCTGCCGCGTTATTGGGGGAAGGCCTGCGGCCTATCCAAACGTTGGGGATCGTGCTGGTGCTGTCGGCGATTGTGATTGTGCAGGTGCCGGGAAGGGGAGCTGTGAATCAGGAATCAGTTGTCGTCGATCCGATCGAGTAAAACTAAATGTGATGCGAGCTCGTGCATCGACCGTAATCTTGAACATCGAGCGTGTCCTGCATCGAGTTGGAACATGAGACTTGCCGTCCCGATCCTTCTAACAGCGACATATGCCCTCGACCAATCACAGCTTTCGATCTACGAGCCGCAGCAGCCACCGGGCTATCTGACGCACCTGAAGGCGGAGGAAGAGAGCTGCGAGAGCGCTCACAATGCTTGGGACTCATTCGAGCAAAACAAAGCGGTCACGAAGGAACTTCAGACCTCGTTTTGGGCGCACGGATGTTCGGAATTTGCCGCAAGCGAAATAAAGTTAGACGGTCTAAATCAAGCGAGCTTTGTCCGGATGCAATGCGGTTGGGATCTGAATCTGGTATTTACACAAGAAACGAGTGGCAGTGGGAGATTTCTGCAAACCATAATCGTTCCTAACAAGTACGGGGAAGCACAGCTGAATGTAGCCTCGGTCACGGGAGACGAGTCTCCACAAGTCTTCGTTCACATGCCGCAGCGCCAATCGGGTAGGGAATAAAGCAGCAGGACTTTGAGGAGTACAAGCTCGAGGATGGGAGAACTGTTCGGGTTCTTGACGTAGTTGAGTCCTCATACCCGATGCCACCCTGGACTGAACACGAAGTGTCGCAGGAAAGCCGATTCACCCTTGAGCCCGAGGTTAGACGCCAACCTGCTCCACTGAGCAGTCCTCCGACCTTCACCAAAATCCAGACAATCGACTTCCCGGCGGGAACGGTAGAATTGAAGCGCGACCCCATGTGGTCAAGGGAGCAGCGCATGTTTCTTGCATCTCAGTGGTTCTCAGCGCGAAAGATCGAAAGATTGCCCCGTCGAGGAAAGCAAAGCCGGCCAAGTAATTTATCAAGTTGTCACTCCAGCCTCTTCCCCTTGGTCTCTGGCAACTGCGTAGTCATGAGCGCGGCCAGCAAATATCCCGCCGCGCACAGATAGAACGCCCAACTCAGTCCCTTCGTTTGCCCCACGCGCCCGATCACTAACGGGGCGACCGAACTCAGCGTGCGCGCACCGTTGTAAGTGAAGCCCAGGGCTCGTGCCCGCACGGCAGTAGGGAACATTTCGCTTCCCATGATCCCTGAGCCAGAGAAGATTCCCGTCCCGAAGAACGCGACCAGCGTGCCGAGCACGAGCAGCAGACCCTGCGACCGCGCCGCCGCATACAGTGGAATCAGAACGGCTGCAATCAACGTGTAGACGAGAAATGCTTTGCGGCGCCCCAAGCGATCCGCCACCCAGCCAAAACTTGCGTAGCCCGGAAACATGCCACACAGATTCAACACGACCATCAGGGTGGTCATTCCCATCACTCCAAAGCCTCGCCCGCCCTGCGCCACCGGAAGCGACAGGTACGGCGGAAGCCACGTGAACAGCCCCCACCACGCAAACATTCCGAAGAAATTAAACAGCAGGAGCGCAATCGTGTGCTTGACATAAGGCGCGCGGAAGATCGCAGAGAAACTCGCAGTGGATGCCCCACTTATCGCGCCATCTGCGTGGAGCGGGGATTCTCCGCCGCGCGGCTGCCCCTCCTGCCACATCTCGGACTCCGGAACGTTGCGCTGAATCCATAG
>DATDGW010000453.1:0-1807 GCA_036521895.1 Candidatus Sulfotelmatobacter sp. | reverse complement strand
AAGGCTATTCACGTCGCTGCGTCAGCGCCGAAAACCGTGCGGGATGTTTCGGGGTACGAGGAAAGCGATGGCGCACGATGATCCCAAGCAAATGCGCTCGAGTTGGTGCGTGAAGACACTGGTTCACTGGACTCAATTCTGAATCTGGTTGACAGTGCTAGACGCCCAGTTTGGATGTCACTGGCACTAGAAACTCAGAAGAAGCCGCTGTTCACTCTAAAGCATTTCTGTACTTAGGAATTGTAAAGAAATAACCGTCGCATTATGAACGAGGCATTATGGTGTAGTTCCATTCGCCATGGAAGTTGTCTGGGCGCATTTGGATAGCGGTAAATTCCTTTTTACCCACCTTGATTCCTTTCGGGTACTTGCCTGTGTCCAACTGGCTTTGCACGCGCAGTCCGGTTTTCGTGGTGGTGGCCGCGATCAGGTTGACGATGACTTCATGGCTCACCAACGGTTTGCCGCGCCAGTTTTTGGTGATGAAGGAGAATAGGCGATGCTCGATCCGGTTCCATTTGCTGGTTCCCGGCGGAAAGTGGCAGACCGAGATTTCCAGCCGCGTTTCGTCAGCCAGTTTCTGCAACTCCAGTTTCCACAAGCGCACTCGTGATCCGTTGCTGCCTCCACTGTCCGCTGTGATCAAAAGCTGACGGGCTTCGGGGTACGCTTCTCGGCCCATCATGTTCCACCATCTCCGGATGCTCTCGACGGCGAACGCTGACGTGTCGTGATCGGTGCCAACGCTGACCCAACCTACGTTCTGCCCCAAGTCGTAAACTCCGTAGGGAACGTCTTTTTGCTTTCCGAAATCATGTACCTGAACCGGTTCAGGCTGGCCCTTTGGCCGCCATTCGCGGCCCCCGTTCTTGTAATCCCCTACCTGTTCCTTCTTTTTCGTGTCTACGGAAATAGCTGGCTGGCCCTTCTTCAGGAACTCCGTCGCCTTCGCATTGATGTATTCAAACTGAGCATTGCGGTCCGGATGCGAGGAACCCTCCTTCGTCTTGCGGTTCGCCTGCAGGCTGTACTTCTGTTCGTGTAACAGGTCCGCCACCAGCACATGGCTCACCTCGTGTCCCTGGGCTCGCAGTTCGTCGGCGAGATTGCGTACGCTTTTGCAGGTCCACCGCAGCGGGGACTGAGGATCCCCACGCGTAACTGGTTCCAGCAGTTTCTCCAGATCGACCAGCAGATCCGGATCCTTGAGGGCTGCCTTCTTGCGGCCGCCACCTTTTTGCCGAATCGGCAAACGCGGCTGGGAGCGGTCCGGCTTCTTTTGCAATTCCGCTAAACCCACCGCAATGGCACGTCTGGAAACGCCACTCGCGCGCGCCACCAGCGATATGCCTCCCCGTCCGTGGGCAGCGCTTTCCGCAGCTGCCCATAACCGCCTCGCACGTTCATCAAGCCACGGCCCCAACTGAGAGAAACGCTGCTTGATCTCACCTTCGCCAGCCACAAGAACATTCTAGGCCAGAAATGGTTTAATTGCTACACTTATTTTCTTACAGATGCTTAGTATCGCTCTTTACCTTTAGGTTTGCGGTCAAACACGATTCCGAAGGCGGAATAAAAGGAAGTATGTGTGCGCCTCGAAGTTAGTAAATCGTGACAACGGTACCACTAGTACTTTCGCGGAAGAGCCGCTCGCGATAACGGACGCTCGGTCCACGTCAGAGACCAGTTCGCGACTGCGTTGTCTGATTCTTATTGCACTTCTGGCTACGAGCTTTCCGCCACTGGCTCGCGCTGACGATATCGCTACGACGGCGGCGGGTCGGGTTAGGCAATGGCGCGGACCGGG
>DATDGW010000452.1:0-1505 GCA_036521895.1 Candidatus Sulfotelmatobacter sp. | reverse complement strand
GCCTCACTCGCTTGCGTGAAGCTTGCCTGGCCCAAGTGGGCTACTTGATGGGTTTGAACCCGAATAGGGCTAATTGTCGTCGGCACAAACGAAGCCCGACAGGTCCTTGGAATCCTTGCCCGTTGTCAACCATGGATCCCGATATGAAGAAGACGCTACTCCCCGAATTCGCGAAGACACCCGTTCCGGAAGTGGGGCGCTCCATCTCTGTGAACGCCAGATGGGCTGCGTCCAGAACACCGAGATCACTTGTCACCAGTGTGCCGTGCCTCGCAAAGATTGTGACCTGGCCGGAGTAGGAAAGGTTCGCCGGTGGTTCGACCGCAGGCAGGCCGGCAGACGGAGCGAGGTCCAGGGCGACGAAACTAGTGGCCCGTCAAGCGGCCCGCACCGGTGATGGTGCCAGTGGCGCAGAGACCTACAGGGCTTTTGTGCAGTTCTGTGTGGTGAACACGCTGCGGATCGTGCCTCTTGCACGCCGGCACCGGTCGTCAGCTGAGGCCTTGAAGGTTCTCCCCGACTGTTTCATGGGTAAGACGACGGCCGACAGCCCCCAGATTAGTCATTATGGTGTGACCGGCTCGATGCGCTAGTCGTGGGTTAGGCTGAGTTTATTAAGAACTTTAGTCCAGAGCCACAAGCGGAGGGAACCGGTCATGAATGAGAAGTTACGATTTTTGGGTTTGGATGTCCATGCCGAAACGATAGCGGTTGCAGTAGCCGAACCGAATGGCGAGGTTCGCAGCCTAGGAATGATCGCCAACCGCGAAGATTCGATCCGCAAGTTCATCCGCAAGCTTGATTCGCCCGAGCATCTACGAGCCTGCTATGAAGCGGGCCCGACGGGCTTCGTACTGTACTGGCAACTGACGCAGTTGGGAGTCAAGTGCGATGTGGTGGCGCCGTCGCTGGTTCCGAAGAAGCCCGGGGATCGGGTAAAGACCGACCGGCGGGATGCTCTGAAGCTGGCGCGCAGTCACCGCTCCGACGATCTGACTGCGGTGTGGGTGCCGGATGAAGGCTCGGAAGCATTGCGCGATCTTGTCCGGGCGCGAGAGGCGGCCAAGCAGGATCAGCTGCGAGCAAAGCATCGGCTAACCAAGTTTCTGCTGCGTACGGGCCAGCGTCCTCCGCTGGGAGTGAAGGCGTGGACGGAAAAATACGTCGAGTGGGTCCAGCAGGTCCGCTACACGCATCCTGCGCAGGAGGCCACTTTGCTCGACTGTCTGAACGAAGTTCAGCAAAGGGAAGAACGAGTCCAGCGGTTGGAGCAGTCGATTGTGGAAGTGATTCAGCGGGCTCCCGCGCCGCTGCAGGAAGTGGTTCGCGGTTTACAGGCATTGCGCGGTATGGCGCATATCTCGGCAGTCACGATTGTTGCCGAGCTGGGCAACATCCCCTCCCGCTTCGAGAGCGCGCGTGACCTGATGGGGTATAGCGGAGCATTTCCGAGCGAAGACTCCAGCGGCAAGCGTATTCGAAGAGGAGGCATTACCAAGTCAGGT
>DATDGW010000451.1:0-34426 GCA_036521895.1 Candidatus Sulfotelmatobacter sp. | reverse complement strand
CGCTGCGGGCTGTGGCGGAGGAGGCGGAAGAACTGCGGGAGATGTGCCGGAAGTCGCGGCTGCAGATCCGGTCGGCTGGCTATCCTGCAAGCGGGCCGGGAGTTCGATCAGCGGCGCATAATTCCTCTTCGCCGCCCTGTCCAGAAGCCTGAATTGCTGCGAGCATGCGCCGCTCAGGCTGAGCTTGCCGTCGCGCAGCCGGGAGAGCAGGCTTTCGCCCGCGTGTGCCACTTTTCCAGCCAGGCCAAACCCAGAAATCCGCAGCTTCCCTGAATGCTGTGGATCGTGCGGAAGACGCTGGCGAGGAGTTCCTTTGAGGAGGGCTCGCTCTCCAGCTTCACCAGTTCCTGGTCGAGTCGATCCAGGTTCTCATTGCTTTCGATAAGAAAATCCTTACCGATTTCGTCCGTAGACCAATCCCGCTACTTGAACTTCGATTTTGCAGAGCACGTCTCGAACCCCGCGACCGAGGGAAGGCCGCACGGAGAGACGTAGCGATTCGCCCTTTTCCTCTGTCTGTACGCAAGATCGAGATTTCGGGAGACGATTTGAATCTGGCCGCTGGCTTGGGCTGGCGGAGAACCAACGGGGCTGAGGCTTTGGCCTGCCTCAGGCAGTTTGAACTGATCCTAGGGTTCGGATGCGCTTGAAGCCCGCGCGCCACACCCTTACACTGGAAGCATGCACGGGCACGTTCGTGGCGCGGGCGGTCCTACGCTGGTTCTGAAGATTTCGCTCGCCGTAACCCTGGCATACATCGTGCTGTTGGTAGTGGCCGGCATCCGCGCCCATTCCTTGGCATTGCTGTCCGAAGCCGGGCACAACCTTTCCGACTTCCTTGCGTTGCTCCTCTCGCTGGTTGCGGTTTATTTTCAAGCGCGCCCGGCGAGCTCGACCAAGACTTACGGCTACCATCGGGCTGGAGTTCTGGCAGCCCTGGTCAACGCCACTTCGCTGGTCGCAGTTTCGTTCTTCATCTTCTACGAGGCCTTCCGCCGCCTGCAGCACCCGGAGCATGTACAGGCCAGCGTAATGATGTGGGTCGCCGCTGCCGGCGTCGTGATGAACGGGATGATCGCCCTGCTCCTCTATCGCTCGAGCCGGGGCTCCGGTGGCGACGTCAATATCCGCAGCGCGCTGCTGCACGAGGTTGGAGACACGCTTTCCACGGCGGCCGTGATCGCCGGCGGCTGGGCCATCCTGGTCACCGGCAATTACTGGATCGATTCTGCGCTCTCATTCGGCATCGGCGCGCTGATTCTGTGGTCTGGCTTCGGGATCGTGCGCGAAACTCTTAATATTTTGCTGGAGGGCACGCCCCGGGGCATGAAGTTGGAGAAGATCGAGTCCGCGATCCGTTCGATCGGTGGAGTCAATGACGTTCACGATCTGCACGTCTGGAGCATCGGGTCCGAGACCCACGCTCTCTCGTGCCACATTTCGATTGCGGACATTCCTCCCTCGGTCAGCGAACGCATCTTGCGCGACGTGAAAGAACGCCTGCTGCGCGATTTCCGCATCGACCACACGACCATCCAGTTCGAACACGTGGTCTGCGAAGTAGCGCATGGCTGCGTGATCCCCGTGAGCGAGAGCGAAGAACATCATCACCACCAGAGCCACTGATGCAGCTCCACTTCTTGCGATGGACTTCCCAGGATGGATCCGTTTCAGGTAGGATAACGCATCTCATACGACCGTTCGGTTGGAAGCTGGCGTGCAACCGCGAAGCCGGACCTAGGGTTCAATCACCCGAATCCTGTTGAATCGGGGATGGCTTCGTCCAGTTCCCTGGACGTTCTGGGATTTCTTGAACACAAGTTTTGGATGGGTGAGGCCAGGTTCTTAAGATGACGATTCCCGTCGACACCTTCTTCCGCGCGGAGGTGAGCAAGCGCGTCGATTTCGCTCCCGACTTGTGGATGTTCCGCATCCGCAGCGGAGGCGAGTTCCATTTTGTCCCGGGACAGTATGCGACTCTGGGAGTCGAGGCCAACGGTAAGCGGGTCGAGCGTCCGTATTCGATCGTGTCGTCGCCTTCGGAGGATGAAGTGGAGTTCTTTTTCGAGCTTGTACCACAAGGCACACTGACTCCCCTGCTGCACAAGTTGCAACCCGGCGACCAGTTGCTCATGCGCAAGATCCCCAAGGGAAAATTCTCGCTGGATACGCAAAATGGCAAGACGAATCACCTGCTGATCTCGACCGTGACCGGGGTGGCGCCGTTTGTCAGCTACGTGCGCACGCTCTCCAAAGATTGGACAGAAGGCCGCTTCGACGGCACCCACAAACTGTACTTGCTGAATGGCGCGAGCCACCCGTGGGAATTTGGATATCTCGATGAACTGAACCACTTCGACAAAGAGCTGCCGTGGTTCAAATATGTACCGACGGTCAGCCGTCCGTGGGATCATGCAGACTGGCCGGGGGAAATCGGGCGCGCCGATGACATTCTGCGTAAGTATGCGGATCATTGGGAACTGGAACCGAGCAACGCGATGGCTTACCTATGCGGACATCCCGACATGATTGAGCACAGCAAGGCCATTCTGAAGCGGCGAGGGTTTAGGGACAAGGGATCGGTTAAGGAAGAGGTCTACTGGATACCGCCTAACAAATAGCTGCGGCCGGGGAGAAGGTCGCCTTCATACCGCCACGGTTGCACTGCGACGCTCCCAGAGCAGCACATCTCTCCACGTGTCGCCGAGTTTGCCGATGCGGCGGCGCACTCCAACCTCCCGAAATCCGCAGAGCTTGTGCAGCGCGATGCTGGCAGCGTTCTCCGGGAAGATGCCGGCCTGAAGCGTCCAGATTTCGTTCGCCTCTGACTCACGCACCAATGCCCGCAGCAGTGCTTTCCCCACGCCGCGTCCCCGGGCCGCGGCTGCGACGTACACGGACACCTCGGCTACTCCCGCGTAGGCGCGGCGGCTCGAAACTGGACTGAGCGCAGCCCATCCAAGCACCCCAGCCCCGTCGAGCGGAATCAGAATTTCTGCGATGGCTTCGTCACCAAGCTCAAGGGCGATCAGACGGCAGTGCTGGTGATGGCTGCAGTCCCATTTCTCCCAATCCGGAAGCTCCGTTTCGAACGTGGCGTTGCCGGTCGCAATTCCCTGGCGATAGATTTCGCGCACCACCGGCCACAAATTCGGGGGCATGGGGAGGATCGGATAATCCATAACGGCTCGGTCGCGATCTAACTCTCCGCAGGCGCGAAGAAAACCAGCACGGCTAGTTCCTCCGCGATGTCGTGGAAGCGGTGCTCCACTTCTGCCGCCACGAAGAGCACGCTGCCGACGCAGACCTCCCGATCCTCGTTGCCGGCTCGGAAACGTGCCTTCCCACGGACGATGTAATACATCTCATCCTCATGATGGGGACGCTGCGGATCGGTGCCGCCCGCAGGCAGCACGTACAGTCCCGCACTCATGGCGGACACGCGCAGAAACTCGCGGTACAACTTGCCGCTCTGGGTGCGCTGCTCGTCAATCTCGCCAACCGTCCCGAACCACGCCTTCACGCGAGGATTCCCCCAAAGAGAAGATCGGTGAACTGCGGAATCAGACTGTTCGCCTGCAACTCCCCTTCCGGCTTGTACCACTGGTAAATCCAGTTGATCATGCCCAGCAGGGCGAAGGCCGCGGCGCGCGGACTCACGCTGCCTTTCCCCGTCCGAGTGCGTTGCGCTTCTTTTTGAACGTCGGCGATCAGGCTCTCTACGAAATGCACATACTCTTTCTTACGGTGATTGATGCGCTTGCGGAGCGCCGGCGGCAGAGGATGGTTCTCATGCAGCATGACGGTGATCTCGCGATCGCGCGGGCTGAGCACGACCTCAATGTGCAGGCGAATCAGGGCGCGCAGGCGTTCCACAGGATCGGCGATCGTGCTCGCCGGGCCGATCACGCGCTCCTGGGTCAGTTCCATGGCATGGTTCATGATCTCGAACAGGATCTCGTCCTTGCTCTGGAAATGGTGGTAGAGGCCGCCCTTGCTGAGTTTGAGCGCGGCCGCGACGTCGTTCATCGAGGTCGCGTCGTATCCGCGCTGCTGGAACAGCCGCGCCGCCGTGCGCAGGATTTCCTGCCGGGAATCAACCAGAGTCTCGCGTGCCATCGCGTGCCATGGTAAACAGTTGCGGGCCGGTTTGCCAATGCTCTCCAGCGCGGTGGCCGCTGCCAACAGCCCTTGCTCCAGTTCACTCCCCGAACTGCTGTATCTCCCCGAAGCGCTTCCAGCCTTCCTCATCGACCGGGCCCTCGCAATGGCTACCCATGCGAAAACGGTGACCGTCCGGATCCTGCACATTCATTTCACGGATGCCCCAGGGCATATTTGTCGGCGGTTGGCGAATGACTGCGCCGCTGTTTTTGTACTCGTCATGCAGCGCATCCACATTCTCGACGAAAATGCTGATCCATGTGCCGGCCTGACCCTGCCCTCCTTCAGAGAGAAAAATCTCGATCTTGCCTCGCGTTACGCAACCGAAGCTCGGGGGATCGCCCCAGTCCCATTTCTTCTTGAAACCCAGCTGGTTGACGTAGTAGTCCATCGACGCGGCGAAATTCTTAACATTCAAAATCGGGATCAGGCATTCAAATTCGTTCATGGGATCCTCCCCTCTGGAATGCGACTTGGTTCTTCTTGGTTCTTCTTGGCTCTGCGCTGGGGTTCACGACATCGCCGAAGACGGACAGCGTATCAAGCATGAGCGCAAAATCCCGATCCGCGTGTCATCCCGACGAGTTTATCCTCCCGCTAAAGAACCAGAGTTCTCTATTGACACCGACCGACCCGCACAGGTAGCATCTCCAGATACCGACCGACCGGTCGGTTTTGCGGTAAAAACAGACTTCCCCCCAACAAGCAAGGGCTTCTTTCCTTCCCTTGTGGCCGAGAGGAGCACGCTGGTGGTTACTATTTTTTATGAACGCGACGCCAAGCCCGATGCGCTGAAGGACAAGACGATCGCCATCCTGGGCTATGGCAGCCAGGGACACGCCCAGGCTCAGAACCTCCGCGACAGCGGATTCAAAGTCATCGTCGGTCTCGACCCCAACCGCCCCAGCGCCCAGCAGGCGCGGGCCGACGGCATGGTCGTGGTGGCGCCGGAGGAGGCCGCCAAGCGCGCCGACTGGATCCAGGTGCTCACGCCGGATGAAACGCAGGGAGAGTTGTACGAAAAGTCCATCCAACCCTATCTGCATCCCGGAAAGGTGCTCGGCGTTTCCCACGGCTTCAGCGTTCATTTCAAAACCATCGTCCCGCCCAACGACGTCGATGTCGTGATGATTGCTCCCAAAAGTCCCGGCCATCTGGTTCGCCGGGTCTACACGGAGGGCCGTGGTGTACCGGCACTGCTCGCGATTCATCAGGATGCGAGCGGCCACGCCCATGAACTTGGTCTCGCCTACGCTCATGGCATCGGTTCCACCCGCGCCGGAGTTTTGCAAACGACATTCAAGGAAGAGACGGAAAGCGACCTCTTCGGCGAGCAGGCTGTGCTTTGCGGTGGCCTCACCTCTCTCATCAAGAAGGGTTTCGAAACTCTGGTCGAAGCCGGCTACGCTCCTGAGATTGCCTACTTCGAATGCCTGCATGAGGTGAAGCTGATCGTCGACCTGATTTACGAAGGCGGATTGGCGCGCATGCGTTACTCGATCTCGAATACGGCCGAGTACGGCGACCTCACCCGCGGCGAGCAAGTCGTCGGCGACGCGACACGACAGGCGATGAAGAAGACGCTGGCCGACATCCAGTCCGGCAAGTTCGCCAAGGAATGGATCGAAGAAAACAAGAACGGCTGCCCCAACTTCAATGTGCTGCGCGAGAAAGAGAAGCGGCATCCCATCGAGCTGGTGGGGGCACAACTGCGCGGCATGATGAGCTGGCTTCCCAAGGAAGGCAAGAAACAGGCGGACGCTCCCAAAGCTCCAAAACAGGTGGTGAATGCTTAAGGGAGCCGACATCGTTTTGCGATGCCTGCGCGCCGAGGGGGTGGAGTTGGTGTTTGGCTACCCCGGCGGCGCGATCATGCCGCTGTACGACGCGCTTGAGGGCAGCGGCGTGCGGCACATCCTCACGCGGCATGAGCAGGGAGCGGTGTTTGCGGCGGAAGGGTATGCTCGGGTCACGGGTGAAGTCGGCGTCGCGATGGCCACCAGCGGGCCTGGTGCAACGAATCTGGTCACGGGCATTGCCGACGCGAAGATGGATTCGGTTCCCCTGGTCTGCATTACCGGGCAGGTGCGCAGCGCTATGATCGGGACCGATGCGTTTCAGGAAACTGACGTTTTTGGTGTAACGCTCTCGCTCACGAAGTGGAGCCGCCTGGTTCGAACGCTTGACGAAATTCCCGAAGCGATTGCCGAAGGATTCTACTGGGCGCGTAGCGGACGTCCGGGGCCGGTGGTGATCGATATCCCCACCGACATGCTGAAGGCCAAGAAAGAGTTTGCCGGGCCGGTCAAGTTCACCCCGCACGCGCGGCCCGCCGAGGCGAAAGCCGAAGGCGGCTTCACCGACACAATCGTGGCATTGTTGCAACAGTCCTCGAAACCGGTTGCGCTGGTCGGCGCGGGAGCGAAATTGTCTGGAGCGATCCCGGAGCTACGGCGGCTGCTCGACCATCTGAATGTTCCGACCTGCGCGACTGTGCATGGATTGGGTGCGGTTCCGTCCGAGGCGCCGTATTACCTGGGCATGGTGGGCATGCACGGAACGCGCGCCGCCAACATGGCGCTGCACGAGACTGATTTGCTGGTGGTGTTCGGTGCGCGGCTCGATGATCGCGTGACCGGTGATCCAACGCGCTTTGCGCCGCATGCCAAGATTGTTCACTTTGAAATTGATCCGGCGCAGTTGGATCGCGTTCGTCCCTGCGATCTGCCGGTGATTGGAAATCTGGCAGACACCATTCCTGCGTTCCAGGCCGAGTTGCGAAGGCACTCACTTCCTGACTTCGGTCAGTGGCGCGCGGTGGCTTGCGGAACGGAAAGGGCAGAGCTTGATCCGCGCGGTCTCGCGCAGCCAACCATTCGCTTCCTCGACGAACTCTTCAGCCGCCTGCCCCAGGACAATGTGGTTCTCGCCGATGTCGGCCAGCACCAGATGTGGGCGGCGCAGCGCTACCGGTCGTCGTCACCCCGCGGATTCATCACCTCGGGCGGTCTCGGAGCGATGGGCTTCGCTCTTCCGGCAGCGGTGGGAGTGCAACTCGCGAAACCGGACATGTGCGTGCTCTGCGTTTCCGGCGATGGCGGATTTCAGATGAACATCCAAGAACTGGCCACGGTTCACCGTCTCGGCCTGCCCGTAAAGATGGTCATCATCGACAACAAATATCTCGGCATGGTGCGGCAGTGGCAACAGCTGTTTTATGAGCGCAACTATGCCGAAACCGACTTGAGCGACAATCCGGATTTCGTGGAGATCGCTAAAGCTTACAAGATTCACAGTTTCCGGTTGAACGAAGACGCCATGCGCGAATTTCCAGTCGCGCAGGACACCGGGGATCAGATCGACCGGTTCCTGCGGTCGCCGGAGCCGGAGTTGCTGGTGTTTGATTGCGCGCCAGAAGCCAACGTTTTCCCGATGGTTCCGGCGGGCGCGGCGCTTTCCGAAATGTTGCTGGAAGAAGAACCGACGCAATAATTACAACCAACGGCGGGCAAGTTGCCCGCCGGACAGCCGGGCTACAAGACCGGTGCTACAGGGAGCAAGCCTATGCAGACCTTCCACATTCGCTATCGCAATACGCAGGGAACATTGATGCGCATCCTGAACGCCGCTTCGCGCCGCGCGCTCGATCTGCCGGTCGTGCACGCCGAACCGGCCGAGCACGATCATCAGGCCACGCTGGCGCTAGAGGTGAACCAGAAGCAGGTCGGCCAGCTCTATCGCGAATGGTACAGCATCGCGGACGTCATTAAGGTCAGCTCCGGTGCAACGCACACGACGGCGTGGACCGGCGCACATCCTCCGGCGGGCGTGTCGATCGAAGAGTCTCGCGCCCCGGCACGAGCTTAGTTTTTAGCTGGGCAAGCATGACGGCTCCTGGGCAGCGTCATGCATCTGGGGAGCCTGCTGCTAAGCGGGTTCCCCGTTTTTGTCTGGACCAGGTTTCATGGTTTCAAGATTTCCAAGTTCGGCGACTCGACCTTGAAACTTTGAAACCTCGCTAATCCATCCTGTAAGCTTTCACTGGGTCTAATGATTATGGATCTCAAGCACATTAGCCGTGGAATCACCGAAGGGCGCGACCGAGCCGGCGCGCGCTCCATGTTCAAGGCCGTTGGATTCACCGATGCCGATCTCAGCCGTCCCCTGATCGGCGTGGCCAATACGTGGATCGAAACCATGCCGTGCAACTTTCATCTTCGTCGCTTGTCGGCCAAGGTTAAGGAAGGGATTCGGGCAGCCGGTGGCACGCCCATGGAGTTCAACACCATCGCGATCTCTGATGGCGAAACGATGGGTACGGAAGGAATGCGCGCGTCCCTGGTGAGCCGCGAACTGATCGCCGACTCGATCGAACTCGTCTGCCGCGGACAAATGTTCGACGCCGTCGTATGCGTGGTGGGTTGCGATAAAACGATTCCCGCTGCAGCCATGGCTCTGGCGCGCATGAATCTGCCGGGGATGGTGCTGTACGGGGGAACGATTGCTCCGGGCAGGTATCGCGGAAAAGACGTAACGATTCAGGATGTCTATGAGGGCATCGGCGCAAACATGGCGGGAAAGATGAGCGACGCAGACCTACGCGCACTGGAAGACGCGGCGTGTCCGGGCGCGGGCGCGTGCGGGGGACAGTACACGGCGAACACTATGTCGACCGTCATGGAGATGCTCGGGCTCTCGCCCATGGGCTTCAACAGCGTCCCGGCGATGGATCCCGGGAAAGACGACATTTCATTCGCGTGCGGCAAGGTTGTAATGAACGTGCTGCAGAACGGAATCAGACCCCGCGACATTCTCACTCGCGACGCTTTCGAGAATGCTATTGCTTCGGTTGCTGCGACCGGTGGATCGACCAACGCGGTCTTGCACCTGCTGGCGATTGCGCGCGAGGCGGGAGTTGAGTTGGACATTGAGGACTTTCAAAGGGTGAGCGCTCGCACTCCGCTGCTCGCCGATCTCAAGCCCTCTGGACGGTTCGTCGCCTCCGACCTGCATCGCGCGGGTGGCATTCGGCTGCTGGCGCTGCGACTGCTGCATGGCAAGCATCTGCATCCGTCGGCGAAGACCGTTACCGGGCAATCGATTGGCGTAGAGAGCGAGAGGGCGGTCGAGACTCCGGGACAGGAAGTGATTGTTCCGCTCGAGAAGCCTCTGAAGGCGACCGGTGGCCTGGTGATCCTCAAGGGGAATCTTGCGCCAGAAGGGTGCGTCGCAAAGATCAGCGGTCATGAACGGCTGGAGCATCGCGGGCCGGCACGAGTGTTCGAGTCCGAGGAAGACGCGATGGCTGCGGTCACCGCGAAGAAGATTCAGGCCGGTGATGTCGTCGTGATCCGCAACGAGGGGCCGAAGGGCGGCCCGGGAATGCGCGAGATGCTGGGCGTTACCGCTGCGCTGGTGGGCGAAGGGCTCGGTGGCTCTGTCGCGTTGCTAACCGATGGACGCTTCAGCGGCGCGACTCGCGGGCTGATGGCAGGACACGTTTCTCCGGAGGCGGCGCTCGGAGGTCCGATCACGGGCGTGCGCGATGGAGACATGATTCGCTTCGACGTCAACCAGCGTGTACTGGAAGTCGAGGTTAGTGACGACGTGCTGCGCCAGCGCATGGCGCAATGGAAGGCGCCGCAACCGCGTTATCCGAAGGGCGTGTTCGCGAAATACGCGGCGCTGGTTTGGTCGGCGTCACAGGGCGCGATCACCACGCCGCGCTAGCTGAATCTGGCACTGGAGCAAATGCGAGTTGAATGGAATGGCCCAGAAGAAAACACTATTCGAGAAGATTTGGAATGCACACCGGGTGGCGCAGCCGGCGGGGCGGTCGTCTATCCTTTATATCGACTTGCATCTCGTGCATGAGGTGACTTCGCCTCAAGCTTTTGACGGCTTGCGCGCTGCTGGACGTAAGGTGCGGCAGCCGCTGCGCACCGTCGCTACTGTCGACCACAACATTCCCACCGAGCCGCGCGGGACTCCCATCACCGACCTGATTGCCGCGAAGCAAATCTCCGCCTTGCAGTCGAACTGCCAGGAATTCGGCATCCGGCTCTTTGACATGGATTCGCCGGATCAGGGAATCGTCCACGTGATCGGTCCCGAGCTGGGGTTGACGCAGCCGGGCATGACTATCGTCTGCGGCGACAGCCATACCAGCACGCACGGAGCGTTCGGCGCGCTGGCATTTGGGATTGGTACATCAGAAGTCGAGCACGTGCTGGCGACGCAGTGCCTGGCGCAGCAGACGCCGGCGACGATGAAGATCGACGTGCGCGGGCGACTGGCCGATGGGGTCACCGCGAAGGATCTGGCACTTGGCATCATCGGGCAGATTGGAACCGACGGCGCGACCGGGCACGTCATCGAATACGCCGGGCAGGCGGTGCGTGCGCTCTCGCTGGAAGGGCGCATGACGCTGTGCAACATGAGCATCGAGGCGGGCGCGCGCGCCGGCATGGTGGCGCCAGACGAGACGACGGTCGCCTACGTGAAGGGAAAGCGCTTCGCTCCGAAGAATGCGGAATGGGAGAAGGCTGTCGCCTATTGGCACAGCCTGCCAAGTGACGAGGGCGCCATTTTCGACAAAGTCGTAGAGATCGACGGAGCGCAGCTTTGCCCGTTCGTGACTTGGGGCACAAATCCGGGCATGGTGGCTCCGGTAACGGGGCGCGTGCCTGAGGTCAAAGGATTAGTGGAATCGGACCGGCGCGCCATCGAACTCGCTCTGCAATACATGGGTCTGGAGCCGGGGAAACGAATTGAAGACATCGGGATCGATCGGGTGTTCATCGGATCCTGCACGAACTCGCGGATTGAAGATTTGCGGGCTGCGGCACGCGTCGCCAAGGGCCATCATGTGAGCGCAAAGGTGCGGGCAATGGTGGTGCCGGGATCGCAGACCGTGAAGCGCACGGCCGAGCAGGAAGGGCTGCACCGGATTTTCCAGGAAGCGGGCTTTGAGTGGCGGGAGTCGGGATGCTCGATGTGCCTGGGGATGAATCCTGACATTTTGCAGCCGGGGGAACGCTGCGCTTCCACCAGCAACCGCAATTTTGAAGGCCGGCAGGGGCGCGGAGGGCGGACGCACCTGGTGAGCCCCATGATGGCTGCTGCAGCGGCGATTGCGGGGCACTTCACCGATATTCGGAACTGGAAATTTCAGTAGCGGCTGAGATCCCCCGCTTCGCCTGAAGAACGGCGGCGCTGGGGATGACGCCGAGCAGAACCATTGCAATTTACGGGAACGCACCATGAAACCATTTACTGTCCATCGCGGCCGCGTGGCGCCGCTCGACCGGGTCAACGTCGATACCGACCAGATCATCCCCAAGCAGTTTCTGAAGCGGATCGAGCGCACCGGCTTTGGACAGTTTGTGTTCTATGACTGGCGCTTTGGCGCGGATGGAACCAAGAACCCCGACTTCGTCTTACACGAGCCGCGCTATGAAGGAGCAAGCATTCTGGTCGCGGGAAAGAATTTTGGTTGCGGATCGTCGCGCGAACACGCGGTGTGGGCTCTGGCCGACTTCGGTTTTCGCGCGGTGATCTCGTCGTCCTTCGCCGATATTTTCGCCAACAACAGCACCAAGAACGGTTTCCTTGCGGTGCGACTCAACGAAGACGAGGTGGCGCAACTCATGCAGCGGGCACAGGAGATCGACGACTACCAGCTCACCATCGACCTCGAACAATGTGAAGTGCGCGACGAGCAGGGATTCCACGCGAAGTTCTCCGTTGACGAATTTATCCGGCACTGCCTGTTAAACGGACTGGACGACATTGGGCTCACTCTGCAGCACGAGGCGGAAATTGCAGCCTACGAGACGCAGCATCCTGCACCGACCGCGCTCAAAGCCTCGTAACAGGCAAGAGAAGTCAAAGCGAGTAAAGATTTGTAAAACCTTCGCCCCGGTCTTGACCTGCCTCCGGGCCGCGGTTGATGCTGATAGAGCGCGGTTTTACCATAGCAACTGCATTTCTGGTTCCTGCCTGAGCCACTCCTGGGGAGGCTCCCTTTGCTCGAAAATATCCCGCCTCCCGGGGTCGAGTTGCCGCAACCGAGCCTACAATGCTTACGTCTAATACTTGCACCTCCCGCCGAGCCTGTGTCGAAATTCGCGGCGACGGACTAAAACCTTGAACATGATTGATCTCTCTGAAACAAAACCGGGCGTGACCAAGGTGCGCGTATGCCGCATCGTGGCGATCCTTACCTTGATAGCCATTTGCACTTTTTTCCTGGGCTGTGCCAGCAGCGCCGACTCCAAGCAGCAGAAGGCGCAGGCCGCCGGCCCGCGCGCCATTTCGGTGGCAACGGCTCCGGTGCAGCGCCAGGACGTGCCCGTTTACCTGAGCGGGTTGGGCGCGGTCACAGCGTTTAATACGGCGAACATCAAGAGCCGGGTGGACGGCCAGATCATGAAAGTCAACTTCCAGGAGGGGCAAAATGTCAGAGAGGGAGAACTGCTGATCGAGATTGACGCTCGTCCCTATCAGGCGCAACTGGATCAGATGCAAGCTCAGTTGTTTCGCGATCAGGCACAACTGCGGGACGCACAACTGAACCTTGAACGCTACACCGCGCTGATTCCTTCGGGCAGCATCGCGCAGCAGCAGGTCGACACGCAGAAGGCTCTGGCCGACCAACTCGAGGGCACGGTACGCACCGACCAGGCGCAGATCGAGACGGCTAAACTCAACATCGTGTATTGCCACATTACTGCGCCCTTCAACGGTCGCGTGGGACTGCGGCAGGTGGATCCAGGCAACATCGTCCATGCCTCGGACACCAATCCCATGCTGATCCTGACGCAATTGCAGCCGATCGCCGTAATCTTCACTCTGCCGGAAGACGTGCTGCCGAATGTGGCGAAGCACATGAAGCAGGGAACGCTGGAAGTCGATGCTTTCAGCCGCGACGATCAAACCAAGCTGGCGACAGGCAAGTTGCTGACGATCGACAATCAGATCGATCCGGCGACCGGCACGGCGAAGCTCAAGGCCGTTTTTGACAACAAAGACAACCAGCTGTGGCCGAACCAGTTCGTAAACGCCGATCTGCTGCTGGAAACGCGAAAAGACAGCACCGTCGTCCCGACAGCCGCGATTCTGCGTGGTCCGCAGGGGACGTTCGTGTATGCGGTCAATCCCGACAAGACGGTGCAGGACCGTCAGGTTACCGTCTCGCTGACGCAGGGAGATACCACGGTGATCTCGGCCGGACTCAATCCCGGTGAAGTGGTGGTCACCGACGGGCAGGACAAGTTGCAGCGAGGCAGCAAGATTGAACCGCGCGCTCCGAGTCCGAGCGGCATTGCACCAGTCGGCGGCGGCGTGCGCAGGCAGGCTGGGGGAACTTCAGGTTCCGCTCCTGGCTCCCGCACTCCAATTTCAGGAAGTCCAGCGTCAGGTAGCTCAGGTTCATGAGTCCTTCACGGCTATTCATCCTCCGGCCGGTCGCCACCACGCTGCTCATGGTCGGCGTGCTTCTGGTGGGCTGGGTTGCGTTCCTGCAACTTCCAGTTTCCGCGCTGCCGGAGGTCGACTATCCCACCATTCAGGTGGTGACGTTCTATCCGGGGGCCGATCCCGATGTGATGGCCTCGTCGGTCACGTCTCCGCTGGAGCGGCAGTTCGGCCAGGTCCCCGGCCTGAGCCAGATGACTTCGACCAGTTCATTTGGCAGTTCAGTCATCACGCTGCAGTTCGGCCTCGACCAGAACATCGACGTAGAAGAGCAGCAGGTGCAGGCTGCGATTAACTCGGGCTCGACTTATTTGCCGGCGGACCTTCCGAATCCTCCCATCTACAACAAGGTCAACCCGGCTGACGCACCGATTCTTACCCTGGCGCTGACCTCGGATTCGCTCCCATTGTCGAAGGTGGAAGATCTGGCGGACACTTCGCTGGCGCAGAAGATCTCGCAATTGCCCGGCGTCGGACTGGTCTCCATCAGCGGTGGACAAAAGCCAGCAGTGCGGATTCAGGCCAATCCAACTGCGCTGGCATCCTACGGCCTGAGCCTTGAAGACTTGCGCGCTGCGCTGGCCCAAGCGAACGTCGATCAAGCCAAGGGCGTGATCGATGGCGCGCGGCAGTCCTACACCATCGGCGCCAACGATCAGCTTTTTTCCAGCGAGCAGTACAAGCCGATCGTCATTGCCTATCACAACGGCGCACCGGTAAGGATCAGTGATATTGCGAACGTCATTGACGGGACCGAGAATACGCGGCTCGCCGCCTGGATGAATCTCACGCCAGCAGTGATCGTCAACATCCAGCGGCAGCCGGGCGCCAACATCATCAGCGTAGTCGACCGGATCAAAAAGCTCCTGCCCCAGTTGCAGGCCTCCCTTCCCCTGGCGGTGAAGGTTCAGATTCTGACCGACCGGACGACGACGATCCGCGCCTCCGTCAAGGACGTCGAATTCGAACTGATGCTGTCGATCGCGCTGGTCGTGCTGGTGGTTTTCTTGTTCCTGCGGAATCTCGCCGCCACCGTGATTCCGAGCGTGGCGGTTCCGCTCTCGCTGATCGGAACATTCGGCATGATGTATCTGCTCGGCTACAGCCTGAACAATCTGACGCTGATGGCACTGACCATCTCCACCGGCTTCGTTGTGGATGACGCCATCGTCATGATCGAGAACATCGATCGCTACCTGGAGGCCGGAGATTCCCCACTGGACGCGGCGTTGAAAGGCGCCGGACAGATCGGGTTCACGATCGTTTCGCTGACCGTTTCACTCATCGCAGTGCTCATCCCGCTGCTGTTCATGGGCGACATCGTGGGCCGGCTGTTCCGCGAATTTGCGGTGACGCTCGCGGTTACGATTCTAGTTTCTGCGGGAATTTCGCTGAGCCTCACGCCGATGATGTGCGCCAAACTTCTGAAGCATCGCAAGGAAGGCGAGCAGGGGCGGTTCTACGAGGTCACCGAGGATTACTACAACCGCATCATTGCGTTTTACGGCCGCACCGTGAAATGGGTTTTGAAGCACCAGCCCGCCACTCTGCTGGTGACCTTTGGAACGCTCGTCCTTACTCTGTTCTTATACGTGATCGTGCCCAAAGGATTTTTCCCCGTGCAGGATACGGGAGTCATCTTGGGCGTATCGGAAGCGCCCGACTTCATTTCCTTCGATGCCTTGGCGCAGCGGCAGCAGGAACTGGCGAAAATCATTCTGCAGGACAAAGCCGTAGACAGCCTGTCGTCGTTCATCGGAGTGGATGGCACGAACACAACTCCGAATGAGGGCCGGATCCAGATCAATCTGAAGCCTCGCGACGAACGCTCCGAGGACGCTTCCGCGATCATCCGCCGACTGCAGCCGGAGTTAGCGAAAGTCGAAGGCATCACGCTCTATATGCAGCCGGTGCAGGACCTCACGGTCGAAGACCGCGTGAGCCGCACTGAGTTCCAGTATTCCATCGAAGATGCGGATGCGCAGGAACTAGCGCAGTGGACCCCAAAGCTGGTGGCCAAGTTGCGAACCCTGCCAGCGCTGACGGATGTGGCCACCGACCAACTGAACGGCGGGCTCAAGACGAACGTCACAATCGACCGCGACACCGCGTCGCGGCTGGGCATCTTCCCGCAAGCCATTGACAACACGTTGTACGATGCTTTCGGGCAGCGGCAGGTTTCAACCATCTTCACGCAGCTGAACCAGTACCACGTGATCCTCGAGGTTCTGCCAAATTTCGCCGAGACTCCCGACGCGTTGAAAGACATTTACATCCGCCCCAGCACGGTGACAGCGAACACGGGCGCGCCGACGGCGAACGGAGCGGCCGTGACCACCAGCGGCGCCCCGGTTCCAATCTCGACTTTCACCCGAATGAAGTCGAGCGACGCCTCGCTTGCCGTCAACCACCAGGGACAGTTTCCCGTCGTCACGCTGTCGTTCAATCTTGCGCCCGGCGCCTCGCTCGGAGATGCCACCAAGGCGATCCAGCAGGCCGAAAAAGACATCCAGTTGCCTCCCAGCATCCATGCGGCCTTTCAGGGCACGGCCGCGGCGTTTCAGAATTCTCTGGCATCCGAGCCTTACTTGATTCTGGCCGCCGTGATCACTGTTTATATCGTGCTCGGCGTTTTGTATGAGAGCTACATCCATCCCGTGACGATTCTCTCCACGCTACCTTCCGCAGGCGTGGGTGCGATTCTGGCTCTGATGATCACCGGGAACGACTTAACCGTAGTGGCGCTGATCGGCATCATACTTCTGATCGGCATCGTGAAGAAGAACGCCATCATGATGATTGACTTCGCGCTCGAAGCCGAACGCGAGGAGCACAAGCCGCCCGAAGAAGCGATTTATCAGGCATGCCTGCTGCGTTTCCGGCCCATCATGATGACGACCATGGCGGCGCTGCTGGGGGGATTGCCGCTGGCGCTGGGATCGGGAACGGGCGCGGAACTGCGCCGGCCCCTGGGCATCACCATTGTCGGTGGATTGCTGCTCAGCCAGTTGCTGACGTTGTACACGACGCCGGTGGTCTATTTGTGGTTTGACCGGCTGGCGCACCGGTTCTCGCGTTACCGGATCGGCAATCCGATTCCGCGGGAGCCCATGTCCGCGGACTAGACGCACTGATTTAATGTACTGATTTGAACGTATTGATTTGAAGCATGAGTATTTCGTCCCCATTTATACGGCGTCCGATTGGCACCTCACTGCTGGCCGCGGCACTGCTGTTGTCGGGGATTCTCGCCTTCAATTTTCTGCCGGTGGCGTCCCTGCCAAGAGTCGATTTTCCCGTGATCGGCGTGGGCGCGGGCCTGCCGGGCGCGGACCCGCAGACCATGGCTTCAGCCGTGGCGACGCCCCTCGAACGGCAGTTCGGGCGTATTTCCGGTGTGAACCAGATGACGTCATCGAGTCAACTGGGCACGACCAGCATCACACTGCAATTCGATCTGAACCGGAACATCGATGCCGCGGCGCGCGACGTGCAAGCTGCGATCAATGCCGCACGAAGCCAACTGCCCGCAAACTTGCCCAGCAATCCGACTTATCGCAAGGCGAACCCGGCGGACGCGCCCATCCTGATTCTTGCGTTGACCTCGGACACCATGACAGTCCCGCAGATGTACGACGCTGCGGATTCGATTCTGGCGCAGAAGTTGGCGCAGGTCGACGGCGTGGGACAGGTGTTCGTGGGTGGCGCTGCGCAACCTGCGGTTCGTGCCGAAGTGAATCCAACGCTGCTGAATAAACTGGGAGTTGGACTCGACAACGTCCGTAACGCTCTGAATGCGGCCAACGCGAACCGCCCCAAAGGCGAGGTCTCCAGCGGCACGACTTCTTACTCCTTCAGCGATACGGATCAACTGTTCACCGCGGACGAGTATCGGCCGCTCATCGTTGCCTACAATAACGGAGCGGCGGTGCGTCTGGGAGACGTGGCCGAGGTAACGGATTCCGTCTCCGACCGGCGCAACATCGGCCTAGCCAACGGCAAGCCCAGCGTACTCATCATCGTGTTTCGCCAGCCGGGCGCCAACATCATTGAAACCGTCGACCGGGTTCGCGCCCTGATGCCGTTTCTGCAGTCCTCGATTTCTCCCGCCATCAATCTGTCGATTGCGATGGACCGCACCGTAACCGTGCGCGCCTCCGTCAAGGATATTGAAACCACGCTGATCATCTCGGTCATTCTGGTGATCCTCGTCGTGTTCGCATTTCTGCGTACGGTGCGGGCCACGATCATTCCCAGTATTGCTGTGCCGCTTTCACTAGTCGGAACCTTTGGCGGCATGTACCTGCTGGGTTACAGCCTGGACAATCTTTCATTAATGGCGCTGGCCATCTCCACCGGGTTCGTCGTCGATGACGCCATCGTGGTTCTGGAAAATATTACCCGCTACGTCGAGCGCGGCATGGGCGCAGTGGAGGCGGCATTCAAGGGCGCGGCGGAAATCGGATTTACCGTCGTGTCCATGAGCGTTTCGCTGGTGGCGGTTTTCATTCCGCTGCTCATGATGGGCGGGATCGTGGGACGGCTCTTCCGCGAGTTCGCAGTGACCTTGAGTATGGCTATCGGCGTTTCTCTCGTGGTGTCGCTGACGACCACACCGACCATGTGCGCAAAATTCTTGCGGCCTCCCAAGGACGAAAAACGCAACGTCTTCTACCGCGGGAGCGAGTGGGTCTTTGACAAGCTGCTGGCCACGTACCGCCATTCGCTGACGTGGGTGCTCGCGCACCAGCCAGTTACCTTGACTGTGACCGTTTTGGTGGCCTGCCTGAGCGTTTATCTGTACATCAAGGTCCCCAAGGGATTTTTTCCCCAGCAGGATACGGGACGCATCATGGGCGGCGTGATGGCCGAGCAGGACATTTCGTTTCAGTCCATGAGTGACAAGATGCACCGTTACCTGGACATCGTAATGAAAGATCCCGCGGTTGACTCCGTGGTGGGATTCGCCGGCGGAAATACCGCTCAGAACCAGGGCCGCTTTTTCATGATGCTCAAGCCGCTCGAGCAACGAAATGACTGCCATCCACGGCATTTCTGGCAGAGCTGCCCGGTGGTGACCGCGGACGACGTCATTAACCGTCTTCGCGGAAGGCTGGCCGTGGTGCCGGGCGCGACGCTGATTCTCCAGTCTGCCCAGGACCTCACCATTGGCGGACGTTTCGGCAACGCGCAGTACCAGTACACCCTGCAGAGCGCGAATCTCGACGACTTGAATAACTGGGCGCCTCGCCTTTTGCAGAAGCTTAGAACGCTACCGGAGCTGCGCGACCAGAACTCAGACCAGCAGGATAAGGGATTGCAGGCCAAACTGGTCATTGATCGCGATACCGCCAGCCGCTTGGGGATCACCCCGCAGACTTTGGACAATGCCCTCTACGACGCCTTTGGACAGCGGCAGGTTTCTACAATGTACAGGCCGCTCAACCAGTATCACGTCGTCATGGAAGTAGCGCCGCAATTCCAGCAGACCCCGGAGGCTCTGCAAAACATCTATTTGCGCTCCACCGCCGGAACCCCTGTGCCCCTAGCGGCCTTCACGCACTACGAGCCCTCGAACACGCCTCTGGCGGTGAATCACCAGGGCCAGGTGCCGTCGGTCACGATCTCTTTCAATCTGGCGCCCGGAGTTTCCCTCGGTCAGGCGACACAAGCGATTGAGAATGCCGAGCGCACGATCGGCTTCCCGCCGACGATTGAAGCCAGCTTCCAGGGAACGGCTGCTGCTTTTCAGGATTCACTCTCGAGCGAGCCCATCCTGATTCTGACAGCGTTAGTCACGGTATACATCGTGCTCGGCATGCTGTACGAAAGCTACATTCACCCCATCACGATTCTGTCGACGCTGCCATCGGCGGGCGTTGGAGCGCTTTTGGCCCTGCTGTTGACCCACAACGAACTCAACGTGATTGGCACAATCGGCATCATCCTGCTGATCGGCCTGGTAAAAAAGAACGCAATCATGATGATCGACGTGGCCCTCGAAGTCGAACGCACCCAGGGCAAGAAGCCGGCGGAGGCGATCTTCGAGGCGTGCATCTTGCGTTTCCGGCCCATCATGATGACGACCATGGCAGCGCTGCTGGGCGGGCTGCCGCTCGCTTTGGGCAGGGGGACTGGTTCCGAGCTGCACCGGCCGCTGGGCATCACCATTGTCGGCGGGCTGATCGTGAGCCAAATGCTGACACTCTTCACCACGCCTGTCGTTTATGTGTACTTGGACAGATTGCGGTTGGCCTTGCGGGGCGGCGAAGAGAAGTCTCTGCCTGCAGGTTCATCCCCCGGCAGTCCACGCCCAAGTCCCGCGCACTAACTCGTCCACATAGACCATGGCATCATTTCGAGGCAGCAGAGCCGGCTGACTCGACGCCTCGTGCAACCTCGCCGGAGAAGTTCGGCATCGCACCTATCACGACCGCATGTTTGCTGCGCGGAAGACAGTTTGTCCCGTATGATAGGAGTTATCAGTAATACCGCTTGAGTGAGAGATTCGTCCCGAGTGTTGCCGGGTGCCGGCGAATTCCCGATTTTCGTTTTCGTCAAATTCCTTCAGGAGTCACGGATGCTAAAGAAAGCAGCGGCTCTGTTCCTTGTTTGTGCGAGCATGGCCTCATGGATCGGTTGTGGGTCGACCACCAGCAAATATTTGTACGCGGCGATTCCCGCCTCGAATCAAATCGTCATTTACCGCGAAGACCCGAACTCGGGTGTGCTCACGCAACTGGTGGGAAGTCCGGTCACCGCAGGCCAGGCAGTGCAGGCACTGGCGATCCATCCGTCGGGTAAATTCCTGTACGCGGCAAACTCCGGTGAGGGCGACGTGTCTCTGTATACGATCTCGTCATCCGGGACTCTCACGGAAGTCACGCCGCGCACAACCGTGGGCGTATCTCCCCAACTCCTTGCGATGGACTCTGCCGGGGCCTTCCTCTACGTCGGCAATTCCGGCTCTTTTAACATTTCAGTATTTGCGATCAGCGCCAGCACGGGCGCACTGACCCCTGTGGGAAACCCCTTCCCCGTTGGTATGAGTCCAATCAACATGGCATTGTCGCCATCCGGGGGAGTGCTCTACGTTACCGGCGGAGGCGTACCTGGGATCATCGAGGCCTTTAGTGTCAACCAGGGAGTTCCCACGCTGATTACGGGCACGCCCTTCGCCACCGGAACGAATCCCTACGGTCTGGCGATCGCTCCGGGCGGCGGTTTTCTGTACACGGGCAACAACTTTGACAACTCCATCTCCGAATTCACTATCAACGCGAACGGGTCGCTCACGCAACTCGCTAGTTCTCCGTTCGGAACGCAGTTCTCTGGGCCGGTTGCGCTGCAGATCGACAAGTCCGGCAAGTATCTGTACGTAGCCAATCAAGCTTCCACAAATCTAGCGGGATATTCGATTGGCAGCGATGGCTCACTGATCGTGTTGTCGAGTTCGCCCTTTGGCACGGCCGCGAATCCCAGCACGCTCGCGATCGATCCCGCCGGGAAATATCTGTTTGTCGGGAATCAGAAGAGCCCCGTGATTCAGTCTTTCCGTCTCGACACCAGTAGCGGAACGCTGACTTCGGTCACGTCTTACGGAGTGCCGGGTGCGCCGACTTCGATCGTGGTCAACCCTTAGTTCTTGATTGACAGCGGCATGCATACGGCCCTCCCAGTCGAACCGTCGGAACGCGCGTCGGAGCGTTACGCCAAGCGGGTGAACCCCGAATGGGTGCGGCTTCTCGACTTGTTGCAGATGAATGTCCGCTATGAACGATGCGTGGGCACGGAACTGTTCACGGACGACGGGAGGCGGATTCTCGACTTTCTCTCCGGATACGGTGACCACAATATCGGCCATAACCATCCGGAGGTCGTGCGCGCCCTGCAAAATGAACTGGAGCGGTGCGGTCCGGCGATGATTCAGATTCAGGTGGCAGACCTTGCCGGAGAGTTGGGTGATAAGTTGTGCGCTCGCGCCGGGGGCCGCTTGGCGAAGGCCTTCTTCTGTTCTTCTGGAAGCGAGGGCGTGGAAGCGGCCATCAAGTTCGCCCAGGCTCATACCCGGCGCGCGGGCATACTCTCCGCCGAACATGCGTTCCACGGCTTGACTTGCGGGGCGCTGTCCCTGATGCGCGACCAGTTCTGGAGCGAAGGATTCGGGCCGCTTCTTCCGGAAACTTCGGCCATCCCGTTCGGGAATCTCCAGGCACTCGAAGGCGAACTGAGAACCAGGCGCTTCGCGGCGTTTATCGTCGAGCCGGTTCCATCGGAAGCTGGCGTGTGCGTTCCGGATCCAGACTACCTGCGGACGGCAGAATCGCTGTGCCGGCGCTACGACACTCTGTTCGTGCTCGATGAGGTGCAGACCGGGATGTATCGCACTGGATCTTTTCTTGCTGCACACCACTTCGGAGTTGAGCCCGATATGGTGGTCCTGGCCAAAGCAATGAGCGGAGGGCTGGTGCCCTGCGGAGCAGTGCTCATGTCGGATGCCGTGTGCGCTTCGGTCTATTCGTCTTTGCCGCGGGCCTTTGTTCACACGTCCACCTTCAGTGAAATTAGCCTAGCCATGCGGGCGGCGCTGGCTACGCTCGAGGTTCTAGAAAACCAGGAACTAGGCCAACGCTCGACCGACGGTGGCGAATATTTGCAGGCGGAGCTTACTGAAGCACTGCGAGACTTTGAGATGGTGAAGGAAGTCCGCGGGCTGGGTCTGCTGATGGGCATTGAGTTTCAGGCGCCTCGCCAGCTGCGCTTGCGAATCCCCTCTCAGGCATTCGGCGCCATTCATCCCGCGATGTTCGGCCAGATCGTGGTCATGCGGCTGTTTCGCGACTTCGGGTTCCTGACGCAAATTTGCGGGAATAACTTCAAGGTGCTGAAGGTTGCTCCGCCGCTGATCGTGACCGACGCACAACTCGACGCGTTCGTGCTCGCGATTCGCGACGTGGTGGAGATCGCCCACTCGCCCGGAGTCTTTTGGTCTGAGGCTTTGGGCTTGGCGCGGCGCGCTTTCCGCAGTTAGGCTTTTTACCTTCCACTCCCGCAGCCTGATTTAACATACGGGTGACAATTCGACCCAGGGCCACTGGGACAATACGCGGAATGGTACGCAGGACGCGGGTGCAACCGCAAACAGCGACCAATCATCTAAGTCTTAAGCCACGATGTCCGGCAGGTGATGGCGCTGACGCCGTGCCAGGACCAGGATCCACACAAATGAAAATCGCCAGCGCCGCGAGCGCCTTCCCCAAGCATTACTATTCTCAGAAGTTCCTGCTGGAAAGACTCCAGGAGTACTGGGGAGACCAGCTGCGGAATCCGGCGATGCTGGCGCGGCTGCACCGGAACGTCGCCGTGGAAGGGCGCCATCTTGTAATGCCCCCCGAGAAGTACTACGAAATGACAACCTGGGGTCAGGCCAATGATGTATGGATTCAGTGTGCGCAGGAATTGGGCGAACAAGCGCTGTGCCGCGCGCTGCACCATGCAGGGCTCGAACCCAGCGAACTCGGCGCCTTGTTCTTTACCTCCGTTACTGGCATCTCGAGTCCCTCCATCGATGCCCGGCTCATCAACCGCATGGGCCTACCCACAAATATTCGGCGTGTACCAATTTTTGGACTCGGCTGCGTGGCCGGAGCCGCGGGAATTGCGCGTGCCGCAGACTACGTGCGCGCTTATCCATCGCAAGCGGCGGCGCTGGTGTCGGTCGAGCTCTGCTCCCTGACGATTCAACGCGAAGATCTCTCGGTGGCCAATCTGATTTCCTCGGGACTCTTTGCGGATGGCTCGGCAGCCGTCATTGTTACGGGTAACCATGTGAACGCTACTGGACCCGAGATTGTGGCGACTCGATCCGTCTTCTATCCTGACACCGAAGAGATGATGGGATGGAACATCACCGAGAAGGGCTTCCGCATCACGCTCTCGCCGGAGGTGCCAGTGCTGATTCGCCAACACCTGGGGCACGACGTGGACGCCTTCCTTGCTGACCACAGCCACACGCGCGGCGACGTCGGAAGTTGGGTGCTGCATACCGGCGGCCCGAAGGTACTCGAGGCGACCGCGGCGGCGCTGGATCTGCACGATGGCCAACTCGACGCTTCCTGGGATTGTCTGAAAAAAGTCGGGAACCTATCTTCCGCTTCGGTTTTGGTTGTGCTGGAAGATGTGATGAAGAACCGTCGCCCCGAGCCGGGTACGTTGGGAATTCTGGCGGCGATGGGTCCAGGATTCTGTTCCGAGTTGCTGCTGCTGCGGTGGTAAGGTCAAGAACATGAGCCAGTGCGTGCCAGACGCGACGGAAGTCTTCGTGATTGGGGGAGGTCCTGCGGGACTGGCCGCCGCGATCGCCGCCAGAGAACGCGGGTTCCGTGTACTGGTGGCCGACGGTGCCCAGCCACCCATCGACAAGGCCTGCGGCGAGGGCCTGATGCCTGACGGTCGTGCGGCGTTAGACCGTCTTGGAATCCGCGTGCCCCTAGCCGACGCTCATCCGTTCTGCGGCATTCGCTTCTTGAGTACACAGTTGTCAGCGGATGCTCGCTTTCCGGGCGAGAGTTGCGGCATTGCCGTCCGCCGCACTGCCCTGCATCGCGTCATGACCGAACACGCTGTGCAACTCGGCGTTGACTTGTTGTGGCGGACGCCGGTTACAGCCATCTCTCACCGGGGAATCCATGTCGGAGGTCGCCTGGTTCGAACTCAGTGGATCGTCGGCGCTGATGGCTCGAATTCGCGTGTGCGGCGTTGGGCCGGTCTCGAACGTGGTTCGCGGCCCCGCCTTCGATACGCTTTCCGGCGACACTATCGCGTGGCCCCCTGGACCGACCACATGGAGGTGTACTGGGGCGATCACTGTCAGGGTTACGCCACGGCGGTGAGCCGCGAACAAATCTGCGTCGCGCTGGCTTCGCAAGATCCCAATTTGCGCGTGGAGGAAGGGCTGCAGGCTTTGCCCGGGCTGAGTGCGCGCCTGGCTGGCGCCGAAGCAGTATTCTCCGAAAGAGGAGCGATGACCGGAAACCGCAAGCTCGACCGCGTGTGGCGAGGCAACGTAGCGCTGATTGGTGATGCCTCGGGGACAGTCGATGCAATCACAGGCGAAGGGCTCGGTCTGGCTTTCAGCCAGGCAGTGGTGTTGGCGCAATGCTTCGAAACCGGCGACTTGGGACGGTACCAGACCGAGCATCGTAGGCTCTCCCTGCTTCCGCTCTGCATGGCTCGCCTGATGCTCACTCTCGATCGGCGTCCGTGGCTGCAGCGTCGCACACTGCAGGTCTTCCGAGAGCGCCCCGAAATCTTTCGGCGGTTCCTCGAACTCCACGTTGGAGCGCTCCCGCCCCTTCATGTCGTGAAGGATGGTCTGACTCTGGGATGGGGACTGTTAACCTCATAACAACGTGAAACTCATGACCCATAGGGCTTACAAAGGTTTTCCTTGGCGCGAAACGGGACCGGTTTTAATCCTGTTGGCCGCCTCTGTCATTTTCGCAACGGCCCAGGATACGTCCTTCCAACTCGACCCCGATCAAACATCCGTCAAGTTCACTCTGGGTGATGTCCTTCACACGGTGCACGGAACGTTTCATCTGAAGCACGGAGCCTTGCAGTTCGAACCGGCCTCAGGAAAGATTTCGGGTGAGATTGTGGTCGATGCCCAGAGCGGCGAGAGCGGCAGCGGCATGCGCGACCGCAAGATGCATAAGGAAGTCCTGGAGAGCGAGCGCTATCCGGAAATTGCTTTCCGCCCGGACAAGATTGAAGGCCCTGTCGCAAGCCAGGGAAAGTCTTCCGTGAAGGTTCACGGCCTGTTCCATATTCACGGTGTGAACCGCGAAATCACGGTCCCGGCCGAAGTGGAGATGTCGCCAGACCATTGGACTGCGACGGTTCATTTCACCGTCCCCTATGCGAAGTGGGGGATGAAGAACCCGAGCACTTTGTTTCTGCGAGTGAACGATTCAGTGGAAATTGATTTGGTAGTGGCTGGTAACGTCGCAAAGCACTCGGCGATCAGTTCGGCTCAATAGCCATCCTGGGGCACGATCCCTTTTCCTTCTGTGCACACATAACACCGGCCCGCCGCAAGGCTCTTGAATTCTTCCGTTCGCCCGCTCGGCCAATCGATCACCATGCGTTCGATGCGGTCGCGCTTCTCCAGACCGAACGTCACAGGCAGTTCGGACTGCGACAAATAACTCGATCCGCCCTTGACCAGTCGAGACTGCGTCAGGCCTCCGGAAAAGACTTGCACCGTCGCGCCGATTCCATCACGGTTGGATTTCGTTCCCACCAGGCGAAAGCGAATGCTGCGATTCCCGCTGAACTGATCGTTGCGATAGAGATAAGCGGGCCCGTTGTTAGTCGTAAGCAATAGATCAAGATCGCCGTCGCGGTCAAAGTCCGCATAGGCAAGCCCGCGGCCAACCTTCGGCTGGTCGAACTCTCCCCCGACTTCAGCCGCGACCTCCCGAAAGCTTCCTTTTCCACGATTCAGAAAGAGTTCGGGCGGCTGCGCGTATCCCACATTGCCGCGAATATTACGCACCGTCTCGTCGATATGCCCGTTGGCCACGGCGAAGTCGAGCCAGCCATCGAGGTTGACGTCCAGAAAGGCGCAGCCAAATCCGAGGCTGTTCCTGGAGGCAATGCCAACTCCGGACTGCGGCGCGATGTCTTCGAAACTCTTGCCGCTCATGCGGTAGAGTCCGATCATTTCGTTGTCGAAGTTCGTGATGCCAACCCCAGGCGTGCCCGAGTTATCGAAGTCAGCCACGTCGACTCCCATGCCCGCGCGGGCTTTTCCTTCGGTGCTGAACGCGAGCCCAGTCTCGACCGCAGCGTCCTTGAATGAGCCGTTGTGTTGGTTCCGGTAAAGTTTGTTGGGCTGCGTGTCATTCGCGACGAGCAGGTCGGGCCAACCATCGTGGTTTCCGTCGAACAATGCGACGCCCAAAGACTTGGAACTGCTGTCGAAAATTCCACTCTTCGCAGTGACGTCTTCAAACGTGCCATCACCGCGATTGTGAAAGAGCCAGCACGTGGCTCCCCGATAGGCTTCGGGCGTGCAGTACGATTTGTGCTTTCCGTCGAGGCTGCAGAAGACATCGTGTTCCGGCGACCATTTCACATAGTTGCAGACAAAAAGATCGAGCAAGCCGTCGCGGTCATAGTCGAACCACAAAGCGGATGTGCTGAATCCCTCACGCTTGCCCAGTCCGCAGGTATTGGTCACGTCGACGAACGTTCCTTTCCCTGTGTTGCGGAACAAGCGGTTCTGTCCCACGCAAGTGATCAGAATGTCAGGGAAGCCGTCGTTGTTGTAATCACCCACTGCGACACCCATGCCGTACATCTCCACATCGAGCCCCGCATGTGTCGTCACATCAGTGAACGTGCCATTGCCATTGTTGTGATAGAGGCGCAGCGTAGTGCGGCGTTTCTTATGGCCCGGCCAGTCGGTGCCGTTGATCAGCAGAATGTCCTGCCAGCCGTCGCGATCGTAATCCAGGAACGCGCATCCCGAGCCCAGAGTCTCAGGCAGAAACTTGCCGCCAAAGGCGCCGCTGTTGTGCTGAAACTGGAGTCCTGCCGGGACCGTCACGTCGGTGAGTCGAAAGCCCGGAGACACCGCCGGCCCCGTCTGCGCCGTCAGCGCATGCAAACGAGGAAACTGCGACCAGCCCGCCAGTCCCGCCATCCCCCATAGCAAAGACCGACGATTCACGGAACGTTCACCAGCCCGGCGCGAATCGCATACACCACCAGTTCTGCAGTCTTATGAATTCCCAGCGAGTTCATGATGTTCGCGCGATGAACAGCGACCGTGTTTGCGCTCAGGTCGAGCGCCGTCGCAATCTCTTTATTCGATTTGCCGTCGACGATCATCTGCAACACTTCCAACTCCCGCTGCGTGAGCGCCGCGCTGCGCTCCCCTTTCAACACCGACCGCTGCTCGACTGTCGGATCGAATACTGTTTCTCCCGCTGCCACCTTGCGAATCGCGGCCCCGAGTTCCAGATCCATCGCGTTCTTGAGAACATATCCCTTGGCCCCCGCTTCGATCGCCTGCCGCACCCACGTGCTCTCCGTATGCATGCTGAGCATCAGAACAGCAGTGTCCGGCGAATCTTCAATGATCTGCCGAGCCGCCTGCAGGCCGTTCAGACCCGGCAGAGCGCAATCCATCACCACCACTTGGGGATGAAGTTTTTTCGCCAGCTTGATGGAATCCTCGCCATTACCCGCTTCGCCGACGACTTCCATGTCGGCCTCATCCTCGAGCATGCGGCGGAAACCGCGCCGCACCAGGCTGTGATCATCCACCAGCAATACTGTGATCTTCTTTTCCATAAGACTCCGCTCTCTCCCTGGGGACGGTCAGATGAACCCGAGTCCCACCTTCCGCAGGACTCGAAAAAACAATCTGCCCGCCCATCAACTCGGAACGCTCACGCATTGCCACCAAGCCAATCCCGCGCTTGTTCGGACGTTCGGCGAACCCAACTCCGTGATCTTCCACTTCCAACTCTAGCGCCTCAGGCAAGAAACGTAGGCGCACCCACGCCGCTTTGGCGCCGGAGTGCCGCGCCACATTGTTCAGTGCTTCCTGCAGCACGCGGTAGACGTGCACGCCCGCTCCGCCATCCACGGGAAACGCCACGCCCTGCTTCTCATAGGATAGGGCAATTCCGGTTTGTCTTTCTATGGTAGGGATGTACCAGTCGAGCGTGCTCTCGAGTCCAGCCTCGTCCAGCATCACCGGATGCAGCGCCTGCGACAGACTGCGAACTTTCTCCAGCGTAGTCTGCACGACCTGTAGAACTTCCTTCAAATCCGCTCGGAGTGAGGATCCCTCCGGCGCATGGGTTCCTGCTCGCCGCAGCATCGACCCTACCGCTGTGAGAATCTGTCCAAACTCATCATGCAGCTCGCGCGAAATGTACCGCAGCGTCGATTCCTGGGTGGCAATCAGTTTCTGTGCCAGTTCGCTGCGTCGCTCGGAAACCTCTGCCAGACGGGCGAATAACCGCCGGTTCCACCGAATCACCGAAAGACCGTTGAGCAGAATCGCGAACAGGGTTGCGGCCAGAAACACATAAACCTGCTCCTGCACACGATCGTAGATCTGAACGATTCTCTGTCCGGCCTGCTCCTCATTCTCGCTATTTTGCACGAGCAACCGGGCAACAGCCGTGCTCAGAGCGGCCTGCCGCTCCTGGAGCGATAGCTGAATCTGCTCGCGCGCCTGTTTCTCCTTGCCGTCATGCGCGAGGGCGAACACGCGGTCGACCGCATCCCAGAACTGGTTGAAATTCGAGGTGAGAAAGGTGCTCTGCTCGGCGGTCCGGCTGGCCGCGGCCAGTCCCGCCTCCAGGCGCATGGCGTCGTCCAGATCAGTACGGATCCGCTGAAACTGAGCCGACCAGGCGGTCAATGGATAAGGCTCATCGCTGCTCACCATATCGCGCATCGCGACGGCGAGCAGATTCAGATCGTTCTGGATACGCAGCAACTGCAGCGAATCCTTGCGGTTGCGGTCCACCAGCTCGGTCTGCAATTTGCGCAGTCCGGTCACCTGCCACGTGATATAGGCCGAATACGCCACTACCGCGGACAGCGTAATGAGCAACCCCAGCAACAGGCCCAGAGTCGGTGATCGATCCGGCGGAGACGGGCGGGACACGCCCCGAGCATACAACGTTGGCAGGGCGCGTGTCACAGGCCTGCCCCCGTCGCACGCCGCGGCCGCAGATGTGTGACAATGCAGTAATAATGAAGCGAACCCAGGCCCAACCGAGTCAAACAATAGATTGAGCGTCCCAGACAAAGAAGCAGCGAAGCCTCCCAAGATCCAGCGCCTGAAGGCCATTTGGCCCGAAGTCTGGAAGCTCATGCGCCCTCGCCGCGGACTGCTGGCTCTCGGCCTTGTGCTGATGGTCATCAACCGAGTGTCCGGCTTCGTACTCCCGGCGTCCACCAAGTTTCTGATTGATGACGTCATCAACAAGCATCACATTGCCGGACTGCGGCAACTCGTTGGGATTGTGCTGCTGGCCACCGTCGTCCAGGGCATCACTTCATTTTCGTTAACGCAACTGTTATCAAAGGCTGCGCAAAGGCTGATCACTGAGCTTCGCGAGGTTGTGCAGAGGCACATTTCGCGCCTGCCCGTCTCTTTTTACGACACCAACAAAACCGGTGCACTCGTCTCGCGGATTATGAGCGATGTAGAAGGGATTCGGAACCTTCTGGGCACGGGTTTGGTGGATTTCGCGGGAGGCTTGCTCACCTCGGGCATCGCTTTGTGGTGGCTGATGCACATCAGCCCGCGCATGACCCTGATTGCCCTGGGATCGCTGGCCGCCTTCGGCGGATTCTTGAGCAGGGCATTTGCCACCATCCGCCCAATTTTTCGCGAACGCAGCAAACTTACCGCGGAGGTCACGGGACGCCTCACCGAGTCGCTCGGCGGCGTTCGCGTCATCAAGGGATACCACGCCGAAAGCCGCGAAGAAGCCGTGTTTGCTACCGGAGTCCGACGACTTCTGGATAATGTGATGCGCACGCTGACTGCAACCTCGGTGATGAGTCTTTCGGCGAGCGTGCTGCTGGGCGTGGTCGGTGCCGCGACCATGTACGTCGGAGCGCGCCAGAGCCTTTCCGGCACTCTAACCCCGGGGCAGTTCTTTTCGTTTACTCTGACTCTTCCCTTTCTCGTTGCTCCCATGATGCAGATCGTAGCGATCGGCACCCAACTCACCGAAGCCTTGGCTGGTCTGGAACGGACGCAGGAAATCATGCGGGAGCGGCCAGAAGATCAGGACTCGAAGCGCTCGGTGCAGCTTCGCGACATCGTAGGCACAGTGGAGTTCGAGAGAGTCACCTTTAGCTACGATGGAAGCCACGACGTTCTGCGCGACATTTCTTTCTGCTCTGAGCCCGGAACGGTGACTGCTCTTGTCGGTTCGTCGGGATCGGGCAAGTCGACGACGATCGGCTTGATTTCCGCCTTCTACGTGCCCTCGAAGGGAATGGTCCGCGTCGATGGCGTCGACTTGAGCACGGTCCGCCTCGACTCCTTCCGCACGCGGTTAGGCGTCGTATTGCAGGAATCGTTCCTTTTCGACGGGACCATCCGCGACAATGTATCGTTCTCGCGCCCAGATGCCAGCCAGGAAGACATCATGCGCGCCTGCCGCATCGCGCGCGTCGACGAGTTCGCCGAGTCGTTTGCCGACAAGTACGCCACCATCGTCGGCGAGCGAGGTGTGAAGCTGTCGGGCGGGCAGCGCCAGCGCATCTCGATCGCCCGCGCGATCCTTGCCGAGCCCCGGATCCTCATTTTGGACGAGGCAACTTCCAGCCTCGACTCGGAATCGGAACAGATGATCCAGCAAGGTCTTTCCTACTTGATGCAGGGACGCACCACGTTCGTCATCGCGCACCGGCTGTCAACGATTCGCCGCGCCGATCAGATCATGGTCATGGAACAGGGACAGATCGTCGAACGGGGCACGCACGCGCAGCTCTATGCCACACGCGGCCGTTACTACGACCTCTACACCCGCCAGCACGGAGTCGAAGAGAATCTTTTCCTCGCTCCCGGAGAAGGCGACGCGGTGGCCGTCAACAGCAGCGGCGCAGACGGCAAGAACGGCGACGTCAAAACAACCGACGCTCTGCGTGTGCTGCGAGGAGAAATGCCCTAGCGCCTATGACAACAGCCCCTCTAGTGTCTGCCCCGCGTGGTACCACCGCCATTCGAAGTGAAAATCTTTGCCGTCATTACCGCATGGGCGAGACCGTGATCCGAGCCGTCGATGGCGTCTCGCTCCAGGTTCGCGCCGGAGAATTTGTCGCGCTCCTCGGCAGCTCCGGCTCCGGCAAGTCTTCTGTACTGAATCTGATTGCAGGGCTTGACCGCCCGACGTCGGGAAACGTCGTTGTTGGCGATCGCGATTTGGCGAAACTCACGCGCGAAGAACTCGCTAAGTATCGCCTCCGCGTTGTGGGGATGGTCTTCCAGTCGTTCAATCTGATCGCCAGCATGACTCTCGCGGAGAACGTGGAACTCCCGCTCCGTTTTGCCGAGGTTGATCGTGGCCAGCGTCAGAATCAGGCTCGCGAGGCTTTGGAACGGGTCGGGTTGAGAGCGCGTATGGACCACAGACCCAGTGAACTTTCCGGCGGCGAACAACAAAGAGCCGCGCTGGCGCGCGCGCTAATCAATCGCCCGCAGCTTTTGTTGGCTGACGAACCCACGGGCAACCTCGACAGTCACACGGGAACTGAAATCATGGAGATGGTCCGCCAGTTCAACCGCGAGTTGGGGATGACGGTCGTAATGGTGACCCACGAGCGAGCCTTAGCCGAGCGTTACGCGCAACGTATGGTCTTCCTCGCGGACGGCAAGTTGATCGACGATCGGCCGAACACGCCGACTCTGGACGGAGGACGGTTTTGAAGATTCCAGATCTGACAGAACTTGCCCTGCGGAATCTGCGTGAGTCGTTACTGCGAAACTCGCTGACCACGATTGGCATCTCGGTAGGAGTGGCGTCGCTGGTGGCGATGCTTTCGCTAGGCATCGGTCTGCAGCAACTAGCCTCACGCCGGCTGGTAAAGTCGGGCCTGTTCGATACGGTTATGGTCACCTCCCACCGCGATATGCGTGCCATGGGCCGCGAGCGCGATGAAGGTCGCAGCGTACCCAACCCAGGCGAAAGCCGCCTGCTCGACGAACCAGCGCGCGTGGAAATCGAGCATCTGCCCAACGTCGTTGAGGCTTATCCCGACATTCGTTTCAGCACGGAACTGCGCTATGAAGACACGCCGCATCTGACCATGGTTTCCGCGCTGCCCGAATCCGCGAAATCCAACGACGCATTCGAGGGCATGCCGGGCAGCTTCTTTTCCTCCGACACAGCGCCGGAAGTGATCCTGCAACGGACGTTTGCCGAAGAACTGCTGGGCAAGACCCCGCCTCGTGGAGGTGAAGAGCCGAACGTCGCAGACTTAGCGAAGCCACTGCTGGGTAAGGAATTGACACTTCGTTATGCGCAACGTGCGACAAGCCCGACGCCACCTTCGCCCCCTCGCGCCGACGCGCCAAGTTCCTCCGACAGCAATCTCGCTGGCGCCGCCTATTCCGTTGTCTCCCGCGAACAGAAGGTCAAGGTTGTCGGCATCGCGGATCTCGATCCGGAGAGCATGCGTGGCCCCACGCGCGCAAGAGTGTTTCTGCCATTGAAGTTGGCCGAGAGTCTTCACGTTATGCAACTCACTGACCTGCGTGAAATCTCGCGAGCCGCAAGCGACCAGCCGGTGTATTCCTCGATCAGCGTACGCGTCAAGAATCCTGCGCGGATTCAAATCGTCGAAGATGCCATCAAGAAGATGGGATTCGGCACGTTCTCGATTCTGGATGCGACTCGCAGCTTGCGTCAGTTCTTCGCAGTGCTCGATCTGTTCCTAGGAATCTTCGGCAGCCTGGCTCTCGCCGTCGCGTCCATCGGAATCGTGAATACGCTCGTCATGGCCATTCTCGAGCGTCGCCGCGAGATCGGCATCATGAAAGCCATCGGCGCCAGTGACGGAGATGTGAAGAAACTCTTCTTTGCCGAGGCTGGAGCCATGGGAATACTGGGCGGGATCGTGGGAGTCGCTCTGGGATGGTCGATCGGCCAGGTAATCAATCTGGGAACCAACGTTTATCTCAAGCGCCAGTCTCTTCCGCCGGAACATTTCTGGGCCGTGCCCTGGTGGCTGGTTGCCACCGCCATCGGATTTGCCTTCATCGTCAGCCTGGTTTCCGGCCTCTATCCCGCTGGACGCGCCGCCCGGCTCGATCCCGTGCAAGCCCTGCGCTACGAGTAAACTGACCCGCATGATCCACGCCTTCAGGCTTGCCTGCTTGTTTGTCTTGATAGTTGGCGCCTCGGCGGGCGCACAAAGCCGCATCGACTGTAGCGCCCTCAACAGCCACATTCTCAAGCAAGTCGTGCACTACTGCGTCTACCTGCCCGCAGGGTACGATGCGGGCGCGACCCAGCATCCTCCGCGTCGCTACCCCGTGCTTTATTTTCTTCACGGCCTGGGTGACAACGAGCAAACCCTATTCAACAGCGGCGGATGGACGCTCCTGGACGATCTCCGCAACCAGCACAAGATGGGTGACTTCCTCATCGTCGCGTCCGAGGGCCGCCGCAGCTTCTACATCAACTCCGCCGACGGATCTGTTCGCTACAACGACTTCTTTCTGCAGGAGTTCATTCCGCAGATCGAAAGCAAGCACCGGATTCTGCCCGGCCGCGCGGGCCGCGCCATCAGCGGAATCTCGATGGGAGGCTACGGAGCCTTGCGTTTTGCCTTCGCCCACCCTGAACTATTCTCGGCTACAAGCGCCCAGAGTGCCGCGCTCATTACCGAATCGCCGCAAACCTTGGATTCAGCATCGCGGGCTGGCGCACCGTTAGCGGGCGTGCTCGCCCCAGTCTTCGGCAAGCCAATCAACGTTGCTCACTGGAATGAAAATAGTCCATTCGTGCTGGTAAAAAGAAACACCACACCCCTGCGAAAGATGGCCATCTATTTCAACTGCGGCCAGGACGACAACTACGGCTTTGAAAAAGGCGCGGCGGCTCTACACGAGGAACTTCAAAAAGAAGGTGTCAAACACGAGTATCATTCTTACCCCGGCGACCACAGCCTGCACTACTTTCTCTCGCATTTCGCCGAGGTCATGGAGTTCCATTCCAAAGCATTCGGCCTG
>DATDGW010000450.1:0-3582 GCA_036521895.1 Candidatus Sulfotelmatobacter sp. | reverse complement strand
GCCTGTTTGCAGATAGTCTCGAGGGAGAGCTGTTCACTCGGATCGCGTTGCAGCGCCTCGGCCACGCGGACGGCTCTGGGGTCGGACGGCGTCGAAAGCTGCAGAGGAATGGTCCGCACCGCGCTCAACTGATCGACGATGACGGCGATGAGATGGGCCTGGACTTTCGACCGCCGGTTCAGACTGTGATATGTGCAGGCACACAGAATCAGCTCCTGCAGAACCCGTGAAACATTCACCACGCAGCAAACCCTGGGCAAGCGACGCACGAGCCGTGCGCGAAAGTAGATCGTTCGCATAGAGACCGCACCCGACATGACGATGCTGTGGGGAGTGCGTGCTGGAATCCAGACCGCCCGTTGCGCCGGCACAACCCATGCGCCCACCCTCGTGCGCACTGTCATAACGCCATGGCAGGCGTACACCAGTTGGTCTTCCGGGTGAAAGTGCTCGGGAATTGCGTGGCCATGAGGGAAGTCGTAAGTGAGGGTGGTGACCGGGGCAGGGAACGCAGGACAGGCAATCACGGCTTGTCGTGTATTCGACATTTATTGTCACAATAGCGAAAGAAAGCAATTCGATCAATGTTGTATTGTGCAAGCCATTCGAGCCCCCAGCGCAGGCTTTGCCGGGTGCCGCAAGGAGGATCCTATGCTCGGTTCCAGCAACATTGTCGGGTTCGTGCCCACCCGGGACGCCGAGAAGGCGCGGGCGTTTTACGAGGGTGTCCTCGGCCTTCGATTCGTTAAAGATGACGGATTTGCGCTGGTGTTCGACGCCCACGGGACCATGATCCGGGTGGCAAAAGCACCAGAGTTCAAGCCACTGCCTTTCACGCTCCTAGGCTGGCGAGTCTCCGAGATTGAAAATGTCGTACGGGGTCTGCAGAAGAGGGGCGTGCACTTCGAGATCTTCGGATTCTTCAAACAGGACGAACTCGGAATCTGGACCGCTCCGACCGGGGATAAAGTGGCGTGGTTCAAGGATCCTGACGGGAATATGCTTTCGGTTTCACAGCATGTGTGACAGGAATCGCGTAGTTGACGATCGACAGTTGGAAAACCGAAGACTTGAGATCACAAATTGTGATCTCAAGTCTCGCTCTTCAATCACTCAAATTGCTTCGCTTCACAATTACCAAACTGTCCGATTCCACGTTCCATCCGCTGACTTCCACCGTCGGCTTGGCCGTGCCTAGCTCGCTGGCGCGGTAGGTCGCCGTGACTTCGCGCTTCTCGCCGGGCAGCAGCGAAATGTAGTTATCCTCCCACACCACGGGCAGGATCTCCTCTCCGTTGACGCCTTTGTTGACCTTCAAGCGGACAAAGAACGCTAGACTCTTGCTCGGGTTCTCTAGAACGACGCGGGTGATTTCTTCTTCGCCCTTGCGCTCGCTGCGACCCGTGACTCTCAGTTTCACCTTCGGCAACTGCGAGATCGCGGTGAAATCGGCGTAGGACGCCGTCGGCGTCATCCACCAATTCGTCTTTGCCCAGTCGAGCGTTTCGGGCTTGGTCGAAAGCCAATAGAAGTTCGATCCCACCAGCTTTCCGGCAGAGTCTTCCAAGCGCAGAGAAAGGAAATACGTGGGGCTCAGTCCCGCGATATCGGGCAACGCGAAAATCTTCGCCGTGCTATCAGCGCCTGCATCGACCGAGTTGGACTGTGTGAACTTCTCGGTCATGTCGAGGTTGTAGATTTTCGTCGTCAGCTTCAGGCCCTTCGCGTCTTCGTACTGGCTGCTGACCACCCAGATGGAATGATCGTCGTAGCCATAGACCGGATGCAGGGCTTCCAGGGCACGCTTGGCGCCGAAGTATCCACCACCGGGACGCAGGTAGTAGTCGTAGAGGTGCCAGATCATTGAGGGCCAGGCGTTGTTGAGCATCCACTGGATCACGCCCGTGGCCTGATACTTGTTGCGGCTGTAGGCCTCGTACATGGCGCGCACGCCTTCGTAAGTCTGCATCTGTGATTTCGTGGCGAAGTCTTCCACGTTGTCGGATTTACCGTAACGATTCGCCAGCGCCTCGCTGAAGACGCCAATGGTTTTGAATTCGCCACCGCCTGCGTGATAGTTCCAAACATCGTCAATGGGCCACATGTGGTCTTTGCCCACCATGGCGCGGATGCTTTCGACCGGCGGAACGGCTGGTCCCATACTGGTTTCGGTATTGAAGCCGTAGGCGCCGCCGCAGCCTCCGGGATTGCATTGTTTGCGGCCGGGCTGCCCTTCTGGAGTATCGACCTGCCAGTAGCTGGGCGCGACGTATTCATAGGGCCCCGTCATCTTGACGCCGCTGTCTCCGGTAACGCTGGTCTTCTTTCCCGTGGCAGACGAGACCACAGGGTTCGGCCAGAGCAAGTCTTTTTCGACATCGAGATACATTTGCTCGACGTCCGGCGGAGGAGCGTTGTCGCTGCCGTTCAGCCACATCACGAGGCTGGGATGGCTGCGCAGGCGGTAGATCTGGTCGCGCAGGGACTGCTTGGCGATTTCAAAGTCCGCCGGCTTCCAGCGCGGCCAGCGCTCCCAGAAGTCGCAGCAGCACCATCCGGCCATGACGAGGATCCCCTGGCGATCAGCGAGGTCGAAGAACTCCTGGGTCTCGAGTTTGCCCTCGAGACGGACCGTGTTCAGTCCCATGTCGCGGACGTAGCGGAATTCGTCCTGCAAGCGCTGCGAATTTTCGCGCAACATGAGATCGGGCGTCCAGCCGCCGCCGCGAATCAGAATGTTCTTGCCGTTAATGTGGAACTGGCGTCCGCCGATGGCGTTGAAGTCTGAGGTGATTTCGCGAATGCCGAACTCGGTGGCAGAGTGGTCGCTCACCGCGCCGTTCACTTCAAACTCCATGTGCAGCGGATAGAGATTCGGTTTGCCCATCTGCGTGGGCCACCACAGGCGCGGATTCGCAAAGACGAGTTGAGAGAACTTGTCGGGAGTGAATGTGACATCTTTCGTCTCGTTCGCAGCGAGTTCTACGTCCTGTTCAAATGTGACGCTCTCGATCTGGCCCTTCAACTTCCCCTTGACCGGCTGGTTGGTGCCGTTCTTGACCAGCGCGGTCACAGTCAGCTGCGCGCTGTCGGTGGCCGGAGGATTCAGCTTCGAAACGACCGTGGGATACCGCAGAGCGACTGGCCCGCTGTAAGTCAGGTAGACCTCACGCCACAGCCCCATGTTCTTGTCGGGCGGAGCGGGGTTCCAGTCGACGAAGGTGATGGCGAGATCATGGTCGGTGGGGGAAAAGACTTGAACCGCGAGAACGTTCTCCCCAGCGGGCTTGGCGGCGTCGGTCACATTGAACTCGTAGGTCCGCCATGCGCCGGCGACGTCGTCCGACTTCGCAATCTGCTTCCCGTTCAGCCAGATGTTGGCGCGATAGTTGATGCCATTGAATTTCAGCCAGACAGTCTTGCCCTTGTACGACGCCGGCATAGCGAATTGCCTGCGATACCACCATGAGACCGCATACGGGCTGTCGGGCGCCATCGGGATATTGGAGAAATTTCCGCCGATGGGATAGTTGATACCCGGAAAGTCGCGCAGGTTCATGCCGAACAGGGGATCAGGAAAGG
>DATDGW010000449.1:0-2987 GCA_036521895.1 Candidatus Sulfotelmatobacter sp. | reverse complement strand
AACGCGGTCGACCCTTAGCCGCGGCTCGAACGGGCGCTTCGGACTGCGTCGGTTTCGGCCAAACTAACCCCGACCGCGTTTGGCACTCACCGCGCTTTCACTCAGGCCCTGCCACCCTCCTTCGGTCTCCGTTCTGTCCCTTTCGCCTTTCCGTCTTGTTTCTTCCCGCTGCCGCTCAAGTGAAGGAAGAAACAAGCCAAAAACGGCAGAAAGGGACAAAACATGAAATTAGAAGAAGTCAACACACGAACGAAAGAGGCCGTGGATTTCCTCGTTGCGGCTTTGGAATCCGGTCACAGTAAAGTCCTCAGCGCATACCTCGGACAATGGCGAAGTTTCACACCTACAGCTTCCTATGTTATTGAACACATAGGAAGCTTTGGACTAAACCGCTACGCGGTAGGAATCAGGCCAACCCCAGTTTGTAACCCGAAGATCCATCTTCGGCCCCTCTCTGTTGTTCCCACATGCGGCTTTTGCGGAATCATGGAAGTCGCTGCTTGCAGCGAATTCCATCCGACAAAGGAGCTTTCCATGACTTCTCTTCGCCAACGCATGCTCGAGGACATGCAGATCCGCAATCTGGCGGTGAACACTCAGGAGTCGTACGTCCAGCAGGTCTCACTCTTCGCTCGCCGCTTCAATCAATCACCCGAACGGTTGGGGCCAGAGCAGATTCGCACCTATCAGGTCTATCTGACCCAGGAAAAGAAGTTGGCTACCGGTTCGATTCTCATCGCCATTTCCGCACTTCGCTTCCTGTATAGAGTCACTCTCAAGAAGGACTGGATCTTCGAAGACATCCTCCCGGCTCCGAAAAAGCCTCAGACCCTGCCCGTGGTCCTCAGTCCCGAGGAAGTCGTGCAGTTTCTTGCCTGCGTGGCTAGCAGAAAGCATCGGGCTATCTTGACCACTTGCTACGGAGCAGGCTTGCGCGTCTCCGAATCTATCGCTCTTACGCCACCTGCCATCGACAGCAAGCGCATGGTCTTGCGGGTCGAGCAAGGCAAAGGAATGAAGGATCGCTACGTGATGCTCTCCACTAAGCTGTTGGAGATCCTGCGAGAGTGGTGGCGAGTGGAAAGGCCCGAGCACTGGCTCTTTCCCGGTGATATGCCGGGCCAGCACATCAGCCGGGCCGCGGTTGAGAAAGAGTGCCAAGTAGCTCAACGTATTTGCAAGATTCGCAAACCCATCACGCCCCATTCCATGAGGCACGCCTTCGCCGTGCACCTACTGGAGCAAGGCACCGACGTTCGCACCATTCAACTGCTCCTCGGACATCGCAGCTTGGCTACCACAGCAAAGTATCTACGTATCGCGACCAGCAAAGTGTGCTCGACGTCGAGTCCGCTCGATTTGTTGCCGCACCCTGTTGCCCTGGAGGTCAAGCCCACTCCGCCACCGCTCTTCTAGCCACCGGGCCCCATGGATCGCCCCAAGCTGGAAGTGGCGGACATCTTCCGCCGCTATGGTGAAGCCTATCGCCAGAACCATGGTGCGTCGCTCTCCACAGCACAGCGACGCGTCATGACCGCGATCGAGGTGTGCCGGACGGCGGCCCTCGGCGGTCATCTCGAGCGCTGCGACAGTTGTCTTTACGAGCGCCCCTGCTACGATAGCTGCCGCGACCGACATTGCCCCAAGTGCCAGTCGTTGGCGCGTGCGGAATGGGTCGAAAAACGCAAAGCGGAAATCCTTCAGGCGCCGTATTTTCATGTCGTCTTCACCTTGCCCGAAGCGATCGCCGCCATTGCTTACCAGAACAAAGATCTTGTCTACGGCATTCTGTTCCGAGCCACGGCCGAGACCTTGTCCACCATTGCTGCCGATCCCAAGCATCTGGGTGCCGAGATCGGCTTCTTCGCCGTCCTGCACAGTTGGGGTCAGAATCTGCTTCATCATCCCCACCTGCATTGTGTCGTCCCGGGGGGCGGAATCTCGCCCGATGGTACGCGTTGGATTCCTTGCCGCCCTGGTTTCTTCTTGCCCGTGCGGGTGCTGTCCTGCCGGTTCCGCCGATTGTTCTTGACCTACCTGCATGAGTCCTTCGACGCCGGAAAACTCAGGTTCTTTGCTTCCCTCGAGGCCCTTCGCGATCCGCAGGCTTTTCGTCGTTATCTGGCTCCACTGCGCAAGCAAAAATGGGTCGTCTATGCCAAAGCACCTTTCGCCGGCCCACAGCAAGTGGTGGACTACGTGGGCCGCTACACCCATCGGGTCGCGATTTCCAATCATCGGATCGTGGATATCGAAGACGGGCAGGTCCAATTCCAGTGGCGGGACTATCGCGACAACAATCAGCAGAAGAGCATGACCCTCTCCGCCGAGGAGTTCATTCGGCGATTCCTCCTCCACGTTCTCCCCAACGGATTCCATCGCATTCGCTATTACGGCTTCCTGGGCAATCGCTATCGCAAAGAAAAGTTGGAGCATTGCCGCCAACTCCTCGGCATGACTCCCCCCACGGAAGATTCTTCCCAACCCCAACCCTGCGAGGACTATCGGGATCGATACGAGAAGCTTACCGGCCATTCTCTGCGGGAATGCCCGGCTTGCCATCATGGACGAATGATCACGATCGCGTTATTGGCCAAGGGTCGTTCTCCCCCGACCATCGCAGATACCAAATGATCGATCCATTCGACTCCAAATCGCTCTCCACCATGAACTCGACGCTGTTGAGTCGGAGGACTTGTGTTGTCTCACAGCCATTCCGACCTCGGTGCGACCAGCCAAGCATCTCCCCTCTTGCCTTCCTCGCTCTTCCCGAAGCCCATGAACACAGTCCACCCCTGCATGCCCACCCACTACCTACACTCTGTTCTTCCAACTCCGAACTCCCGCTCGCCATACAAAACCCATAGCACACGCATCCTGCTGGCGGTTTAGCCCAATACATTTTTAGCTCACCGGCGCGGCGGCACGATCTCTTGCCACCGCTTGCCTTACTACCGCCGCGCCGCCGAGCTAAAAATACTCTGCAT
>DATDGW010000448.1:0-1586 GCA_036521895.1 Candidatus Sulfotelmatobacter sp. | reverse complement strand
GGCCCGCTCAACGGCTGAAATGTGGACGAAGACGTCCCTGCTGCGCCGCCAGAAGGCTGAATGAACCCATATCCCTTTGTCGGATTGAACCACTTCACGGTACCTGTAGCCATTTCCGTCTCCAAAGCTGACCAGCACAATATAGGTCGCGCCCGAGCGCGACAAGGATCGCGATCGATCTCCCTGGCGGCGGCGCCCACCGGTTGGATCGTTGCCTACGCGACAGTTAGAAAGGTATGGCGCCTAAGTACTGCGGTTACCTTGATTGTTGTAGCGGTCGCTTAAACACAAAAACGGGCCGACCGGCAGGATCGGTGTAAGTCGTCACAAGTTCCCAGCCGGTTCGACCGAGGTTGTTCATGGCCTCTTCTGCTTGTTCAAAATCACGGCCCGAACCGGCCTGGTAAAAGTGATACTCCCATTTCATACCGCTTCTCCGTGATCAACTTGGACTGCCTCCCACGGCTCAAGCACGTCAACAATATCACCGATCTCCCAAAGCCGCGACGTGACACCTGCCGCCATCGCAGGCGTCGTCCGCAGCGTTTTATGGGTACGGATGAAATTGTAATACATCGCGAACAGCGCGATACGCCGCTGACATTGAGGTGCTGCCTAGCGTATATTACGAACCATGAGTATTCGCTTCGATCAAACCGATTTTTCGGTCGTTGTTAAGAACCGTGCACCCCCTTCGAAACCCTGGAGATGGGAGATATATCGGGCCGGTCGGAAGAGCCCCGTAGAATGTTCGTCAGTCCTTTATGAGACCGTTGAGGCTGCAAACCGGGCGGGAAAAGAGGCCCTCAAGCAGCTCTTGACCGAGTTTCCTGCTTAACCGATCGCGTCCGCGGTGCACCAATCCCGAACTCAAGTTACGGTTGGATGTCGGACGTCTCGCCCTTGGATGCATTCACGAGTTTAAACATGGGCACGTTTTGGGAATTCCAGCTGTACATGGTTTGAAGGCAAACTTGGCACTTGGCATAGCTACGCTGCTGGAACGACAGACGAGCCGTCGTCATCTCATATTCGGTCCGGCAATAAGGACATTTGAAGCTCATCATCATTTCACTATGGCTCACGGCTGATGATGTAGAAAGGCCCGCTCGCGGGTCGGCGAACCTTGTCAGGCTCCTTGGCAAATCAATTATTGAGGAAGCTCCTGAGTACGCTTGATCGACTCGGATGCTTCAGCTTCCTCAGCGCCTTGGCCTCGATCTGCCGAATTCGCTCGCGCGTCAGCGAGAATTGTTGGACAACTTCCTGCAGCGTGTGGTCGGTGTTCATGCCGATGCCAAAGCGCATGCGTACGATGCGTTCCTCGCGTGGCGTCAGTGACGCCAGTGCGCGCGTCGTGGTCTCGCGCAGGTTCGACTGCATCGCGGCGTCGATCGGCAGGATCGCGTTCTTGTCCTCGATTAAGTCGCCGAGGTGGCTGTCCTCCTGGTCGCCGATCGGTGTTTCGAGCGAGAGCGGCTCCTTGGCGACCTTCAAGGTCTTGCGTACCTTTTCGAGCGGCATGTGGAGCTTCTCGGCGAGCTCCTCCGGCGTCGGCTCGCGGCCAATCTCGCTGAAGATCTGCC
>DATDGW010000447.1:0-3016 GCA_036521895.1 Candidatus Sulfotelmatobacter sp. | reverse complement strand
CGAAGTAAAAGCCTCAACGGGGTATCCGAAGAACTAAGCAGAACGTATCCGTTGGAGGGACCAGTTACGGCGAGTCCAGCGCGATGTTTCAGGTCGCGGCCCGATCGCACTAGCGGGAGTTTACTGCGGGACTTCCGGAACAAAAACTTAAGTTTATGTTTTCGAAGCATTTGCCTCAATTTATGTCGTCTTACCTACCCATTATGCAGAGCATTTTTAGCCCAGCGGCGCGGGCCGTAGGAAGCCGGAGGAAGATAGAGAAACGTCGCGGCCGCGGCGGTGGGCTAAAAATGGATTGGACTAAACCGCGGTACGATGCCCGGCCTATGTGTATTGATCGGTGTCCCGAAGCTGGGTGGAATGAATAAACGGCCTGAGCTGATGAAAAGGGAGGCTGCGGGCCGTTGGGATGCCGCCACCGAGAGGCTGTGAGTAGCTCGGCGGATGGCCTCGGTCCGCTGGCGGATAGGCGTTGTGACCGATGTGGCAACACTCGCCCTCTGGCTTGACCAAGCTGAGTTGGTCCGCGGTAATATGAGCGGATTTTGGAGAACAAGTGTCATGAGGTGTCCGTGACCGCCGTCTGCCGGTTGGGACTGGGCGGCAGAATTGCGACTGCTACCATTCGACCCTGGTGGCAGACTGGGCATTCCCACAACGAAGAGCCGGTAAGCTCTTCACAGTGGTCCCGGTAATCCTGGCTGCCCTCTGAGACCGGTGGGGCGCAGGCTGCCATGCCCAGCAGTTGGCGGCACCGCGTCAGTTTCTCTTCGCGGTAGCGGTTGCCGAGGAAGCCGTAGTAGCGGATGCGCTGGAAACCATCGGGCAGGACATGCAACAGAAAGCGGCGGATGAATTCCTCCGCGTCCAGCGTCATGGTCTTCTGCTGGCTGTCATGGCGATAATCCTTGTAGCGGAATGTGACTTTGCCGTTGTCGATGTCCAGCAAGCGATTGTTTGAGATGGCCACGCGGTGGGTGTAGCGGCCAACGTAGTCCAATACCTGCTCGGGTCCGGCGAACGGCCGCTTGGCGTAGACTACCCATTCAGTCTCGCGGGTGGGAGCTAGGTGGCGTAAGAATGGGGGTCGCTCCCGCAGCGGCTCCAAGGAGGAAAAGAACTCCAGCTTTCCACCGTCAAAAGCTTGGATCAGATCTTCCAGGAACAGCCGGCGGAACAAACGGGAGAGGACCCGGACGGGCAAAAAGAATCCCGGTCGACAGGAAATCCACTGCGTCCCGTCCGGAGAGAGACCTCCGCCGGCAACTACGCAATGCAAATGTGGATGGTGAAGCAAGTTCTGGCCCCAACTATGGAGCACGGCGAAGAAGCCAATCTCCGCACCCAGGTGCTTGGGATCGGCGGCGATGGTACGCAAGGTCTCGGCGGCGGCGTGGAACAGAATACCGTAGACCACCTTCTTGTTCTGGAAGGCGATCGGGGCAATCTGTTCCGGCAGGGTAAAAACCACGTGAAAGTACTCGGTGTTGAGAAGTTCGGAGCGACGATTCTCAAGCCATTCGGCGCGGGCAAGAGATTGGCACTTTGGGCAGTGGCGGTTCGCACAAGAGTTGTAAGCGTTGCGCTCGTGGCCGCACTGGTCGCACCGCTCGAGATGACCACCGAGAACGGCGGTCCGGCAGGATTCAATCGCAGTCATCACGCGGCGCTGCGCGATAGACAGCGAAGCGCTGTGCTGCTGACGAAAGGCGGCACCGTAGCGGCGGAACACATCCGCCACTTCGATCTTTGGGCGATCCATCGGCCCAGCGCTCAGAAGTGCTGGGGTGCAGGGGGCTTCGGCTCAGGGGCGACTGGCCGCGGAAGCAGATCGAGGGGACTGGTGGCAGCGCACACCTTGGTGGTGGCGATGCGCAGATAGCGGGCGGTGGTCGCCAGGCTGCGATGACCAAGTAACAGTTGAATGGTGCGCACGTCGGTGCCGGATTCCAGCAGATGGACAGCGAAGGCGTGGCGCATGGAATGAGGCGTGATGAGTTTGGCAATGCCGCAACGTCGCTGCGCCTTCTGGCACACCAATTCCACGGCTTCCCTTTGGATGTGGCCGCCAGGAATATCTCCCGGAAAGAGCCACGGCTTTGGCTTCGCCATTCGCCACCAGTTGCGTAGGCTTTCCAGCAGCTTGGGAGAGAGCATGACATACCGGTCTTTCTGCCCTTTGCCTTGCTCCACGCGAATGACCATCCGCTGACTATCGATATCGGTGGGCTTCAAGCGGATGGCCTCGGAGATGCGCAGCCCCGCCGCGTAGCAAGTAGTCAGAATCGCCCGATGTTTGGGGCTGGCCACGCAGCCCAGAAAGTGGAGGACCTCCTCCGGGCTCAGAACTACCGGCAGTTTCTGCGGCTTCTTCGGCGCTGGGATGACGTCCTCGAAGCTCCAGTTCTTTTTGAGGGAGACCTTGTAGAGGAATCGCAAGGCGGCGACGGCGATCAGGACGGAGCCAGGCGCCAGCTTCTTCTCATTGGTCAGGTAAACCTGGTAGGCGCGGATGTCCTCCGGGCCCAGTTGTTCCGGTGATTTGTCGAAGTGCCGCGCGAACAGGGACACCTGTTGCACGTAGCAAGTTTGCGTGTTCAGTGCGAGATTCCGCACCTGCATGTCTTCGGTCATGCGTTGCCGAAGGGATGTCATGGAAAGCTCCTTTGCGAAATGGAATGTGCTGCAAGCAGCCACTCCATGCTTTCGCATGGGAGTTCTTAGAGGAAAACAGGAGCCAAATACGACAGCGCAGGCTCTTTGCGTTCAACTGCTGGTGCTACGCGAATACCGCGAAGCGGTTTAGTCCAATATGATTTGTGCGGCAGCGCAATCGGAGCCGGGAAGTGCTGCCCACCTAATGGTGCATTATGATTCGCATAGAGTGCCTGCGGGCTCGCGCGGTCCGGATGCCTATGGTACATCCCCATCAAACCGCGAGCGGGACCGTGAGTGAGTCCCCTCTAGTGCTTGTCGATGTCGTCACAGACCAGAGCGTGGTAGGACACGGCATCGT
>DATDGW010000446.1:0-2338 GCA_036521895.1 Candidatus Sulfotelmatobacter sp. | reverse complement strand
AGTTCAGCGGGCAGCGAGGGTCGTTCCAGAACCCAGAGAAAGCGTCGGAATGAATTGACCCCGATCCGGTTCACCAACTCCCACTCCGGCGGAGAGCAGGATTGGGGCGGTCCCAGCCGGTACCAGTTCCCTCACTTCGCTCTAAACTGGAACCTAAGATGGCAGCTCCGGAACCTGGCACTATTGCCGTGCTGGCCGAAAAGCCTTCGGTCGCACGCGACATCGCGAGCGTCCTGGGCGCAACCAGTAAGGGCGACGGATATTTGCACGGCAACGGCTACGTAATTACGTGGGCAGTCGGCCACCTGGCCGCGCTTGCGCAGCCCCATGAGATCAACCCCGAATGGCGCCAATGGCGCCGCGATCTCCTCCCCATGTTGCCGAACCAGTGGCCGCTCGTTATCTACGAGAAAACGAAAGAGCAATTCGACGTAGTACGGAAAATCCTCAACTCGCCACGGATTTCGCGCGTGGTCTGCGCCACCGACGCCGGCCGAGAAGGAGAGCTGATCTTCCGCTATATCTACGAGGCGGCGCAGTGCCGCAAACCGGTGAATCGGCTGTGGATTTCTTCGCTCACCCCGGAGGCCATCCGCAGAGGCTTTGAGATCCTACGGCCCGCAAGCGATTTCGATCCGCTAGCTGATGCCGCGCGGGGGCGCAGCCGAGCGGACTGGTTGGTGGGGATGAACCTCTCGCGCGCATATTCCCTGGCATACGGCGAAGAGCTGTCGGTCGGGCGCGTACAGACTCCCACGCTGGCCATGGTGGTTGAGCGTGAGCTCGCCATACGGAGCTTCGTTCCAGAAGACTACCTGGAAGTCGTCGCCACCTTCCGCCCGGCAGGCGACACAAGACAGAGCACGTATCAGGGCACGTGGTTCCGTGCGCGGCCGGAGAACGCGGCCGGCAAGGAATCGCTGCGAGAGGCCATGCGGCTGTCCCCGGATGAAGAAGAGGCGAACCGCATCGTAGAGCGGGCGCGCACCGGTCATGCCTCTATCGAGTCAATCGAATCACAAACGCAGCGCATGGCCCCACCGCTGCTATATGATCTTACGGAGCTCCAGCGGCACGCGAACCGCCTCTTCGGTTTTAGCGCCCAAAAAACTCTCGATGTCGCGCAAGCGCTATATGAGCGCCATAAACTGATCAGCTATCCGCGCACGGACAGTCGACATCTCTCGCAAGACGTGGCACGTACACTGCCGCGGATTGTCGAGGTCATCCAGGCGCCCTTTCGCGAGTTATTGGCCCCCGGTACGGGAGAGTTGGCACTCGGACCGCGGTTCATCGACGATTCCAAGGTGACCGATCACCACGCCATCATCCCTACCCCGACTTCGCCCGATCGGGCAAGCGTGTCCGCCGATGAGCGCAAGATTTATGATCTGATTTGCCGTCGTCTCCTGAGTGCCTGGCAAAGTGACCACGTCTGGTCAGTGACAACGGTGATCACCGCCATTAGGAATGCGGACATCATCGACAGGTATCATACGTCTGGAACTGCGGTCCAGCAGGTGGGCTGGAAGGTGCTGGACGTATCGCCCGAGCGAAAGAGGACAGAAAGCAGGGCGAGCGGCGACGGGCCGGGGGCCGAGCAGGCGCTACCGGCGGCCCTTGCCAGTGGACAGCGGCAGGATGTGGTGGAGATCGAAGCCTTAAGAAAGAAGACCCGGCCACCGAAGCGTTTCACGGAGGCGACACTGCTGACAGCCATGGAGACGGCAGGCAAAACTCTCGACGAGAAGGAACTCTCCGAGGCGATGAAGGAGACCGGGCTGGGCACGCCGGCAACCCGCGCCGCCATCATCGAGGTGCTGTTCAAGCGAGGTTACATGCTGCGCCAGGGCAAGAGTCTCGAAGCCACGGACAAAGGGATTCGGCTGATTGAGGTCGTGCACGCCAAAGTGAAGAGCCCGGCGATGACCGGTGAGTGGGAGGCGTATCTCAACCGTATCCAGCGTGGGACCGCGCAGCTCGGGCCATTTCTGAAAGGGATCGAAGATGATGTCCGAGAAGTAGTGGGCGAGGTAGGCCAGGCGCCGCCCACGAAGCCACCTGCCCTGGCAGCGGCAGCCCGTGCTGCCGTAGCTCAATACGATACCGGAACGGAACCAGCCACGGTAGCTCAGAGGCCAACAGGCGATACGCTCACAGGATTGCTGCAAAGAGCGTTCGGCTTTTCGTCGTTCCGCGAAAATCAAGAGGCAGTCTGTCAGGCTGTCGTTACAGGTCGGGATGTGTTACTTGTGATGCCGACCGGGTCTGGCAAGTCGCTGTGCTACCAGTTGCCCGGCCTCGCGCGCGGCGGTACTACTCTCGTGATCAGCCCGCT
>DATDGW010000445.1:0-3312 GCA_036521895.1 Candidatus Sulfotelmatobacter sp. | reverse complement strand
GGGTTAGGTCGCGGAGACAGTGGATTTCGATCCCTGCATTCAGCAGGGCTTCGACCGCGGGCCAGACGCATGCCGTGTCGCTCAGAATCGGCGATTCGAATTCGAGGCCTTCGCGCACGGAAAGGATCGCGATGCCATGGCGGCCGAGATCACCGCTGACGATAATGGTATCGCCCGGCTGAACCGACGCGGGCCCGATCGTCATCTTGACATTCGCCTCGCCATGACGAGACCGGCGAAGGGACGAATGTCCCCTAGGAAGACCCACCTGGACAAAAGAAAAATGCCGACCAGATCGATGACTGCCGAACCGAAGATGAGCAGCACATTGGCTGGGTTCGGATGATTCTGCAGATAGCGATTGAGCGACGAGGTGACGGCATGGATGCCATCTCCGATGCCCGAAACCGGTAGGCCGCGCGCACCGAGCAGAGATTGCGTCCAGAACCAGATTGCGAGCGCAGCGACCGTTAGAAGAATCCGGATGCCTAAGGACCGGACACTCCAGGAATGACTGCTGGGTTAGGCCCTTCGTGCCGGGTGCATAAGTGCCCGGATTTATATCCTCTGACCGGCTCCAGCCTTGCGGGGCATCGATTCCCCTGAAATGAAACGGCCGTGGGAATCGCAGACAATCCAGGCCGGACTGTTCCACTTTTCCCACGGCGCTTCGGAACCCGGCTCCGGGTTCCTCCTTTTCAGTTGCGATTCGACGAACGGAAGATACTAGTCGTCTCCGCCGCCATAACCGCCGTCTCCGCTTCTAGTCGTACAGCGAACCACGGTGGACTTTCCGTCCGAGGATGCAACACAACGGTACGTATTTGCCGGAATCGCGCTTGCCGGCACACAGTTGATGTTGAATCCTGACGTATTTGGAGCCAGTGAGCAGGCCGCACCCGTTTTCGATACCGTCACGTTTGCCGAGGCCGACTTTGTCGGATCGGAGATGGAAGTGGCCTTGACTACGCCCATTCCAGCCTTCGTAGCGGCGAACAGCCCGTTGGCGTCGATCGTGCCGACTGCGCCGGTGGCGGTCCAGGTGACTCCTGCCGTTGAGCCGGTCACCTTGGCGGTGAACTGTTGCTTCGCCCCAACGCTGAGAGTCATGCTGGCGGGAGTAAGCGTGACTGCAACACCTCCGCCTCCGCCGCCGCTGCTGGTCACTGTGACCTGGGCAGTTGCTGATTTCGTCGTATCTTCCACCGAGGTCGCTGTAACCGTGCCGGTACCGGCAGACACGGCGGTGTAAAGGCCACTCGCGTCAATCTTTCCCACGCTGCTGGCGGCCCACGTTACGCCCTTAGTGGAGCCGGTGACATTCGCGACAAAAGTTTGCTGCTGCCCAGTGGTCAACGACGCTGTCGTAGGCGATATTGTGACGCCGATGGTTGAGGCTACGAGGTTGCCGACCAGGTAGGTCGCTTCCTCGGCCACTGCTGAGGACGAGTGGTTTACCCCGTTGAAGGCGGCTGTAGCATCCCCTCCGCAAAAAGGCGTGATCGGCCCGGGACCAGCGGGATGGATCGAGAGAAACGCCGTCACGTTGTAGACTTCGGTTTTGTTCAAGATGATCCAGCAGTCCGTCGAACTGTTATGAGTCGCCACCTGGGCCAGCGTGTAATTGGGCAGCTGCGCCGCGAGCGACATCGAAAACGTCAAGATAAACAACAGAGTTGCGAACAGAATCTTTTTCATTGCTTCTTCACTCCTCGAGGGGGATTGAGCACAGGGATATCCCTGGGCTGCGGGCAGTGCACAAAAAGGACACTGCACGTTTTTCGAACTAGGCAATATTTTGTCGAGACCCTGAATGGATCGTCCGACACCACCAGGGAAGAGGGTTATGTGTTGGGTTCCACTCTTGCTCCTTTCTTCGGAATCGCATTTCTGCAAGACCGGAGGGGGATGAGGGATATGTGCTCCAGGCTCTTGGTGCCCGGTGCGGGAAACACAAGCTGCGCTTAGGAAGTGGCGATACGGACCAGATTGGAAACGCTTGAGCCCACCCTACCGTCTATCAAAACACGAGACAAGTCTCGACGGTACAGGTACTCCTATGCGTCAACCTCCGACCAGCGTCGAGGCTTCAAACACAAAGGCTCATCTCGCGTGCGAATGGACCTAGATGAAAGCCTTGATTGGAGGATGCCCTGGACCGCGATGTGGAAGATTCGGGCACCTGATCTGGGCCGCTGCGATTTTCCGGAAGGAAGAATGGAGCGGGAGACCGGGATCGAACCGGCGACATCCAGCTTGGGAAGCTGGCGTTCTACCGCTGAACTACTCCCGCTCAGCCGGATGAACGGCCTTAGCTTATCACTACTCGCCAGCGGTCTCAACCGATCAGCAATTCGTGAAGGTAACCGGCCATTCGTGTTTAAATAGTCCGCCGATAGATTGAATCTTCTTCTGAACCGTGGGAGCTTATGCGCCAACGTGAAGCCGAACCATCGCGCCGTGCTTTCCTCCAAAATGTCATGACCACCGGCGCTGCCGCCACGATTTATCCCGCGCTCAGCACAGGCCGGGAGATCGCACCGCGCTCGGAGTCTGCGTCGCCCGAGGTCGGCGCGTTCGAACTGGACGAGATCACGATCACGGAACTGCAGGACGGCATGAAGTCGGGCAAGGTCACCGCCCGGTCGCTGACCGAAAAATATGCGGCTCGCATCCAAGAGATCGACAAGAACGGCCCAGCCGTCAACGCGATTATCGAGTTGAATCCCGACGCTCTTTCGATCGCCGACGCGCTCGACCAGGAGCGCAAGACCAAGGGCGCGCGCGGACCGCTGCATGGAATCCCGCTGCTCATCAAGGACAACATCGACACAGCGGACCGCATGATGACCACGGCGGGATCGCTGGCTCTGGTGGGCTCGAAGCCGCCCAAGGATTCATTTGTCGCGCAGCGGTTGCGCGCGGCGGGCGCGGTGATTCTGGGCAAGACGAATTTGAGCGAGTGGGCGAACATCCGTTCCAGTCACTCGACCAGCGGATGGAGCGGGCGCGGTGGGTTGACGAAGAATCCGTATGCGCTGGATCGGAATGCGTGTGGGTCGAGTTCGGGCACGGGCGCTGGCATTTCGGCAAACCTTGCCGCCGTGGGTATCGGAACCGAGACCGATGGGTCGATCGTCTGCCCCTCGTCGTCGAACGGGCTGGCCGGGATCAAGCCGACGGTGGGCCTGGTTAGCCGTGGCGGCATCATCCCGATTTCGCATAGCCAGGACGGCGCTGGTCCGATGTGCCGCACCGTGCGCGATGCGGCGATTCTGCTGGGCGCGCTCACCGGCGTCGATCCCGACGACG
>DATDGW010000444.1:0-2056 GCA_036521895.1 Candidatus Sulfotelmatobacter sp. | reverse complement strand
GGTCACCACGCAAGACTTGGTACGCGGCTGCGAGCTAGGCTTTGCCGCGGTCTCCATTTCAGGAAACTGAACTCCATGAGCTTTCAAGGCACAACCCGCACGGACCCGGACGAGCGCTCATTAGCGCATCCGGTTCTTATCGCAGATAGGTGGCGGCGAAGCGAGCGTCGGGAAAGGAATGGAGCACGTGGGGTGGAGGTAACCAACGCTGAGCCAAAGTGAGAGTGCGCGTCCACGAGATCCGATGTTTCTGGCTACGGCGTCGAAGAGCACGCCACCAGAGCACAAGCACCCGATCCCGAAACACCCCCAGACTCGTAAGGTTTCCTGGCACCGCGTAGTAGTTGAAGTAGCCTTGCACGACCGACTGGAGCCAAGCGCCGGTTTGGGGCACGGGATCGTGCATGCGCTCGCGAAGTTGCTGCTTCACCTGTCGCAGCTTGGCTCGCATGCGCTTGCGGATGGTCGTGCGCCGCACTGCGAATCGCCCCAATCCATTCTTCCCGCTGATGTGCGTGAAGCCTAGAAAGTCGAACGTTTCCGGCTTGCCTTCTCCTCTACGTTTCCGGTTCTGTTCGGCAAATCTGCCGAACTCGATCCGGCGCGTTTTATCCGGGTGGAGTTCCAGTCCAAACTTTCCCAGTCGTTCCCGTAAGTTTTCCAGGAAGCGATCTGCGTCGGTCTGATATTGGAATCCCACGATAGTGTCGTCCGCGAAGCGGATGACCACCACCTCGCCTTGCGCCCACTTCTTGCGCCAGGCGTTCACCCAGAGATCGAAAGAGTAGTGCAGGTAAATGTTCGCCAGGAGCGGTGAAATCACCGAGCCTTGCGGACTCCCGGTCTTCGCTTCCAACCACTTGCCGTCCTCCATCACTCCGGCTTTCAACCATTTCTGGATCAGCCGCAGGATGCGGGGATCGGCCACGCGATGCTCCACGAACTTGACCAGCCAGCCTTTGTCGAGAGTATCGAAAAAGCTGCTGATGTCTGCGTCAAGCACGTAGTTCACCTTCTTCTTCAGGAGCGCATACGACAGCGCATCCAGCGCATCATGCTGGCTGCGCCCCGGACGAAATCCATACGAGAAGCCGAGAAAGTCCTCCTCGTAGATCTGGTTGAGGATGGTGCCCACGGCATGTTGGACGATCTTGTCTTCCAATGCCGCTACCCCTAATGGACGCTTCCGCCCATCGGCTTTCTCTATGTACACTCTTCGCGATGGCTTCGCTCGATAGGCTCCACGATGAACTCGGCTGTGAAGGTCGACCACTCGATCCTCCACGCCGCGCTCATACTCCTGCCACGTGACCCCATCCACTCCGGGGGCGGCTTTCCTCTTCAACGAGTAAAAGCTTTCCCGCAGTAGGCCGACGGTCAGGTGATGGAGCAAGGCAGTGAACCTCATCTCCTTATGATTGTCCCGTACTGCTTTCCGCACGCCCGTCAGCCCCTGGGACACGCATGTTTCCCCGCTCTGTGTCGGGCACGTGTTAGGTTGACCAGCGTTCTCTTTGATCAGCGGCCTTCCCTCCTCATTCTCCGCCAACGATGCCCCGTCTTTGTTCGAATGATTCATCGGTACTACGCCGCTGTGTGACTCCTCCGAGACGTACACACGGGCCGTGTGGCCTGAGCCTTCTCCCGCCGACCTGCTGCCTGGTTCGACCGCAGGTGTCTCCGAGGTCTCCCGGTTCTCGTGCATGAAGTTTCTAGGCGTGCCTGGGGTCTTCGACTACGCCGGACTGAACAGGGTCTCGCGTTATCGCCCCTGTTCATGTTGCCTTCCGCGCATATTAACCGCGTCGGCGTCCGGGTTGTAAGTTTTCGCAGCTCAATCGCCCATCCCACCTATACCCCTGTCTACGCTTCACTGTGTCCCTCACGGTAGCAGTGCAAGACTCGGGGCCGAGTGGATCGCTACTCCTTTCTCGTGAGGCTTCTTCCTCCTCTGCTTCATGCCGGTTTAGCCCGGCGCACTGTAATGGAGATGTTTCATCAACGGGCACGTAGCACCCCCTGAAAGCCTTTGCGAGTTGTTGTTTATTTGCTGCTC
>DATDGW010000443.1:0-1641 GCA_036521895.1 Candidatus Sulfotelmatobacter sp. | reverse complement strand
AATCCCAATCAACGTGACTGGCTGTCCTTGCACGAAGAATGTGGACCCAACGATCCCCGGATCTGAGCCGTAAGCCTGCTGCCAGGTGCGATAGCTGATCATTGCGACCGGCGCGGCCGATCGCTGATCGTCTGCGGTGTTGATCACGCGTCCGGCAAAGGCGTCGAGGCCAAAAACATGGAAGTAGCTTCCGCTCACGTACTCGGCGCGCAAGGGACGTGCCTCGCGGTCTTTGGCTTGCTGCCGAATGCTGTAGATCCCAGGCGAGGCCTGAAAAGCGGTGGTCTCCTCGAATTCGGGTGCTGCCGCTGCGAGACGCTGGTAGAGAGAATAAGAGAACAGGCTCCAGTCATCGTCTTCCCAACCCTCGACACAGCACTCCCCGGTATCGCCAATGCGATAGAGCTGGGCGGGATCGGCGACCGGCAAAGACTTCAGCATGATGGCCTCCGTCAGGGTAAAGATCGCGGTGGTTGCACCGATGCCGATGGCCAGGGTAAGTAATGCAGTCAACGTAAAGGTCGGAGCATGGCGCAGCTGCCGGAGAGCGTAGCGGATGTCTTGAAGAAGGGTTGGCACGGGAGTATCCTCCGGCGGATTATACGTCGAGCTAATAGCGTTGGTTCCACAAGGCTAAACTTATGAGTCTTCAACTTACACCACTGTTGGTGAAACATTCCCATATCGCTCATTTACTTGTCCACGCCCCGAATCCGGTTGGCACGCAAAGGGCAACTTCTCAAAACGTAACCTGTGAGATTATTAACCCACTTCGCATCTCATCTCTGGGAATGATGCTATGGCCGGGCTCTTCCCCGTACTCGACTGCCCCGACGCAACAACGACCAGCGCATGTTTTTGAGCCGTTGCGCCGCCACCTTGCCCTGGTTCCGCAAGCGGGTGCTCTCGCCCCGGCGTACTTGGTCCACCGCTTGGTTCAGGTGCGTCGTGATATGGAAGCGATCTAACACATGGAGCGCCTGATTGGCCTCGGTCGCCACCACCTTCACATAAGCCTGCCACATGTCGCTGCACACAAAGCGCAGCCCCTGCACCAGTTGCGGTCCTAAGGTTTGCAAGCCGCGGCGCAGCGTCGCCTGCGTTCGCCGCCGCCCCACCCACAACAAGCGTCGGCAATGACCATCGATCTGGTAGATCACGGTTAAGAATTGGTCCGCCCGTTTGCCTTGCCCCCAGTGAATCTCGTCGATGCCGATCGACCACACCGACTCCAGTTTCCGCTGCGCCAATCCCCACTCCACAAACCATTCCACCGAGCGGTACACCGCTTCCCAGCTGGTCTGAAATACCTGTGCCGTCTCCCGCCAGCTCAGTCGCCGCGCCCAGCGCGCTAAAAATCCCATCATCGCTCGCGTCACCGGGCGCTTGCCTTCGCTCCACGGAATGAACTCCACTACCACCCCATGCTCCTCACACTTCACCCGCCGCGGCGCATACAGAAAATACGTGGGGATCCCCCATAGCGGTACAAATAACCACCGTCGTTCCCCCATTCGGTCATAACCCGGTGCCGGCCGCTGACATTGCGGGCATCGCCCCCGCATCCGGCCCTGCGGCGAGAGGGTGATTTCGATCGACTGAATCTGGCCTCCTCGCCGATTCAGCCGCACCTCTCGGTAT
>DATDGW010000442.1:0-13546 GCA_036521895.1 Candidatus Sulfotelmatobacter sp. | reverse complement strand
TGATCAATTAGAGCGCCGTCAGAGCTTGTGACGGTGGTCTCGATTCCCTGGATGGGGAGACTGTCGCCGGGCTTAACGGTCAACCGTTTAAACTTCTTCGTCGCCAACAGTTCCTGGTAGGCTTGCCAGACCTGCACAGTGGGGGCGTCGGTGCTCTCGCGGTTGTCGCCATGATCGATAACCTTTCCGACCGGAATTCGAACCACCCACTGAGGCAATCCGCCCCCGTGATCATGGTGAAAGTGGGTAATCAACAAGACGTCATCGATCTTGCTGATCCCCGCTTTCCGGGCGACGGCGACGATGCGGTCGGCATCCCGCCCGTTGTTCCCAGGCCAGCCGGTGTCGAGGGCCTGGTGTCACGAATAGGGTTGCCTGCCCGCCCTCGACGTCGACGAAAACATGTGCAGTGGCTTTTTGGAGCCGGATGAGGACATTGCCCCGGCGGAGGAAAGTAGCGCTAAAGCCAGAACTGCCAGCGACCCATGGCGCGGTCCATACCCGAGTCGCATTCGTAATGACCATGACAGACGAGACATGTTCAGAATCCTTTGAGCGAGACGCGGAGCGCCGAAATCACCTTCCACTCTGTCTTTCCGTCAAGGAAAACATTGATCCGGGATTACGTTTACCTCAAGAGTTTGCGCTATTATCGCTGCACGTCGTGGCACAGTCGATTGGAGTTTCAGTCAGGCCTAAGGACGGAGCAATGAAGAAAATGCGCAGCCAGTCATGGTTCGGACGAGAGGGCCGAGATGGTTTTCTTTACCGAAGTTGGATGAAGAACCAGGGCTGGCCCCAGGACCTGTTCGATGGGCGTCCGGTGATTGGCATTTGCAACACCTGGTCGGAGCTAACACCTTGCAACGCGCACTTTCGCGAACTCGCCGAATTTGTGAAACGCGGCGTGTGGGAGGCAGGCGGCTTTCCTTTGGAATTTCCGGTCATGTCGTTGGGTGAGACACAACTGCGCCCGACCGCCATGCTGTTTCGGAACCTTGCCAGCATGGATGTCGAAGAGTCGATTCGTGGCAACCCGATCGACGGAGTTGTTCTGCTCATGGGTTGCGACAAGACCACGCCTTCTTTGTTAATGGGTGCGGCTTCCTGCGACCTGCCTACGATTGGCCTTTCCGGCGGCCCCATGCTTTCTGGAAAATTCCAAGGCCGGGAGTTGGGATCTGGAACAGGGCTGTGGCAAATGACCGATCTGGTCCGCACAGGAGGAATGAAAGGCGAAGAGTTCTTTGAAGCGGAGAGCTGTATGCATCGCTCCAAGGGACATTGCATGACCATGGGCACCGCCTCAACCATGGCGAGCATGGTGGAAGCATTGGGAATGAGCTTGCCGGGCAACGCGGCCATTCCCGCGGTCGATGCACGTCGCAACACCCTCGCCCAGATGACGGGGCGGCGCATTGTCCAGATGGTGCGCGAAGACCTCTGCATGTCGCGGATCCTGGCGCGCGAGGCTTTTGAAAACGCCATTTGCGCCAATGCGGCCATCGGCGGCTCCACGAATGCGGTGATCCATCTGCTCGCAATTGCGGGACGTGTCGGCGTGCCGTTGTGTCTCGACGACTTCGATCGGCTAGGATCCTCTCTGCCTTGCCTGGTTGACATTCAGCCTTCAGGCAAGCATCTGATGGAAGATTTCTTCTACGCGGGCGGGCTTCCGGTCGTACTCCGCGAACTGGCCGAAGCCGGCGTCCTGAAAGCAGAAACGTTGACGGTGAATGGGCGGCCGATCGGGAAGAATGTGGCCGCCGCGTCCTGTTGGAATCGCGAAGTGATTCGCACCTTCAAGGAACCGTTCAAAGCGAACGCCGGGATCGCTGTCCTGCGCGGCAATCTCGCGCCCGACGGCGCGGTGATCAAGCCTTCAGCCGCGAGTCCGCACTTGTTGCAGCACCGCGGGCGAGCCGTAGTGTTCGAAAGCATTGAAGAATGCCACGCCAGGGTTAACGACGAGAATCTTGACATCGACGAAAGCTGTGTCATGGTTCTGAAGAATTGCGGCCCCCGGGGTTATCCAGGTATGGCGGAGGTCGGCAACATGCTCCTTCCGCCTAAGATCCTTCGTTTGGGTGTGAATGATATGGTGCGCATTTCCGACGCCCGGATGAGCGGCACTGCGTACGGGACCGTTGTACTCCACGCTTGCCCGGAAGCCGCCGCCGGGGGACCGCTCGCTCTGGTGCAATCGGGGGACATAATCACGCTCGATGTTCCTAAGAGGTTAGTTCGGTTGAATGTCGATGACAATACTCTCGCTGCTCGCCGTGCGAACTGGACGCCTCCACCGCTCCCAGATCGTGGATGGCTCAGGCTTTATGTCGAACACGTCCAGCAGGCGGACAAAGGCGCTGATCTCGATTTCCTCGTGGGAGGGAGCGGATCGCACGTGGCACGCGACTCGCATTGAACAGGCACCACCCTCTCGAAGGGGTGGACGAGCCCAACAACTGTGCAGCAAGAATGGCGCTCCGCCGGAAGGTGATTATGCCCAGGGACCTACCAGAGCTTCTACCCAAACGCAAACGTCTGTGACTATTCCGGCTTCGATGGTTTGGAGTTGAGCGGATCGACCAGGAGAGTTAGGTTGCTATCTGCGAGAGAACGGTTAAAACCGGCTAGATCAGTCTTGACAATTTTCCGATAGTCGGCGTCCGCGCTGGCCATTTCACTCCCAAATGTCTTAAGGAGTTCGAGTTGGGTATCGGTGGGGGCAAAGTCAGCGCCTCCGGCAACGTCGCCGCCTCCCGTACCGACTTCCGCATTAAGCCAGATCAGATTGAGATAAAGCTTGTAGCTTTCGGAGTAGTATTTGTCATCGCTGTTCGTAAGCGCCGGGGAGACGAACTTGTGCTCGACCGTTTGCAGTTTTTCGTCCAGGCTTTCCGCGGCTTTCAGAAGGTCAGCATTCTGCTTTATTTGACCTTCGTCCAATGACTGAGATGGAGCGGGTGGATGTTCTTGGTTATCGTCTTCGTCTTCCTCCGCGAAGGCGGGCTTTTCCTTCTCCTTCTTTTTCGGCGGACGCAGCATTGTTTCGATAACCTCGAGTTGCTTGCGGAGCCATTCGATCTGGTTGACGGTATCGGAAATCTGGCTAATATCGTCGCAGATTCGGAGCCCAGTCTTCACCGATAAGTCGATATCCGCATCGGATCCTGGCGAGCGGGGATCGCGCAACACCGTCAGGGATTGAGTGTAGGACTGGCCGTCGATTTTCAGACGCACAGCATATTTGCCAGGAGCTACGATGGGACCAACTTCGGCTGGCTTGGTTCCCCAGTGCGTGATAGGACGCGAGTCGGAGTCGCGGAAGCGCGGTTCCTCCCAGATGTGCGGGTTGTCGGGGGCCACAGTGCGCAGCGCAACTAACCGGGGAGGCTCATAGCGAAGATCCCATTTCACACGATTCATGCCGGCGCGACCCTTCGTTTCGAGTTTTCGGATTGTCTTGCCTTCCGAGTTCAAAATTTCCAGCTCGACGGGATCCTTCGCTGCGCTTTTGAGTGAAAAGTTCAGCATCGCCTGGCCACCCCGAGTGAAGCGATATGTCTGGCGCGACTCAAACAGGATGACGGCCGCCTCCGAGTGATTCTTGGCGGACTGTTCGAGAGGTGTAATGTCGTCGAGGATGTAGAGTCCCCGCCCGTAAGTGGAAACCACCAAATCATGAAAATTCTTCTGCACAACGGCCCGGGTTACGGGCGCATGCGGTAGACCTGCATCCAGCGGAATCCAGTGGCTGCCGTCGTCGGGCGAATAATAGACGCCATTGCCGGTGCCTGCAAAGAGAAGGCCCGCACAATTGGGGTCTTCGGTAATGGTGCGGACGTAGGACAAAGGATGTTTCGGGAGATCACCGCTGATTCGCCTCCAAGTCTTGCCAAGATCCGCGGTCTTGTAGATGAACGGATCACGATTATCCATGAGGTGGAAGTCAACGCTGATGTATGCCGTGGCTGGATCGAAGGTCGAAGGCGCGATGCTGGTAATTGTTCCCCAAGGCGGAAGCCCTGGAATATTTTTGGTGACGTTGATCCAGTTTGCGGTGCCGTCTTTCGTGTACCAAACCTGGCCGTCGTTGGTGCCGGCCCAGATAAGCCCCTTCTGCACGTTGGAAGGAGCGATGGAGAAAATGACTTCTGCGTAGAACTGCCCCAGGTTGTCTCCGACGATTCCTCCCGAGGGCCCAATGCGAGCCGGGTCCTGCGTGGATAGATCCGGACTGACGACCGACCAACTCTGCCCACCGTTCGTGGTTTTGAACATCACCTGGCAGCCGTAGTAGACGGTATTGTGGTCGAAGGGATCAATTGCGAGTGGCGGCGTCCAATGGCAGCGATACTTGAGTTCGTTGGGTGGCGAATCCAGGGTATGCATCCACGGGCTGACCGAGTGCGCATGCTTGATCCGCGCGTCCCAGCGGGTAACGGTGTCCCCGTAGCACGAGGCCCACACCACGTCTGGATCGGTCAGATCCGGAACCGTAAAGCCGGATTCGCAACCACCCATGGCATGATCCCATCCGGTTTCACGGGAGTCTAGCGGCAGGCTGGGACCGCGCATGTTCCCATCGTCCTGCATATTGCTGTAGAAGTAGTACGGAATTTGGTTGTCAACGTCGACGTGGTACATCTGGCCGATGGGCAAAGTAACACGGTGGAAGCCGCGGCCATGCACGGTAGTAATCTGCATGCCCGCATCGTCGGTGATCACAAAGCGATCGGGATTGGCGGGATCGATCCAAATGTCGTGAGTGTCTCCGCCCCAAGGGACGGTGCGAAAATTCTCACCTGCATCCAGCGACTGGTGAAAGGAACTGTTCGCGACATAGACTTCATTATCGCTGCCGGTCGAAACTGCGATTCGAATGTAGTAGCCTGCACGGCCGACTAAGGCGCGCTGGTAGTTGACCACTTTCCAGTGTTCTCCTGCATCATCGGACCTCCACACCGAGCCCTGATCTTTGGTCTGAATCAAGGCGAAGACGCGATTCGAATTGGTAGGGGCAACCGCGACATCGATTTTGCCGAGCGGCGCCTTTGGCAGGCCATGTTCTTCCATACGAGTCCACTTGGTGCCACCGTCGCGCGAAACATAGATTCCGCCGCCGGGGCCGCCGCTGAATTCGCCCCATGTGTGCATCTCCACTTGCCACATTCCTGCGAATAAAGTGCGCGCATTGTGCGGATCCATGGACAATCCGGAACAACCCACGTTTTCTCCGGCAAAAAGCACACGCTCCCAATGCTGACCACCATCGATGGTACGGAAGACACCGCGCTCCGCTTGAGGTCCCGTGGCGCGCCCCAAAGCGCAGACAAATACTATGTTGGGATCGGACGGATGGACGACGACGCGCCCAATTCGGCCGGTTTCCTGCAGCCCCATATTGGTCCACGTTTTGCCGGCATCGATTGATTTGTAGATCCCGTTGCCCATCACGTCGGTGTCCCGGATCATCCACGCCTCGCCGGTTCCCGCCCACACCGTACTCGTATCGGAAGGGGCCACAGCGAGAGCGCCGATCGCTGCCACGGGCTGCTTGTCGAAAATCGGCATCCAGCGATTACCTCCGTCCGTTGATTTCCAGACTCCGCCTGAAGCGGCTCCCGCGTAGTAAGTACTCGAATCGCTCGGCACGCCGGCGACGGCCGCGATGCGATTCCCGACCTTCGGGCCCACGAAGCGGAAGCGCAACTGGCCTTCCTCAGGCGGGTCCGGTTGCTGGGCTCTTGCTGAGATCATGCCACCCAAGATTGCAATGCACGTGAAACCGAACTCTAGTTTCCTTATGATCATTGGACGGGCAACCTCCACCGATTGTCTTGCGTTGACAGAACTGGGCAGGCACCACCCAGACCGATTATTGCGTGTCGGAGAAATCCGCGAAGCCGACCCGCACCGCAGTACCGGGCCCACGCCTGCGCTCGCCATTCGCCGGCAGCTCGGCTGTGGGCAGCGCTTCGGTCCACGCCCCGTATACCTTGTGGTTGTATGCCGTCAACCACGTGTAATCGCCCAGGAACGCCGGCTGTTGGCTTTCAAACGGGCTCTCGGCCCAGGCGTAATTTATAAACGTCTTCCCTTCATCCGTGGAACGCGCGAGGGTGAAGCCGGTCCTGCGATTGGCCGGGTCGTCGCGGCGATCGTAAAACTGCACATACACATCGCCCGTGATTGGATCGACGGTCAGCCATTGGAAAAACTGGTCAATGCCGTTATGAATCGCGTCGGTGTTCACCCGCACCGGCTTGGACCAAGTGCGGCCGTGGTCTGTGGAGAATACGCTGAACACGTCGACATCGCCGTTGTGGTAATCGCTCCATACCAGGTACAAGGTTCCGCCCTGTTTGCTTTCGCGCCCATCCACCGCGATCTGAGGGAAACCCATGGCACGAGACACTCCCGGGATGCCTCCTGCACCTCCGAAATATGGCGGTGCTACGTCCACGACTGCGCGCGAGGGAGCAAAGGTCAGGCCACCGTCGTGCGACTCCGTGAACGTGATGGTGCCGCCATCATTCCAGATGGCATAGAGGGTGCCGTCAGCCCCGACCGTTCCCACAAAACCTACCAGGCCGCCGTTGTCGTCGCGCGGTAGACCCGCATGGGTGCTGATGCGGATCGGCGATGTGAAAGTCTTTCCTCCGTCAGTGGAGCGCGCAAACAAGATGATCGATTGATCGAGCTGCCACTCGATCCAGCCGACGTAGATGTTGCCGGCGTAGGGACTGTGGCGGCGGGCATCCGCAAACACGCGCGGCATGTCCTCAAACTCGAGGTTGGGTTCGCTACCCTCGAACGCCTTCACCACCGCGGCATTTTTGTCCCAGGTTCTGCCGCCATCGACCGAGCGGCGCACGAAGATGCCGTTTTTTCCCGCGCCGTGTGCCCAGTAAGAGGCGCTACCGAGCTTATCGAAGTGCAACGTAGCGAGGTAAACGCAACCCTTGTTGTCGAACGCAACCGACACGTCGCCGCCGCCTCTCCAACCTTCAATCGAGGGAAGGTCGGCGAGAGCAAATGTCTGTCCGCCGTCGCTGGAGTACGCGATAGTCGCTGGCTGGAATGCTGCCACCACTTGGTTAACGTTATTGAAATTTACGGTGATCGAGGGTTCGTTGCTTCGAGTGTCGGTCGCTGAAACGGTCACAAAGCGGCGATGTGGCGCCGCGGGAAGAGATTGCGCAAACCCGATCGCACTCGCAAGCAACACGCCCACTGCAAAGCCGAGTTTAGAGAGCATATATTTCCGAAAGAAAGTCAGCGACTGCCATGACTTGTGCTTTCACAGGGAGGATATTGTATATAACATATAAGACGCCACAAAGGCATCCTCGATCTTTTTGCGATCAAGCCGAGGTCACTTGAGAGTCCTCATCCCACACTGCGTGGATCACATATCCCGGAATTCAAAAGATGACTTCAATTCTGTCAACATTCGAAGTCCTCCAGGTTCGGCTCAATTCTCGTGCTTTCTGCATCCGACGTCTGAGGGGAATGCGCCTGTACGGTGTGGGTCCGTCCTGCTCCGCGGATTAGCAGGTAGACCGGAATTCCGAGGAACACGATCAGCAATCCTGGCCACGTCGTTGAGGGGCGATGCACGAAGAGCACAACGAGGACCACGCTGGCCGCAAGAATATAGAATGCCGGTACAAAAGGATATCCAAGCGCGCGATAAGGGCGTGGCGCTTCCGGCCGCTTGAAACGTAGGCGGAACACTCCTGCCACGGTCAGCACGTAGAAGATCAATGCGGCGGAGATGACGTATTCGAGCAGGTTGCTATAGAGGTTTCCCCAAGTTTGAGTTGCAGGCTCATAAGTGCGCGGCAGCACTAGCATGGCGGCCCATAATCCCTGGAGGATGAGAGAAGATGCGGGGACATTCGAGGCGTTCAGTTTTCCAGCGAAAGGGAAGAACAGTCTCTGGCGGGCCATTGCGTAGTAGACCCGCGCTCCGGTCAGGGTCAGCGCATTAATGGTGCCAAAAGTCGAGATCATAATGGCGATGGCCATCACTACCGATCCGGCTCCGGGAAAGATGGCCCGCAAGGTTGCAGTTCCCACGCGGTCCGCCGGAGCGTGCTGGATCGCCGACAGGGGAAGTGTGAACAGGTATGCCAAATTCGCGAGGAGGTAGAGAGTGATAACCAGCGTGGCGCCGATCACCATGGCGAGGGTGACATTGCGTTCCGCCTTTTTCACCTCGGCTGCGGCGAAAGCAATGTTGTGCCACGAGTCGGCCGAGAATAGCGATCCAGTCTGACTGAGGCAGATGGCGACGAACAATCCCCACGTTGTGGTTGCGTCCAGACCCCGGCCCAGAGAAACGACTCCAGTCGGATGCCAGGGTGCGCTGAAGTTTTCCGAAACCACCCAGGTTGTGCGCCCATAGAAAATGCCCAGCACGATCAGGCCGCCCAGTGCTGCGGTTTTGGCGATCGTAAATACATTCTGGATGAGTTTTCCGTAACGGAGTCCTAAAGTATTGCTGAAGGTGAGAAAAAAGATGACCCCAATTGCCAGGAACTGCGCTGTTGACAGCGAGAGAGCGTAATGGGTAGAGAGGTGGACCGGAGGGACCAGGTATCTGTCCTCTGAAACGACAGGCCACAGCACGCCGGAGAACCGTGCGAATGCAACGGCGACGGCTGCAATCGTCCCTGTTTCGATGACAGAGAATAATGTCCACCCGTACAGAAATCCCCAGAGCGGCGAGTACGCTTCGCGAAGGTAGACATACATGCCCCCGGCTTGTGGCATCATGGCCGAGAGTTCTCCGTAGCACAAGGCGCCTGCAATCGTGAGCACTCCCGCCACTGCCCAGGCCACCAAGAGCCAGCCCGCGCTTCCGACGTGTCGGGCCATCTCGGCGGGAACGATAAAGATGCCCGAGCCGATCATGGCTCCCACTACCAACATCGTCGAATCGAATAGGTTCAATCCGCGCGCGAACTTGCGCGGGTCTTGATTCGCAGTTTCCGAGCCTGACGAGTCGGCTTCCCGGGTCATGTATCCAATCCCCAAAGGTTCGTCGTCCAAGAATGGATTTGACGATTGCATATTGTATCCATAAAATACCTCCGTGAAAATCGGTATAGTGCGGGCTTGGCCTTGACCACGCCGGTTTACGTCTTCAGCGCGCCTGCAGTTTGAGCAGCTAGGTCAGGTGAACGGCGGGGCCTGTGCTCAAGGCTCATGCCGGAGCGCTAGGAGCATTCTTCGTCGGCGGGTTTGCAAAGGTACCGGCCTTGGTCAGTCTTCTTCGCTTTCGCCGACATTGCCGTTCCGCAGGAGAAGTAACTACTTTGTACCTTGATGTTTCACCTTCGCGACGTTCGCGGCCGCTGACGCGCGGCGGGAGCATCATCTCTTGTTTCCCACCGGACAAAAGGAACATCCTGACAATCTTTATCGTCTCCCTGTTGGTTTGTGGTTCGACTCTGGCGGGGCAGAACGCTGTGGTATCCGACGCTGCTGTACCGGCCCCGACCCGCCAGTTCGATCTTTCGCAGTTGGGGTTTCAGCAACTCTCGGAGATGTCGCGACGCTCCGGGGCATCGAATCTTTCCCTCGACTTTCTCGATCGCGACCACGTGCTGTTTACTTTCAATCCCAAGAAACTGTTTACTCGCCACCCCGACTGCCCTGCGACGCACGACGACCGCATCGTACATGCCGCGATTCTCGAAATCTCAAGCGGAACGGTACAGAAGGAAACGGAGTGGTATTTGCACGATTCGCGCCGTTACCTTTGGACGCTGGGAACTGGAAAAGTTCTGCTACGAAGACTCAACAGCCTCTACATCGTCGGTGCGGATTTACGGGAGACGCCTCTCTGGACTTCGCCGACGGACCTTCTTTGGGTGTCGGTGACTCCTGATGGGAAACAGATCATCACTGAAACCGCGGCTGACGCTGGCTCATCCCCCTCCAAAGCAAAGCAAGCTTCGAAACTACGAGTTCAAATCACATTTCGAGATGCCGAGTCGCTGGCCGTGCTACGCGTGATCCATTCTGAGAAGACGGCTAATGTGGAAGCCACGAGTTCCGGGTTTGCCAGCGTAATTTCCGGAGCCACCGGGAGAGTCTGGCTGGTGCGCTTTGGGCCGGATGAAAAGCAGCGCGCAAATATCGCACGCGTGCGGACCAGACGCTCTCCTGACGTTCTTTATTTGAGCAGCAACACGTTGCTGATCGGGCGCGACTCCAACAGCAAGTCGGGATACAGTGTCAGTGTTTTCACCACGACCGGAAACCGCCTGTGGCGACAGCATTGGGATGCGCACCGGTACTTCCCGGTTCTGGCGCGAGGCGAAGACGGCAGCCGCTTCGCCATCAGCACCTTCAGGCTGGTAGACGTGCCCCCGTCCGCTTCCGCAGACGAGCAGTTTCCCTCGCAGCAGGAGGGGCTAGAGCAGCGAATCGAAGTCTTCAATACCGCAAGTGGAACTCCTGTACGCTCAGCTACGGCCGCGCCAGCCATGTTGAACGTGCAGAATTTCTCGCTTTCTCCGGACGGTTTGCGCCTTGCCGTTCTGCGCGGGACGCAGATCGAGTTCTATGACCTGCCCGAGATGTCTTCTGAAGAACAGGCGAAATACTCTGCCGCGAAAGCCGATGTGCCGGGACTATACATTCCACCGACTGGTGCTGAGCAGCCGGAGGTGAACGGTCCCGCCTTCACAGCGGCTGAGGCCGAAGCGGAGGCCGCAACAAAGGAAGAGACGGCTTCCGCAGATTCGTCCAACCCGCCGGCCGCGCCACCAAGGTCATTTTCTGCAGCCGTCCCGGTGTCACCTCTGCCCTCCTCCACTCTTCCGGCGGACGGCAGTTTGCCGACCGGTTCGATGATTACGTTGAAGAGCCGCGCTCAGGTCGTTGCGCTTGACGTCGTGGTCACCGATCCTAAGAGTGGTCACACGGTCAAAGGTCTGTCGCGAGAGGATTTCCAGGTACGCGAGGACGGCAAGCCCCAAACCATTTCTTATTTTGATGAAGTGGAACCTCGTCCCGCTCCGTCGGTCCCCCCACGGAAGGAGGTTCCTGCCAACATCTTCAGCAATGATTCGCCGACGCCGGAGAGCGAATCGGTGACCGTGATCTTGTATGACCTGCTCAACACGCCTGTCGATGAGCAGCAGCGCGCCAAGCTCGAGCTACTGAGGTTTCTGCAGCACAAACCGAAAGGCACTCGATTTGCCCTCTGCGCACTTTCCGACACGCTGCAGATGGTGCAGGGTTTTACCCCCGATGAAGACCGACTGGTCAAAGCAGTGAAAGGACAAGAAGGATCGCTGCGATATACGTCCATGCAGACTCAAGATATGCAGGACCAGCAGATCGTCTCCTGGTTGATGCAAGGTTCGGCGAACTTGGCTTCAAGGGGCGGCGGTGCCACGCTTAGCGCTATGGCGCAAAGCATGCAGGACATGGCGGGCAGGCTTGAGCAAGAGGAATCTCAACGCCGCGGCCGCGATCTCGATATGCGCGCCTGGCTCACTATGGATGCATTCGCCCAACTGGCGCGATACCTCGCAGCTATTCCCGGGCGCAAGAGTCTGATCTGGCTTTCCGGAACTTTCCCGCTGGGCATTTTTCCTGGAGTGGATTTGAGGAACTCCGATTCGTCCGCCGGCACCTACACAGAGCAGGTCAAGCAAGCCGTAAATCTTCTGGCCGAGTCTCACATCGCGGTGTACCCGGTAGACGTGCGAGGGCTCACCGCCTACTCCATGCAAACCCCGACCTTCACCGGTGCCCCTGATTCAACCCAGCCGTCGCCGGCCTCACCGTCGTTTTCCAGTAGCAGTTCGTACAACAAGCGGTTCGACGAACTTGCGAACCTGAGCGCCACGGGCGATATCGGAGCTAACTTACCGGGAGGCGATTCGCCCTTCATGCAGGAGATGACCGAGCACGGAATCATGGACAGTATCGCCGCCCAGACCGGCGGCAAAGCCTTCTACAACACGAACGGTATCGAGCAGGCCATGGAGGTAGCCTTGGAACAAGAAACGAACTACTACGCGCTCTCCTACACTCCCTCGAATAAGAAATACGATGGCAAGTTTAGAAAGATTAAGGTCTCGTTGGCCCCAACCGAGAGGAAACTTCACGTCAATCACCGGTCCGGCTACTTTGCCGTAGATTCCGATGCCGGGGAGTTCACGAAGGACGCCGCCAAGGGATTTGGCTTGGCCTCCATGCAGCATGGATCTCCGCAGGCCCACCAGATTTTTTTCGCGGCCCGGGTAGTACCCCTGGGCAAGCCTCGGCAGGTTGACCCCACTTCAGCCGGAATCGTGCTTCCCATAACAAAGAAGAAGAAACGCCACGAACGGGAGGCTCGGCCCCCTGAACCTGTGGAAGTGCAGCGTTATGTCGTGGACTATGCCGTTACGCCTAACCATCTGCGTTTCGACGCTATGCCGCAAGGAACTCGCCACGGCGTAGTCAATTTCATTATTACGTCATTCGACGACGATGGAACTCTGCGCACAAGTATCCTCAGCCGCGCCACCAGCGAGTTGAATCCGGAAGACTATCAAGAAATGCAGGTAGGTGGCCTGCGATTGCGCCAGCAAGTCGACGTGCCAGTTCAGGCCGCGTCGATGCGGCTCGGTGTGCAGGATGCCCTCACCGGCCACATGGGAACAGTCGAAATCCCGTTGCCGGTGATGGCGCCGCCTGGAGTCGAGCAAAGTCTGGCGCATGCGATGCCTGAAATCGAACCCGACTGATGCGAAGGATTCGCAACGGCCAGCGCCCGGAAAAGGGAAGACCTCGCAACCACGCGAGTAAATTTGTGCCGCGCGACGAGATAGAGCCTCCCGAGATTCTGCATCCTGTTCGTCGGAGACCATGCGAGATGCCATGCGAGATCAAAGTCGTCAGCTCGCGTTAGAACCGAACTATAGCGCCACATAACGAAGGTTAGCGCGATTCGTTAGCGGTTTGTCGTTTAGGTCGACCTCTTTACTTGAGAACATCGGAAGGAGAGACGAGTCTTACCTTACGGGAGCAGCCATCTCGTCTGCGATGGCGAATTTGTCGGTTGAAGACAGCAGTCGCGCTGCCAGAGGAAATACCAAGTCATCCTCGATTCCGATATGGTGCTGGTCCATGGAAAGAAGACTGGAGATCGTTTTTCGGAATGACATCACGCTCCTTGGACGAGTGGTCACCGTCGTGCAAAACGGTCAGACCATTTATTGATAAGCAGGAAATTCCGGGTATCACGGGCGAGGCTTTGGACAGTCGGGAGGGGCTGAGCAAGCAGACGCTGATGCCACCGGCTGTATTACAGAGGAGATGCCCCGCACGAGTGGGTTCGCACGGAGTCGTTGTGGAGCAGCAGGAGACCGGTGCAGGAAAAGAAGACTGCTTATACCAGTTGTCCCATAACATGCCCAAGGCCAGCATTCCCCTTCAGCCTTATCCGGGAGTGGGGGACGAAGCCTGGGTCACCTGTGGAACGTGCTGACCGCCTGCAAAGGACAAGCCGGTGTCGTTATGGAGCTGC
>DATDGW010000441.1:0-1681 GCA_036521895.1 Candidatus Sulfotelmatobacter sp. | reverse complement strand
GGGTCGCAGGGGAAGGGGCAGTTACCCTTCCCCTGCATCATCCATGTACTAGCCGTTGCACGTTTCACTCCGCGATCCTTTCCAGGGACGGCATGCGTTCCGGCCACAGGATGCTGAAGTAGTTCAACGCCTCTTTCCAGTGGTGAATCGGCATGGTCCACTTCTTGGCCGCTTGGCGCAAAGCCAGAAACAGTAACTTCATGGCCGACTCCTGGTTGGGGAAGGCGCCGCGAGTTTTGATGATCTTGCGCAGCGACCGGTTCAGCGCTTCCACCGCGTTGGTGGTGTAGATGGCCTTGCGGATTTCCGGCGGATAGTTGAACAAGGGAATGATGTGCTCCCAGTTGCGCCGCCACACTTGGCTCACGCTGGGATACTCCTTCCACTTGCCCTCCAACTCCTCCAGTTGCCCCTGCGCTTGAGCCGTCGTAGCTGCGCGATAGATCGACTGCAGGTCGGTCGCCACCTGCTTGCGCTGTTTCCAGGGTACGTAGTTCAGCGAGGCCCGCACCAGGTGTACGATGCACAGCTGCACCTCGGTCCGGGGATAGATGGCCTCAATGGCTTCGGGAAAACCCTTCAGACCGTCCACGCAGGCGATAAAGATGTCCTTCACCCCCCGATTTTGCAGCTCCGTCAGCACCTGGAGCCAAAACTTCGCCCCCTCGGTCTGCGCTGCCCACAAGCCCAGAACTTCTTTTTGGCCTTCCAGGTTCACGCCCAGCACCACATAGATGGCCTTGTTCTGAATGTGCCCGTTGTCGCGGATCTTCACCATCAGCGCATCCAGGTAAACGATCGGATATACCGCCTCCAGTGGACTGCTCTGCCAGATCTTGACTTCCTCCAGCACGGCTTCGGTGACGTTGGAAATCAGCGCCGGCGAAACCTCGATCCCGTAGATCTCCTCCAGGTGGCCCTGGATCTCGCGCGTGCTCATCCCCCGCGCATACATGGAGATGATCTTGTCATCAAAGCCGGTGAAGCGGCTCTGCCCCTTGGCTACGATCTTGGGCTCGAACGTCGCCTTGCGGTCCCGCGGCGTTTCCAGTTCCAGCTCGCCGAAGTTCCCCTTCAGCCTCTTCCGGCTGGTCCCATTCCGCGTGTTCCCGCTGCCGTGACCCGCAGGATCGTGTTTCTCAAATCCCAGATGATCGGTCAGCTCAGCCGCCAGTGCCCGTTCCAGGATCGCTTTGGTGAGTTCTTTCAGCAGGCCGTTCTCGCCGATGATATCCTCCGGCTTCTTGTAATCGGCCAGCAGTTGGTCAATGAGCGTCTTGTCGATTGCCATCGGTCTCCTATTCTCCTTCTCCGATGGCCGTTTACACAGTTCTTTTTACACCCTCGTCCGCCAACTTCCCGATTTTCGAAGCGCCGCAACTCACGCCATCTAGCCGGCTTTTTCCAGTGCATCCGCCTCCTTCCGCAGCCCTACAACCGCGTCGGCCCGAAATTCGGTCGCAGCTTGTTCGAATTGGTTGACGATGTCGGTGATTTGTTTGTTGATCGCTGCCTTGTGCTCTGCTCGGGCTGACGCCGCCTTCTTTTTCAAGGCCTGCACCTTAGCGTCGGTCTCGCTCTTGAGCTGTGCTGATCTCTGCTTTGCTTGCTCCACCTTGTTCTGCAGCTTGCCATGGAGATCGTCGATCTTGCCCTGGATCTTGGCCTTGCGTTCGGCGCG
>DATDGW010000440.1:0-3034 GCA_036521895.1 Candidatus Sulfotelmatobacter sp. | reverse complement strand
ACCGCCGCTGGCGTCTCGACCGAGCTTTAATGACAGCTCGTGAGTGCGGTTCAGTGGCGGATTGGCTGTGTGCTCCGGCACGCCTGGTTGAGGTGTGCCTGACTGAGGCTTACAGCCGTTTTCCAGCTCATCGCAACAAAGTTGGCCGCACCCGCGTTCAACATCGACGCTTGCAAGCTATTCTCCGCCTCATCGGTGCCGGCGTCACCACCGGCCCCGACCGGCCCGTCCGTGCTGACAATCCCATTCGAAATACATAGCCGCGAATGCGCCAGCGGCTTCGTTCAAACGGCCTTATCGAAGCTGCCCCGGTCAGGAAACCGGCAAACCTGCGGGCTCACGCCCCAGGGCAGCCCCGATAACCGAAGTTCGTCACGACGGGGCCCAAAAAGTACCTAAGTCGTTCAGAATCAGTTCAGGCAATCGCCAAGTCTGCACTACATTTGCGATTCAGTGCGAATCGTTCGGGAAGGATGAGACCGAGCTGGTGAAGCACCGACTTCTGTTCGGCCGTGGGTTCGGTGATACGACGCAGACGGATCTCGCGTCCGTCGGTTGTGGGTAGCACGATATCGGCGCTCTGTAAAGTGGACAGTAAAGTCAAGGCTTTCATGGCCGACAACGGCTGCGTATTATCGACACCACTCACCGATGGTTTCGGGACCATGGCGGGCCGCCGCTGCAGCAGATGCTTGAGCGTGACCCACAAGGCATAGCCCAGAAAGGCCACCATCACATGCGCCTTGACCCGCGGCTCCAGTTGATGAAAAAGCGGTCGGATGGACAGCTCGCTCTTCAGTGCGCGGAACGAGGCCTCCGCTTCGGTTAACTGCATATACCGCGCCCAGAGTTCTTCCGCCGTCCCGACCTGCAGATTGGTGCGCAGCATGTATGCACCTTCGCGCAAGCCGCGCCACTCCTGGCGCTCTTTTTTGATCGCCCAGTGCAGGCGAACGCCTTCCGCTGTGTCGCGCAGACCAACGTCATAAAGATCATTCACCTGCGGATGGCTGGCCTGAATACGTCCCAAGCGCCGCTCCATTTTGTTGCGGTCCTTCAAGCGCCCGGCCTCGATGGTCCTCGCCAGGCGTTTCAGGGCATTCTCCATGCGGTCGGAGAAGCGCTTCCGAATGGCCTTCTCCTTTTCCTTGCGGCCGCTGGTGCGGCACAGAATGAAGATCTCTTCCCCCTGTGGTATCGCCACCTTCTTCACTTCCACTTCCGGCCGCACCTGAATCCAGTCATCTTTCAGCAACTCAGCCTCAAACTGCTTCATCTGGCTGCGTGGCGTGCCCACCAGGTACTGACCACCCCGCTTGCGGATCGCCGCCAAGTTCTCTTCACTCACAATCCCCCGATCCATCACCCAGATGCGCCGCGCCTTGCCGTACTTGCGCTCCACCATGCGCAGGATCGTTTCCATCGTCGATACGTCTGCCCGGTTGCCATCAAAGGTCTCATAGCTGAACGGGAATCCTTCGCTGTTGACGATCAGCGCGATCACCATCTGTTCGCAGTCCGGACGATGATCGCGTGAATAACCGCGGCGCATCATCGGATTCTTCTCCGCCGCACCCTCCACGTACGTGCTGGTCAAATCGTAGAGCAGCACCTCGAACTCGGCCCCGAACAACTCGCCGTAGCGCTGCTTGAGATGCTGCTCCAGCTTCGTCTTGTGCGGCAGAATCCGATCCAGGCACCGGTATAGCCGCGTGTCGTTAATCTTGCCTTCCTCGATTCTCAGCAGATCATCCAGTGCGGTGGATGGGTACCAACGCTCTTCTATCGCCAACTCGCTGCCCGGCGCGCACAGCCGGTTGATGGCCAGCACTGCGGCCACCCGCGACCACGGCACGTCGGCCCCGTGCTCCTCCACCGCCTCCTCGAAGAAGCGGTCCAGGCCCAGACGCTTCCACAGTTCCAGGCCGAGCCAGCAGGAACCGAACTGCCGCGTTCGCTCCAGCCGCACCTGGTTCAGCAGCACGCGCGCCACTTGCGGATCACCTGCCGGCGGCTCGACGTGCGAGGGAAACAGTTTCAACTGCTGGGTCTCACCCTGCTCATTGAAAACTTCGATCGTCTTCAACCACCGCGCCTGGCTCGAATCGTTCAACTCGCCCAGGTAGCACAGCGTACGCTGCCGCGGACCATCGGGCGTCCGCACGGTCTCCACCAACGACCAGTACGTGTGATCCTTACCGTCCTTGTTGCGCAAGTGCGACCGCAGAAACATTCTCGACTGATCTTGTCATGAGACAGCGACCACTTCAAGACGGTCGGTCTGCACTACATCGCTTTTTCAAATCCCGCGATTACAGGCAAAACCAGTTGCCCGCCTGGGAGGCTCAGAATCGTTGAAACCGACCGGGGCCTGACGAACTTCGGCTAGCTACTTTCCCACTTAAAATTCGGAAAGCAACCCCCTTGTTTTCATGGGTCCGGCCAATGCCTGGTTGCGAGACCGAACGTTGCGGTCCGACCGGACCATTGAGCCTTCCAGCCGGATATCAGAATTTCTAAAACATTTTCTAGAAAAATGTATTGACTCGACGTTTGCTCTGCATGTATCATCGGTATTGATGACACGAGAGCAAGCCATCCGGAAGCGTGAAAAACTCGCGGCCCCGCTTTCTTCCGCCTCCGATGTCCTGCGCGGCTCGCTGCTCCAGCGCACCCTTCATCACTCCTCGGGTTGTGCCAAGTGTGCCCGCGGCGAGGGCCATCCGCTCTGGGTTCTCACCGTGGGATATCCTGGTGGAAAGAACCGCCAAGTCAGCCTGCGTCCCGAGCAGGTTCCGCAGGTTCGTAAGGCGCTCCAAAACTATCGCAACATCAAACAACGCTTGGAGGCCATTAGCGAACTGAATCAATTCCTCTTGCGCCTGGACCGCGAGGAGTCCAAGCAACAGGAGATCCAGCCGTGATCGCCGCGCGCCGCCTGCAACGAAAGTTCGCCGATGGCTTCATCGCCGAGGCGGTGGAGGATCTCTGGGAACCCTGGATGCGACATGCCGATACGGCGCCGGAAGACGAT
>DATDGW010000439.1:0-1524 GCA_036521895.1 Candidatus Sulfotelmatobacter sp. | reverse complement strand
GCCCGGCCGCTATACATGCCAGGTGAGCGTGCTCGATCCGACCGCGCAAAAGTTTGCCTTCTGGCGCGCGCCGGTGGTGGTGCTGCCGGAGGCGGCGAATCAGTAGCAGGGAAGGCGCGGAAGAGGTGGGGCAGGCGATCTTGTCGCCTGCCAGCCCAATCACGAGATGTGCCACGCTGGGTCTGGTCCCCGCCGGCCGCGGAGGGCCGGCGGGCCGAAGCCGGTTGAGAGAGGCAGGGTCGAAAGCCCCGCTGCTGTTCATGCCATGGACGCTCCGGAAGTGGAAGCGATTGGCCCTTCGATTTTCTTGAGGCTGCCGGGATCGTAACCGAGGAGGCGGAGCGCTCGTTTGAGTCGCTGCAGTTGTTTGGCCTCTTGCTTGGAGTTGAGACGGGAGCCGCGTTCCTCATAACGGACCCCGTCATGCAGCACCTTCCAGATGACTCGGCAAAGTTTGTGGGCTACGGCCCAGACCGCCTGGAAATGACCGAGGTGTGCTACCTTGCGGCGATAGTACAGTTCAAACACGCTGCCTTTGGCCTTGATGGCAGAGTTGGCACACTGAGCCAATAACCGCCGCATGGGCCGGTTTCCCTTGGGCGAGCGATCCGATTTCGATACCCCGGCACTTTCTTCCCGGCCCGGGCAGACACCGACCCACGACGCCAGTTGTGCCGGGGAGTCAAAGACCTCCGCCTTGGGGCCAATTTCGGCAATCATCTGTTGCGCCGAATCGGCACCCAATCCGGCAATCTCCGCCAAGCGCGTCACGGCGTCCTGGTATTGTGCCAGACAGGCCGCCAGCAGGCGGTCGTTGTCGGCGATCTGCTTGCCAAATAGTTCGATCCGATCCAGGAACTGCCGCAGCACCGCCCGCTCCTCAGCGCGCACATGCGCCGCCGCCGCTAAGGCGTCCTGGATCTGCTCGGGCGTGCATTTCACGCTCGGATCTGCCAGTTTCGCCAGCTTCGCTGGGTCCTGCGCACCCTTTGCCAGCTCATCCAGGATCCGCCAGCCGCTGACGCCTGTGATATCACTCAACACGCTGGACAGTTTGATCCGGATCTGCTCCAGAAATGCCTCCAGAGCGTTGACTTGCTGCACGCGGGCGCGCCGCGCCAGGTGTTTTTCGCGCGCCAGCATGCGCCATAGCCGCTGTTCCCGGTCCGGCACATAGCTCAGCACCAATTCGCCGGCCAGCAGTCGGCGCACCAGTCGCTCGGCGTCGGCATAATCGCGCTTGCGGCCCCGCGGGGCGCGGTTAGACATGGCTTGGGCCAAATGCAACCGGAACTTTTCCTCCAACTCCAGCCACACCGTTCTCCAGTACTGGGCGGTCGATTCCATGACCGCCTCCCGCACATGGCACTCCACAAACCAATCGCGCATCTGGTGTATGCCCGCTTCGGTGTTGTCGAATTGGCGCCGCTGAAAAGCCAATTCTCCCGCAGCCGTCAACTCCGCCACCACGACTGCCAGCATCTTCTTATGCACGTCAATTCCGGCTATCCTGTAATCGTTCAT
>DATDGW010000438.1:0-3148 GCA_036521895.1 Candidatus Sulfotelmatobacter sp. | reverse complement strand
GAGGATGATGGACGGCAACCCGCACGCCTTCGGCGTGGATGATATCGACCGCGTTTTTCTTGCACCGCGCCAAGCCTGTTCTCAGCGTGGGTCACTTTTGGTGAGCGGAAATGGTCTACTCTTTCTTGCCGAGCGCCGAGGCTCAGACTGAAGCCGGTGAAACAGAAGCGAGCGCCATTCCGGTGAATGTCTTGGATCGTGCTAATGACAAGCCGCTAGAGTGACTGGGGTGACCCCCATCGGTGAGACACGAAGGAAATGTCACACTTCCGTTCGCTGAAAAATGATCGCTCTTCTTGAGAGCTTGATGCAAGCTGATTGTCGGAGTTGGTATGGCGGGGATTGGCGGAAACTCTCTTGGGGCGATTCAAAATCCGGGTAGTCCTTCCGGTCGCTTGGAGTGTTTCCCTGTACAGGGCGCCTGTCCCCGACAACCAAGTCCTGAATCGAGAGCAAACATTGATCGCGGATTGTGGCTCTCGTTGCGAGCGATCCGCCGTCAGCTCGCGGCCATGCCTCACGACTTGTTCCTGATCCGTTTGATCCACCACCCCACCCGAAGGCCATTCCCTGGAGAGCGATTGTGGACGGCTACCCAGTTGCTGCATCCCGCCACGGTCAGGTTTCTGCGCATTCGCAAGCGCGAGGGTTGTGATGTCTACATTTGGCCCTACGCTGAAGACCAAAACGCCGGCTACATGCTGCTCGATCTGGATCGGGCAGAGCCTTCGATTCTCGAAACGATGTGGGCCAATGGGCACGAGCCCTGTGTGGTGTTGCAGACCAGCCCGGGTCATCTCCAGGTGTGGATTCGCGTCAGCACGCTGCCGCTGGAACCCGCCGTGGCTACCGCGATCGGCAAGCGCTTGGCCCGTGCCTACGGAGGAGATTTGGCCAGCACCGATTGGCGTCACTTGGGAAGGCTGGCAGGTTTCACCAATCAGAAGCCGCAGCGGCGCACAGATGGCTACGCTCCCTGGGTGAAAATCGTGCACGCCCGTGCTGGTTTGGCGCGGAGCGCCGAGTCTTTGCTGCGGTCGGTGATGCTCATGCCCGCACCTGCCGCGCAGCGGAGCAACGGTGACGCCATCACGGACAATCACCCCGGCCGTACCGCGACCATTGACGTGGCGGAGGCTGCGGAGATCTACCAGCGCTGGACGCACCGCTGGCGCATCGCGGAGCGGTTTCCTCAGCCCGACTGGAGCATCGTCGATCTGTGGATCGCCAGGAAGTTGCTGTCGCAGGCTACACCCGTAGAACGAGTTCAAGACATTCTCCGGTTCGCAAGCCCACACTTTCCTCGCCGTCATACCAATCCGGATGACTACTTGCGCCGGACGGTCGCACACGCTCTTTCTTTTCCCGTGGGCACAACTGAAGCGCTCAGCAGTCGGCACACCCGCGCAAGCACCACGCAGTGTGTGACCAGATAGCATCAGATGGATCGATCTCCTCATGGCTGAAAGAAATTCATCCGCGGCGCAGCCGTCATCGTGGTGGTCTCGCTCACTGCCGCTGCGGCGGCCTCGAAGTCCGCTGGTGCACGATAGCCTAACGCCGAATGCAGCCGCTGCCGGTTGTAATACTGATCGATGAATGCCTCCAAGTGCTGGCTCAGGTCGTCGTAATCTTTGTATTCCCGGCAGTAAACCTCCTCTCGTTTTAGAGTCTTCATGAAGCTTTCGCAACTGGCGTTGTCCCAGGGATTTCCCGGCCGGCTCATGCTCGCAATCATGCCGTGCGCCTCGAGCAGATCTGTGTATTCCCGGCTGGCGTACTGTACTCCCCGATCGGAGTGATGCACCAGGCCGGGCTGCGGATGGCGCAAATCAATCGCCTGTTTCAAAGCGCTTTGCGCCAGTTCGCTGTGCAGGCTCCGCGCCAAGCAGCGGCCCACTGCCATGCGCGAATACGCATCCAGAATCACGGCGAAGAAAACAAACTCCCGCTGTAAACGAATGTACGTGATGTCCGCCACCCAGAGCTGATTCACGGCCGTGACCTCCATGCGCGCCGCCAAGTTCAGATACACCTTAAAGTCGTGCCGGGAATCCGTCGTTGAAACCACATATTTGCGATTGCTCATCGCCATCAGATTGTCCTGCTGCATCACCCGCGCCACACGCTTACGATTGACCAGCATGCCCCGATGGCGCAGTTCGGCCGTGATGCGGCGGTACCCATAGTGCCGTCGGTGCTCCAGGAAAATCCGCTGGATGGCGTCGCACAATTCCATCTCTTCTTGGTCCGGTTCGACTTCCACCAGATGCCGGTAGAACCCGGCACGGCTCACTTCCGCCAACTGGCACATCCGCTCCACCGAAAGCTTGCCTTGCACGTGCATCAGTCCTCGGATTTCCTCGTAGATGCCTCTCCGCCAGTCGCGGTGTTCTGCGGGCGTCGAGCCTTTACTCTTTGCAAGGCACCCTTGAAAAAATCCACTTCCAAGGTGCGGTTCGCTAAGGATTGCTTCAGCCGCTGGTTTTCCTCTTCCAGCTTCTTCTCGGGCGGCTTTGGCTCCCTCGCCGGCTTCACCCGGCCTAGTAGCTGGATGTCCTTCCACCGGTACACCGTCCGTAGGGAAACAGATAGCTCCTTGGCCAACAAGCCAAGATCGCTTTCTTCCCGCATTCGCTTCAGAGCCTGCTCCCTGAACTCCGGCGTCCTCTTCTTCCATGTCTTCCATGTGCGCGGCACTCGTACACCCCCATTCAATGGAAGTTGTGACATTTTCGAATGTCTCACTTTTGGGGGTCAGTCCAGTGAACCCTTCCGTTGAGACAATCTACTGTTGGCACACCTGCCGCTTACTGATTTTTCCTTCTCAAACTACCTCATTTCCTCCAGAATCGTCGTCAGCCGGTGAAGCAGAGGCGGGCTCTGGTGGAGACCAACCCGCCGAGGAATAGCCGGCTGGAAACTCATCGAGACGATGGGTGGGGGCGGCAGCCGTAGTCGCCCCCAAGCTTGGCCAGAAAGAATCCCACATCGGACGATAGATTTCCTCATGCCTGAAAAAACTCATGGTCGCTCCGGCGGAAGCCACCTGCAACTCTTGCTCGAACTCTTCCGGCGGCCGGTAGCCCAGCGCCGAATGGAGCCGTTGACGATTGTAGTACTGCTCGATGAACGTCGCGATGTTGAC
>DATDGW010000437.1:0-8383 GCA_036521895.1 Candidatus Sulfotelmatobacter sp. | reverse complement strand
CTGGAGAGAACGGCTTCACGCTGTACAAAGGGCCGGATCAAGATATGAGGATTGGGCAGCCGACCACCCTCGCCTGCCAGTCTCCCGACTAGCCGGTCTGCATCTGAAAGTGCGCCAATCAGCCGCGGTGTCCAGTTCAGTTCAGGAGGCAGTGGCGCCGGCACAAAGGCCGAATAGCTACCCTGCGATACTTTCTGGCCGGGAATTTTGGTAGCCTGGGCCACACCCACCTTCTTTAGCGCCGAAAATAGCGTTCTGCGCTATTTTCATAATCTATGATAATCGAAAATAGCGAGATTAGCTATCTGCACGGGTGAAAGCGTCCCCAGTGGTTTTGTAATGCTCGAAAAGCTACGAGGGAAAGATGTGTCGATTGTTGCAATGCCCGCAATGACTCCGGAAAGGCGCTCGGGCGCCAACGTCCCCGAATAGAAGCGGGGCATCATTTAGAGATGGGGCTCTGAGTGCGTTGGGTGGTAAAATCTGATACTGATGTCCTCGTTATTGCTTGGCAGGGGGACATTGTTGCCCGAGGAGAGCCCCAAAGCACTTCATGGGCAAGTGACAAGGATCTGTGGAGATCGATGCATACTTCCACATTTACTTACACAGTTTCACAATTGTTGTCTTGGGTGAAAAAGATATAGAATGTTAAATTAGCTTTAAAATCAGTCACTTGCAAGTCAAGCCGGGATGACGGAACTGGCAGACGCAGCGGACTCAAAATCCGGATTCGCTCCGCCAACCGAGACGTGGCACTACTGGTTTGTGGAGGGCATCGGACGGAATGTCGTGCTCACCTTTACGGACAAATGCGCCTGCGGGAAATATGAATTGTCCGGCGCGGATTCCGATCTCCGAGTTCCCAAAATCTACGATCCACTACGGACTGAGGCTGGCGGTCGCCTCACTTATAGATCAGATACTTCTCGCGCACCTTCCCAAACTTCTCCAGCCCCTCCTGCCACTCCTGCGCGATCCTCCGCGGATCCTGCCCCGCCACCAGCGCGTCGAACGCACTCCGGTTCACCAGCAATTCCGCCATCCGCTCGATTTTGAAGTCCGCCGCATAGAGCTTGTGCAGAGCGGCAGCCAGCTCCATCCCCAACTCTGGCGCATCAAACCCGTTCCGATCCGTCAGCAGAATATTCACTCCAGAGCACGTCTGCCCGCTATAAACACTCGCCGTCGGCGTGAAGGTGACCGGAACAAAGCGCACGCCCGCGATCCCCCGCGCGTTCAAATAAGCCGCCAACTCCTTGCTCTTGATCCACGGCGCGCCCACCAACTCAAACGGAGTATCTGTCCCGCGTCCCACCGACACATTTGTGCCTTCAATCAGCGCCACGCCCGGATACAGCGCCGCCTCGGTCACACTCCGCAAGTTCGGCGATGGATTCACCCACGCCAGCCCCGTCGAATCGAACCAGTCGCCACGCTGCCACCCGTCCATCGGAACAACCGTTAGCTTCGCGTTGATGCCGCGCTCGGCGTTGAACATCTTTGCCAGTTCGCCCATCGTCATCCCATGCCGCACCGGCACTGCCCAGTAATTCGTAAAGCTCTCGCGCCCCGCATCGGCCACCGGACCCTGCACAAACGATCCTGTCACCGGATCCGGCCGGTCGAGCACGATCAGCTCAATGCCCGCCTTCGCCGCCGCCTCCAGAAAATATCCCAGCGTCGTCTCGTACGTGTAGAAGCGCACTCCCGCATCCTGAATGTCGAACACCACCGCATCCAGATCCTTCAGCACATCCGCCGATGGACGCCGCGCCGCATCGGTCCCGCCGTATACGCTGTAGACCGGGACGCCCGTCGCTGCGTCCTTAGAATTGTTGATGTCGGTGGTATCCAGCGTCCCAGTCACGCCGTGCTCCGGACTGAAGATCGCGTCCAGCGACACTCCCTGGACCTTCTCCAGCACATCAATTGTGCGCACGCCCTGAGCGTCGACTCCCGTCTGATTCGTCACCAGCCCTATGCGCCTCTTAGCATCAAGGGATGACCCCGCCACCTTCAGCACATCAAACCCCTGCTCCTCGAGCACATCAATCCCGTTCTTCACAGTCCCGTTCCGCGCACTCATGCGCCGCGCCGCGCTGAACGCCTCGTTGTATCCGGTGATGCTCTTCCAACGTCGCGCTTCCTGTTCCGACGGACTCAATGCCAGCGCCGCCGCCACTTCCGTCGCCACCTTCGACCGCAGCCCGATCGCATTTCCCTTCCCGTGTGGATGCACCGAGTTAGTCAGCAAGATGATGTAGGTTTCTGTCGTCGGATCGATCCAGATCGATGTTCCCGTAAACCCCGTGTGCCCAAACGACCCAACTGGCAGCAGGTCGCCGCGATTCGACGAAAACGGAGAATCGATGTCCCATCCAAACCCGCGCAGAACCGGCGCCGAAGGCGGCTGCTCGGGCTGCGTCATCTTCTCAACCGTACCCGCCGACAAGATCCCATCGCCGCCGTTCAGCAGTGTCTGCGCAAATTTCGCCAGATCGTCCGCCGTCGAGAACAGTCCCGCATGCCCCGCGACTCCGCCCATCCGCCGCGCTCTGGGATCGTGCACCACCCCCCGCAGCATGTGCTGGTTCTCGTCATATTCCGTGGGCGCAATCTTCGCTCGCCATGCTGCCGGAGGCACAAATCGCGTGTGCGTCATTTTGAGCGGAGCAAAAATATGTCTCTCCGTATAGGCATCGAGCGTCTCGCCCGACACCTTTTCGATCATTGCTCCCAGAACAATGAAGTTTGTATCGCTGTAGACGAATCCGGAACCCGGCGCCTGTTGCGGCGTCTCGGCAAAGGCCAGCCGGTACGCCGACTCCTTCGAATCGAACGCCGGCGTCAAATCGACGTCCGGAGCAAGCCCCGAGTAGTGCGTGAGCAACTGCCGAACGGTGATGTCCTCTTTGCCGTTCTGCGCAAAGTCTGGCAGGTACTTCGCCACCGTATCATTCATCCGCACCTTGCCCAGCTCGACCAGTTGCATCACGGCAGTCGTGGTCGCAATCACCTTCGTCAGCGAAGCCAGGTCGAACACGGTGTCCACCGTCATGGGCTCGCGCTTGGGCTCGATCGCCCGGTTCCCGTAGGCCTTGCGATACACCACCGCCCCGTCGTGTCCCACCACCAGCACGGCTCCCGGGATATTCCCATCCGCGATCGCCTGCTCGATCACAGAGTCGACTCCGGCGAGAGGCGTCGTTGCGGATGATGTCTTTGCTTCGGCACCTACGGGAACGCACGCCAGCGCAAACACGCCCACGAGCGCGCACGCAATTCTGGAGAAATGCGAATGTGGTTTCATGTTGAAGATGGTGTCTTGACTCTACACAACTCCACGGCACCGCTCAAGAAAACTCAAGTCAGGTGTACCTTCGACAGCATAGCCGCAACCCGCAACCGCCGTGCTACGATTTTCCGCGTGCATACCTCTCAGCTATTTGAACTCGATGCATCGGTTTATCCTCGCACATATCGGGTTTCGTCCGGTTATTTTGCGTTCCTCTCCTTGTTGAGCGGGTTGGTCATCATCCCGGGCTGCCTGGGCATCTGGTACTTCGGAACCGGCCACGAAACGCGCGGCCCTCGCGACGCCGCCATCATGGTCTCGCTATGTGTTTTGTTTGTACTTCTGGGAGCATGCCTACTCGTCAGCCTCCTGCGTTTCCCCGTCACGCTCGGTTCCGACTCCATCGAGGTGCGAGGTTTCTTCACCTCCCACCGGGTTCTTCGGACGGAAGTTGCTGGCTTTCGCATCCTGCCCACACAGTACATCGCGACCGTGGTGGTCGTGCCTCGAGATGCCCATCAAAAGACGCTCAAGTTTTCGAGAATCTTGAAGACCGATGGGGCTTATGACGCATGGTTTGGCACCATCCCTAACCTGGATACGGTGGAGCGGGCAGAGTCCCGCGCCCAACTCTCCGCGGACCCCGACCTCGGCGTTCTGCCCGATGAGCGCACCGATCGCATCAAACAGGCAGCCCAGTTTGCCAGGACCACCAACGCCATCACTCTGGTAGCAGCCTTCTGGGCGTTGGTGTACCCGCGTCCGTATCTCCCGGTCATCGCCGCCCTGGCGCTGCTGCCGCTTGTGGTGATTTTCGAATTCGTGCGCTCAAAAGGACTCTACAACCTTCAGGGCCGCCGCAATGAAGCCCGCCCTAGCGTGGCCCTGGCCTTGATCCTTCCCGGACCAATTCTCATGTTGCGTGCTCTTCGCGACATTCATCTTCTCCACTGGCAGTCCGTGATTCCAGCCGCAGTCATTTTGGCCGCTGTCCTGATCGTCATCGTTGCCCCGACAAGCACACGAAGCACAAGACTGCCTTTCCCGCCCTTCTACTGTTTGCTCTCCTTTTCGCAACCTACGCTGGCTGCGTGATCGCTGACGCGAATGTCCTTCTCGACCGGTCATCCCCGTTAGCCTACCGGGCTGAGGTGTTGAGCGCGTCCGTTTCTCACGGAAAAAGCACAACCTACTCCCTGCGGCTTGGCTCGTGGGGTCCCCGCCAAGATTCAGAGGATGTAGAGGTCGCGAGTTCGGTGTATAACAGCGTCGCTCCCGGCGATTCTGTGTGTGTTCTCCTCTATCCCGGCACGCTGAGGATTCCTTGGTTCACAGTCTCTCCCTGCGCCTGAGAACTCTTTTCAACAACCTCAGCAGGCGCCGCGGCTGCCTTTACCCGTCCCTGTAACTCTGCTATAACCCGCTCAGGTGAGAATTCTGCAACGAGCACCCACTCTGAATAGTCCGACTCCCACTCTCGTCGCCGCCTTTGACAATCAGGATGAAACCTTCTCATCCGCCTTCTCAGTTGTGCAGGACGCAATCGAAGACCGTGCCTTCCCCGCGGCCTCGGTCGCAGTAATGCACGGGGACAAACTGGTGGCACTCAAGGGGTTTGGCCGTTTCACCTACGAAGCAAATTCTTCTCTGGTAACTCCCGCCACTCTCTTCGACCTAGCCTCCGTCACCAAAGCCGTCGCCACCACCACCATGGCGATGATCCTCTACGAGCGCGGCTTGCTCGAACTCGAAGCCCCCGTGATCGGCGTCATTCCCGAATTCATGGCCGACTTCTGCAGCGAACCCGACGCCCGCCGCCGCGACGTCACCTTCCGCATGCTCCTCGCCCACTCCTCGGGCCTGCCCGCCTATGAGAAGTTGTTCCTCGAGCAGCACTCGCGCGACGATGTTTTGCGGGCCGCCTTCACGACTTCCCTTTCCACCGATCCCGCCACGCACGCCGAATACAGCGACATTGGATTCATTGTTCTGGGCGCGGCCCTGGAACGCATCGCCGGAGAATCTCTTGATCCATTTTGCCAACGCGAAGTCTTCGGCCCGCTGGGAATGATCAACACGATCTTCAATCCCCCGAAAGAATCACGCCCGAAGATTCCGCCCACCGCCGACGAACGCCCAGAAGCCGAATGTGGCGCGGTTGCGCCCGCCCGCGAAAAGCTGCCAGAAAAAGAAGTGGCGAGCGCAAGGCACAGCCCACGCAGCACCTTCCGCAAACGAATCATCCAAGGCGAAGTCCAGGACGAAAACGCCAGCGTCCTGGGCGGCGTAGCAGGACACGCCGGTCTGTTCTCCACAGCGGAAGACCTGGCCCGATTCGCACACGCCCTCCCGCACGAAGGCCGTCCCCTCCTCCGCCCAGAAACCGTCGCGCTCTTCACTCGCCGCGAACCCACGCCGCCCGGCACATCTCGCACCCCAGGCTGGGACACACCCTCGTCCCCGTCGCAAAGCGGTAAATATTTCGGCCCCCGATCCTACGGCCACCTCGGTTATACCGGCACGTCGCTATGGATCGATCCCGACCGCCAGATCTCAATCACTCTTCTCACGAACCGCGCCTGGCCCGACTGCGAGAATCACGCGATCAGGCAAGTCCGGCCCAAGTTCCACGATGCCGTGGTCGAAGCTCTAAAGAAAACACAGTAAATGCTGAATGACTTCACCCGCGACCTGCGAGTTCACTTGATCACTGCCGTGTTCAACGTACGAGGGAATAAAATGATTTGCTCTGCCAATACTCCGAAGGCGCACGACTTGACCCGAACCCGTAAAGAGAAATCTGATCTTCGCCGTCTTCCTACCGAACAGATTCTTCCTGCAGCAACCGACCTCGACCGCATGTCGTCGCTCGAAATCGTTCGCCTCATCAACCGCGAGGACGCAACCGTGGCCGCAGCAGTTGGCCGCGCCCTTCCGCAGATCGCCCGCGCCATCGATGTCATCGTTGCCGGACTCCGCGAGGGTGGACGCCTCATCTACGTCGGCGCGGGAACCAGCGGCCGTCTCGGCGCCCTCGATGCCTCTGAGATCCCGCCCACATTCAATAGCGATCCACGCATGGTGCAATACCTCATGGCAGGAGGCGCCAAAGCTCTCGCCGCATCCACCGAAGCCAGCGAAGACGACATGCATCTCGCCGTCAAAGAAATGAAGAAGCGTAAGCCCGGCAAGCACGATATCGCGCTCGGCATCGCCACTAGCGGACGCACTCCGTTCACCATTGCGGCCGTCGAATACGCGCGCAACCACAGAGCCCGTACCATCGCCCTCACGTGCAACCGGAACTCACCGCTTGAGCGCGCTTCTGATTTCGCCATCGTCACTGAAGTGGGTGCCGAAGTTCTTGCCGGATCCTCCCGCATGAAGGCCGGCACAGCTCACAAAATGGTCTTGAACATGATCTCTACCGGAGCCATGACTCGCCTCGGCTACGTTTACGGCAACCTCATGGTCAACGTTTGGACCAAGAACGAAAAGCTGATCCAGCGCGCCATCCGCATCCTGGAACAGGCCACCGGAGCCGACCACGAAGCCGCCAGCCACGCCCTCGAAGCCAGCGGGAATCGAACTCCGGTCGCGGTCGTGATGCTGGCGTCAGGAGCGAGCCGATCCCAAGCCGTGGCGGCCCTGAAGAAATCGAAAGGCCATGTTCGCCACGCCATCGCCTTCGCACAGAAATAGAAGGGTACCCCATTTCTCGACCGTCCTTGGCGTGAGAAGTGGAGGCCTTTTCCTCTGTGTCCGCAGTGACCTCTGTGGTTGATTGCTCTTCCCGCACCCTCCCAATCATCTACGTACTCGCGCTTCCCCGCTACAATATCCCTGCAAGGACTCATTCATGGACAAATTCGTAATTCGCGGCGGAGAGCCGCTGCTCGGCACAGTCCGCGTCAGCGGCGCCAAGAATGCCGCTCTCCCCTGCATGGCCGCCGCTCTGCTCACCGATCAGCCCGTCATCCTCGAAAACATTCCCCAAGTCCGCGACATCCAGACCACGCGCAATCTTTTAGCGGCGATGGGTGCCGAGGTTGAACTCGGCTACGGACGCGCGCAGCACCGCACCACGATCCATTGCGAGAAGCTCAACGCTCCCGAAGCTTCGTACGAACTCGTCAAGACCATGCGCGCCTCCACGCTGGTCCTCGGCCCGCTCGTGGCTCGCTGCGGCCACGCGCGCGTTTCTCTGCCCGGCGGCTGTGCGATCGGCGCCCGCCCCATTGACCTTCACATCAAGGGACTCGAACGACTCGGCGCGAAGATCATCCAAGATCACGGCTACGTCGAAGCCTCCGCCACCCGTCTCAAAGGCGCAGAAATTGTCTTCGACAAGATCACCGTCACCGGCACCGAAGACCTGCTCATGGCCGCGACACTAGCCGAAGGCGAAACGATTCTGCAAAACTGCGCGCGCGAGCCCGAAGTTGCCGACCTCGCCGATCTTCTGAATAAAATGGGAGCGAAGATCGAAGGCGCGGGGACGCCCACCCTCCGCGTGAAAGGCGTCCGTAAGTTAAAAGGCGCAAAGCACCGCATCATTCCCGACCGCATCGAAGCCGGGACTTTCATCATCGCCGGCGCCATGACCGGAGGCGATCTCAACATTGCCGGATGCGATCCCGCGCACCTCAACGCGCTACTGAGCAAGCTTCACGAAGCCGGAGTCAAGACCAAGACCTCCTCCGACTCCGTCCGAGTAATGGGCGACAATCCATTCACCGCTGCCGACATGTCGACCGAAGAGCACCCTGGATTCCCCACCGACTGCCAGGCGCAATTCATGGCCCTGACCACGCAGGCCGAAGGCACATCCATCATCACTGAAAATATTTTCGAGAACCGCTTCATGCACGCCCAGGAACTCGTTCGCATGGGCGCCAATATCAAGGTTGAGGGAAGCCGGGCTACGGTGCGCGGCAGGACACCGCTAAGCGGCGCAGCGGTGCAATGTTCCGACCTGCGCGCCTCGGCGTCACTGGTGATCGCCGCACTGGTGGCGGAAGGCGAAACCATCCTGGACCGCGTCTATCACATCGATCGCGGCTATGAGCGCATCGAAGAGAAACT
>DATDGW010000436.1:0-4241 GCA_036521895.1 Candidatus Sulfotelmatobacter sp. | reverse complement strand
GCTACGAAGCACTCTAATCATTGATCGATGGCATGGAGGCCACCGATCATGAAGCACAGACCAAATTTCAGAAGAAGACGCAGCAGCACCAGGTCCGTCTTGCGCCTGCTTGATCTCGAACACTCCAAAACCGCAGTCTTGGACAGCCTCACTTCCCAGGATGCGCAGCGGGGATATCGTCACGCGATCGATGAATTCGTTGATTGGTATTGTTCAGAACCGCGGTTGGCATTCAATCGAATAGTGGTTCTGCGCTACCGATCTCACCTCGAATCTCGTCTACTCGCGCCTGGCACGGTCAATCTACGACTAGGTGCCGTACGCCGTCTTGCGTATGAGGCAGCCGATTGCGGTCTGCTGAGTGCCGACCTGGCAGCGGGTATTCGTCGAGTTAAAGGCGTGAAGAAGTTAGGCGTTCGCCTTGGGAACTGGCTGACTGCGGAGCAGGGGCAAGCGCTTTGGCAAGCTCCTGATCGCGAGCGGCTGAAAGGAAAACGAGACCGCGCTTTGTTGGCTCTCCTGCTCGCGTGTGGGTTGAGAAGACACGAAGCCGTCGCATTGACGCTGGATCATCTCCAGCAGCGGGAGGAACACTGGGCCATCGTCGACTTGATGGGTAAGGGAGGCCACGTTCGAACGGTTCCCGTTCCGGACTGGGTGAAAAGCGAATTAGAAATGTGGCTTGCTGCGGCCGGCATTGATCGAGGAAAGCTTTTTCGCAGGGTCAACAAAGTAGGAAAAGCATGGGGAGAGGGCATGACGGTAAAGGCGGTTTGGCACATAGTGAAGGAATCCGCCAAGTGCATTGGCGTGCCGAAGTTGGCGCCGCACGATCTTCGTCGGACCTGTGCTCGGCTCTGCCATGCTTCGGGCGGTGAGTTGGAGCAGATCCAATTCCTTTTAGGGCACGTCTCAGTTCAAACCACCGAACGGTACCTTGGGTGCAAGCAGCGAATTCGATCAGCCGTCAACGATCGCATTGGGGTCGAGCCGAACCCTTGAAGTGTCTGAGCCAGTTGTGGAAGGGTTGCCGACCAACATTCAATTGAACATGCGCTCAAACAACGACGTGGCGTAAACTTCGTACGTGTCACCGATCGCTCTGAAGAACGAGCATTACCGATTCCTCCTTTGGACCTTGTTGTTCTTGTATCTGGTGGCCAGGATTCTCCAGCTCTTTGCAGGCAGAGTGCCCAGTCTTCTTATTGTTATCTTCCACGTGATTCCCCCGGCGCTTTTCGCTGTGATACATGGAGCGCGCATCTACAGTTCACGCGGTATTCTTGTCTTCGCAACCCTATGCCTCGGCGCCGGAACCCTGTTTGAGAGCTTGAGTCTGCGAACCGGCTTTCCGTTTGGTCACTACAGGTTCACAGACCTGATGGGGCCCAAGCTCTTCGATCTGCCGATCCTGCTCGCTCTAGCTTATCTGGGCATGGGTTATCTCTCGTGGGTTTTGGGGCTCGTAATCCTGGAATGCCAGAACGAACCGATCTCAGGCAGGAAGATCGTTTTATTGCCGCTGGCGGCAAGTTTCATCATGACCGCTTGGGACCTTTCGATGGACCCCGTCTGGGCAGACATCGATCACGCCTGGGTGTGGCGAGACGGAGGTTCGTACTATGGAGTGCCGATTAGCAACTTCTTTGGATGGTTTCTCACTGTTTATGCTTTCTATCAACTCTTTGCGCTGTATCTCAGAAACCGAGTGAGTATCCCGTCCGAGGCAAGTCACTGGCGTCTCGCCATCTTGTTTTATGCCGCATCCGCAGCCGGGAATCTCCTGGTGATCGTCCCCTCGCCTCTAGATAGAGTCTTCGTGGATACCGCAGGCAAACGCTGGTTGATCCTTGACATTCTGTGGGCGTCTCGCCTGGTTTCAGTCTTTCTCATGATGCCTCTCAGCCTGATTGCTTGGGTCAAAGCCGCCAGACCAGTCGAACCCCCTTCGAAACAGGTTCCTCTGAGTGTCCCGAGCGAGTGACGGGCAACTCTTCCCAAATCGGATAAAGGAAGGAATGCCGACCACCCACTCGGAATGGCGGACGCGAAGCCCAACGGCACGAGTTCACTTCATGCCGTAGCTTCCAATGCGTGGACCCTTGCTCTCTCCTAACGCGCCGAGCGAAGCGTGGCGAATTCGGCGATGCCGAGAACGACGGCGTACGTGGCGAAGAGAAAAGCGCCATAGCGGGCGCCAGATGCTTCCTGAATTCTCGGCATGAACGTTCCCAGGTGAGAGAGCACGACTGCTTCTCCGACCATTCCGGGTATGGCGAGAAGGAGCATCGCGACGGCCCAGTGGGAGGGGGCGATGTGACGCCAGCGGAGAATGAGGATGCAGAACGCCGCGGAAATGATGGGAGAAATTGCAAAGCTCACCCAGTATCGTTCCGGCGTCGTCTCTAAAACGCGGTGACCGGCGTACGCGTAGTAGATGGTTCCCAAAATCCAGATGATGAGGCCGAGCGAAAGCAGCAGCATGGATTCTCGGATCTTCATACGGGCTCCTCACATGCTAGGATGAACCACGCGGTACGCTGTTATGAACCGTGCGGTACATGCAATGTACCACGCGGTACATCAGGAGAACAAGATGCGCCGTCGCAAAAAGCCAGATCTGGGCGTGCTGCTCGACCGGTGCCTGGCGGCCTTCGTCGAAGCAGGAACCCTCGACGTAAGCCTCGACCAATTGGCGCGCAAAGCCGGAAGCAGCAAGCGCATGCTAGTTCATTATTTCGGCGGTCGCGAAAACATCGAGGAGCAGGCGATTACGCGCCTCGAAAACCGGCTGCGCGCGCAATTTATTCCCGAGGCATTTCCGCCGGGAGCGACAGTGCAGGCAGTGGTGAGTGCTCTCTGGGACCGCACAACTGCTCCGCAATCGAGGGGGGTGCTCTTGCTGGTGATGGATATGTCCAAGCGCACCTGGTCGGGTTCGAAACGCGCGAGGCTGTTTTATGCCGAGCAGCAAAGGTTGTGGATCGAGCTCCTCATGAGGTATTTGCCCGATCGGCCGACGGTCGAAGAAGTGCTGCAGACGTTTCAGGGAGCGGTTCTGGCGTTCTTGGTCACTGGAGATCGCGAGCCAGGAAGGCGCGCGGTGATGCGAATCCTCGAAAACCAAGAGAAGGCGCGGTCGCGTGCCTAACTGCACGTCTTGCTGGATCCTGTCCAGTTGACGGGCTAACAGGAAGTAACCGAATTGCTGTCGAGTTCTAGGACTCCACCCTTCCGCCGCCACATAGTCATGCGGCCAGTGAGAAGCTAAATTCCGTGGTACGCGTGGTGCAAACCGGGCCCCCGGCACTTTTTGCTTTTCCTTTGCTTCACTGGCGCATACGTATTGGCAGAACTGCTGGTTCAAATCCGGCCCCCGCAACCAAAAAACTGTTTTCTTTCAGCAACTTCCGCGAACCCTGCAACCATCCGAATTGACAATCGCAACTCTTGAAAGGCAAGCGAACTCCAGACCATAAGGGAAAAATATCTCCGAATCGACTCTCGCCCGCTAACAGGCCCGTTGGGTCGCGGCAATATAGACCTATCTTTATGATTCATTCGCGGGCCACGCCGAAGTTCAAGCTTGCCAGCGAAGAGGTTCTAAACATGGATCTTTGGTAGGGAGTTTGGCGCGTGTTACAGACGGAACAACTTCTGGGCGTTGCTGCGGGCGATTTTCAGGCGGTCAGGTTCGCTGATTGCAGCCTGGTCGAACCAGTTGGCTGCTTCGGCCATATCCTCGAACGGGTAATCAACCGAATACAGAACCCGATCGGCGCCGACTTCAAGCATCACGTCCGTTAGCGCCTGCGTGCGGAAATTGCCGCTGGTGGTGACATAGAAGTTCTCACGCAGGTACTGTCCCAACGGTAGCTTCGCCTTCGTGCCACTCGTCACCGTGGCTATGGTGTGATCCACACGCCAAATGTTGTGGGGCACTCCTTCGCCCAGGTGGCCGAGAATCACTTTGAGTTTAGGATACTCATCGAATAAACCGCTGCCCATCAGACGAAGCGCGTGAATCGAGGTTTCAACCGCGAATCCCCAGGTCGCCCCGAGGAGCCACGGGTGTCCTTCGTAACTTTGCTGGCGCGAGGCTAGCGGTGCGCGAGGGTGAAGATAAAAGGGCACATCGAGCTCTTGGACTGTGGCCCAAAAGGGCCGGTATTGAGGCAGATCGTAGAACACGGCCGAATCCGCTTCGCCGATCTGAGAGAAACCTATGGACCAACGCGCCG
>DATDGW010000435.1:0-5075 GCA_036521895.1 Candidatus Sulfotelmatobacter sp. | reverse complement strand
TGACGCCTCTTTCCTGAAGATTCTTCTACTAAACTTCCGGATGAGCTTTCACATACTGCAGGGCTTGGCGGGCCATTTGTTTTTCGCCGCGGTAGGCGAGGAGTTTGGGGGCGTCTTCGAGCGGGATCCATTTGGCGCTGGCGACTTCGATGCGCATCGCGTCCGAGACATCGTCGATGCGTCCGGATTCGTAGCGCAGCAGGTAGAAGCTGACGATCTTGAAGACCTTTTCGCCGCCGCTCCAGGACCGCACGTAAACGTACTTGCTGTCGCCGAGTTTGGTGATGGGGACGGCGGTGATTCCGGTCTCTTCCCGCACTTCGCGCAGCGCGGCTTCGAGCGGCTTTTCGCCGGGGTCGACCAGGCCCTTGGGCAGGCAGAGTACAGGCTTCGTTTTCGGGCGGACCGTACGCTTGGCAGGATCGGGCGCGGCGGCTGGCGTTCCGGAGGGCAGTTCGATGGCGGCCATCCACCAGATACTGTCTTTCTGTCGAATGACTACGCCTCCGGATGAAATCTCGCGCACCATACTGTTCGCAAGTTAGCAGGAATACAGGGATTTCGTCACCGGCCTGACGGTGCCACGGTAACTGTTACTGTGCCCGTAGTGCCCTCCAACGTAATGTGAGGATGGCACTGTTGTGCCGTTACACCTTGGAGGCCAGTTCTGGCATCTTATACAGTAGCTGGGGTTTTAGTACCGGCGGCAGGTCGCGGGCCGGAGATGTGGGGTTCGCCGTGAAGAGTCTGGGGAAGATCATTCGGTCGGTGCAGGCGTTTGGCCGGGAACTTTCCCGCAAGAATGCGCCTGCTTCGTCAGCTCCGGCTCTTGCCATTGGCGTGGCGTTGGGCGGAGGATTTGCCCGCGGCATCGCGCACATCGGAGTTCTGAAAGTTCTCGAGGAAGAAGACATACCCATCCGCGTGGTCGCGGGCACCAGTGTCGGCGCGCTGATTGGGGCATGCTACTGCAGCGGGCTCACGATCGCGGAAATGCGGGAGGTGGCGCTCAATACGCGCTTCACTACGTTTGCGCGCTGGACGCTATCGCGCTACGGATTCGCTACCAATGATCGCATGGTCGCTTTTCTGACGCGCACCTTGAAGGCGAAGACCTTTGAAGAGATGCGCATTCCGCTGGGCGTGACCGCAACCGATTTCAATACTGGCGAAGGCGTGGTGTTTCATTCGGGTTCGATCGTCGATCCGGTGCGCGCCAGCTGTGCGTATCCTGGAATGTTTCTGCCGGTGGAGATTCGGGGGCGCCACCTAGTGGATGGCATGTTGTCGCATCCGGTGCCGACGCGGCCCTTGCGCGAGATGGGCGCCGATCGCGTGCTGGCGGTGCACTTGCGAGGGACGTGGGCCAACGGCGGAGCCCCGCGTCATCTGTTTGATGTGATCGGACAATCGTTCGCGATCGCGCAGGATGCGATGTCGGGATTGTGGCGCGAAGCCGCTGACATTGTGATCGAGCCTGACGTTGCCGGATTCGCCTACGATGACTTCAAGCGCTCCGACGAGTTGATCCACGTGGGTGAAGTCGCCATGCGGAAAGCGCTGCCAGAAGTGCGGAAGTGGCTGGAGGTTCCTGCGGAAGCGACCTCCGCGGGGCCTGAGCGTCGTGAGGTGCCTCGTCCCGCGCCCATGCCCGCCGACTAAATTCCACCTGTCCTTTCCTTTCTACGGGGGAACGCAATACGACTCTGCCGTTCTGCCTATAGTTACTTCCCCGGTCTCGCTCTCGACATCTGGCCGCTGCTCTGCTTGCATTGACTACAGAGCGATCAAGACCCTACCATTCGAGACAACTTTGGTGCGGCCACGGTCGAGTAGAAGTCTTCCTGTTGATCCGTCGTTAATTCGTGTCGCGGATGGAGGTCGGATGTTGTTTTCGGCATGCCGAGGCTGGAATTCACTTCCTGAAACACGAGGTGCGCGAAGGCCTTGACTGTGTCCGCGGTTGGGTTGCGACGAATCGGGTGGGCCGCGTGGTTGCTAGTCGCCGTACAGATTGCCAGCTTTCTACTGCTGGGGCCGGGATCGCTGCGGGCCCTGATTTCCAACATCGTCCAGATTGCAGCCTGCCTCACTGCAGCGGGACTCTGCATTCATGCCTCGCGGCGCAGTCGAGACCTGGGGCGAACCTTCTGGATGCTCTTCGCCTTCGCCTTTACTGCCTACGGAATTTCGAACGTTGTCTGGACCTACTATGAGAACGGGCTGCACCAGCCGGTTCCAGCCTCCTTCGTCTCACAATTCCTGTATCTTTGCTACGACGCTCCCATGGTGATGGCGCTGTTTCTGAGCGAGGGCGAAGACGCTTCGGGTCTGGACTGGTACCGCTCGCTGGACTTGGTCCAGATGCTGATGGTCGCGTTTCTCATCTATTACGATTTTCTGTTCTTGCGAACGCTTCCCGGAGGCGTCCACAGCCTCGAGTTGATGGAGCAGGGGATGACGAACGTCCTCAACTTCGTTTTGGCTGCGGCGTTCGTGGTGCGCTCTTTTTGGGCTCGCTCTGCGCTGGTCCGGAGCTTGTGCCGGAGGATGTCGGTCTATCTGATCGTCTACGCTCTGGCCGCGGGAGTGGGAGACTACGCTCTGACGTTCATTCACACCAATTCGGGAAGTTGGTCGAGTTTGGCGTGGACCGTCCCTTTCATCGTGGCTGCCATGCTCGCGGTGGGATTTGAACAGCCGGCTGAGAGCGCCGTGGAAGCCCCGGAGGAAACCTGGAACGAGCGGAGATTTCTGCTGAAAAACGCGGGGCTCGCGGTGATGCCGCTGACCGTGTGGGCTCTTGCCATCCCGGCCGCAAATCACGACCACATCGTCGCCTACGGCACGGTGATCATCTCCCTGGCTTGCTACGGCGCACATTTGACCCTGAGCCAATACCGCAACCAGCAGAATGCAGAAGCTCTGGGGGCATCGGAAGAGCGCTATCGCCTGCTGTTCCAGCAGCTGTTGCAGGCGGAAAAAATGCAGGCCATTGGACGCTTGGCCGGCGGCGTCGCCCACGACTTCAATAACGTGCTCACGATCGTCATGGGCTACGCGCAGCAGATGCTCGACAGCAAGAATCCCACGGCAGAGAACGTTCACAACAGCGCCAGCCAGATCATCACCGCCAGCAATCGGGCCGCGTCCCTCACCCGCCAGTTGCTTGCCTTCGGCCGCAAATCGGTCCTGCAGCCCCGCACGTTGAATCTCAACGCGATCATCGTGGACGTCGACAAAATGCTGCACCGTTTGATCCACGAAAACGTGCAAATCGTGACCACTCCGTCACCCAACCTCGGCTCGGTCAAAGCGGACGTGGGGCAGATGGAGCAGGTACTCTTGAACCTAGTGATCAACGCGCGCGACGCCATGCCCGAGGGCGGCACGCTCACCATCGAGACCGCAAATGTCGAACTTGACGAAGCCTATGCCCGCGAACACGCCGGCGTGAGTCCAGGCTCTTACGTGTTATTGGCGGTAAGTGACACCGGGCAGGGTATGAGTGCCGAAATACTAGCCCACATTTTCGAGCCCTTCTTCACGACGAAGGAAGTCAGCAAAGGTTCGGGCATGGGGCTGGCCACGGTATACGGCATCGTGCAGCAGAGCGGCGGACACATCTGGGTGTACAGCGAGCCCGGCCAGGGCAGCAGGTTCAAGGTGTATCTTCCCCGCGTGGAGGAATCCGCCGAGCGCGTCGCACGGGCGCAAACCTCCGAGCCGGTAATGCACGGCAAGGAGACGATTCTTGTGGCCGAAGACGACCCGCACGTCCGCGATCTGACCGTGGCTATTCTGAAGGCCTGCGGATACCTGGTTCTGGAACTGGAGAACGTGCTGGACGCGGACCGCGTTTGTGCGCAGCACTCCGGCCACATTGATTTGCTGCTCACCGATGTGGTCATGCGGGAAATGAGCGGGCCCGACCTGGCGCGGCAGATCGAGAAGCTTCGTCCAAGAACCAAGATCCTGTTCATGTCCGGGTACACCGACAACGCCATCGTGCACCAGGGGGTGCTCGATCATGACATTGCGTTTCTCCTGAAGCCGTTCACGCCCTCGGCGCTAGCAGGCAAGGTGCGGCAGGTGCTGGATGGGGCACGGGGGTAGCGCCCAACCTAAGCGCTAACTTAAGATTGGGTGCCTTCGGTCAGCGAGCCCAACCTTGAGGTGCTCGTGAAAGAAAACTGGGGGTGCTGACGTTGCTATTTTCTGATGACCCTGGCGGTGGCGGTGCACATCATCGAGTTTTTGGGGAGGACAATATGTACTTGTTGTTTGCTCGCCTCTTTGTTTTCCTGCTCCTAATTGGCCCTAGCTCTTTTTCCCATGCCGTAGATCCGCCTTGCGCCGCAGTTACGAGAGATCGGGCTAAGCAACTGCTTACCTTTCATTCCGGCCTCGACGATCGAATGACGGTTGATAAGGCGGTTAAGGAACTGCCGTCAATGAGAAGTCCTGAAGATCCAAAACAAGAATTCGAGGTGCTTGAGATCTGGGGATACATTTACAAGGGGAGGTATAGAATGCGGTTTATCTACTACAACTCCAAGGCTGCGAGTTGCTCTTTGATGGGCGAAGAGATTTTGGAGTATGCACGACTTTGAGGGCGGTTTATCGCAATCCGAATCCGGGAATTCAAGCTTAGGCCTTCTCATTCGAAGCGCAAAGCGAGGCTAGTTGTGCTTACTCCGGAGAACATGCACGCCATGTGGCCCAACGGCAACAACACGGTTCCGGGACTGGTCGAAGGCATTGTGGCCGCCGCACCAGGTGTCTTTGCGAAATATGGGCTGAACAGCAACCAAGTCATCGCGCATGCCATGGCGCAATTCAGCCACGAATGTGGCGCCGGCAACGAGATGGTAGAGCACATCAATTACACCGCCAACCGCGCGTGTCAGGTTTGGCCTTCGCGTTTCAGCAGCGAGGCGGACTGCCTTGCGAAAGTCGGATCGTATGCGGGCGATCCGGAGTTTCCCGTCAAACTGATCGACAGCGTCTATGGCGGACGCAACGGCAACCGACCCGGAACCCATGACGGATCGGCCTTCATTGGACGTGGCCTC
>DATDGW010000434.1:0-9042 GCA_036521895.1 Candidatus Sulfotelmatobacter sp. | reverse complement strand
CGACTGCTGGCTCATATGTCTCCTTGAGTGTAACTCGCTCAAGTTTAGATGATACTCCTCCCGGAAAGGTTTCAGGAGTCCCGGAAGGACTTCGGCAAGATGTTGAATTCTATTCCGTTATTCTGACTGGCGAATGTGCCTAAGGTGCAGAGGCTAACGCGGAGGATCAGCGCTTGCAAGACTAAAATTGCAACATACGTAACTTGCCAGAACGAGGAAAGCCGACGCTGGGAAGACCCTGCGTCAACACCTTAGCCACGAGCGGCGTGACCGCCTCGATGGCGCTCACCGTCCGCTCGCAGCCGAATCCGCGTGACGATTCCGCCTCAGAAAATGTGCTTGGAAGTATCGCCGCGAAATACTAATCCCTGCAGTTCTCTCTCGTTACTTGCATTTGACTTTGTAGATCTCTTCGTTGCGGTCCGCCTTCGTGGCGAGAGGAACCGGCGCGCACTTCACCTTACCTTCGTCTTTGCCCTGCACGCTTTTGAACACCATGGGTGGTCTTGCTGCTGCATCACGTGCCGCACGACATATTCTCCTGCCGGTAGCAGAGCCGCGCCTACGCGGACCGGCGCAACCACTGATGTGACCGAAACTTCTGCCGTTTTCATTTCGGTGTGAACTGCGCCAGTTCGTAGATGCGCGGCTTCTTCTCCAGCTGCGCCTGCCACCAAAGTATCGCGAAGAAAGTTAGGCCGGGTCGAGGATGATTCAAACATGCGTCAATCCTGCTACGTCTTCAACGCTCGGGGGGAATTCTGTGTTCTGGGACGTCGCGGCCGCGGAGAAGTTCGCCAACTTCAAGCCGCCGAATAAATCCCCAGCACCTTCACGAACTCGGCGACCTCACCCAGGTGGCGCAACGCGTTGCGTGCCGGCTCGTCGTCGCCCCGCAAGAAGTCGACGTAGAAGACGTACTCCCACGGCCGTCCTCGCATGGGCCGCGACTCGATCTTGCTCAAGCTGATGTCGCGCAGCACAAATACGCTGAGCGATTTAAAGAGCGCCCCCGGCGTGTTCTTAACCTGGAAGACGATGGAGGTCTTGTTCGCCTCGCGCGGAATCAGGCGGTGATAATCCGCGCTTCCCTTCCTCTTCCCAGAGCCACGCCCGACCTTGCGAATCAAGAAAAAACGCGTGAAGTTCCGCTTGTCGTCTTCGATGCTCGACTGAAGAATGTTCCCGGAGTATTCCCGCGCGGCCTGCTTCCCAGCAATTCCCGCCGCGTCTTTCAGTTGGTTGGCGATCACATGCTTCACGCTGCCCGCCGTGTCGTAGAACGGCACCGCCTCAATCTTTGGATGCCGCCGGAAAAAGTCCCGGCACTGGTCGAGAGCCACCGGATGCGACAACACCTTCCGCAGCGCTCCCAGCCGCACGCCAGGCACAGCAATCACGTTGTGAACGATGCGCAGCAAGTACTCCGCCTGAATGAAGACCTCGCGCGTCAGCATGAGATCCGCGTGCTCTGCCACGGTTCCAGCCAGCGTATTTTCGATCGGGATCACCGCAGCTCCCACCGTCTCGCGCGCCACGCGATCAAACACCTCCGCCGATCGTGCGCAAGGAACAACCGTACACCGCGGCAGCATCCGCTCCGCGGCTTCGTGACTGAACGACCCTAGTTCCCCTTGAATGGCAATTTTCACGGTTCCAAGGCAAGGTATCTGGAGAAGCCGGAAAGGGCAACCTATTTCCCGGTTTCACCGGTTTGATCCGGAATTCCCGCCGGCTCGCAGAAGATGAAGATAAGGTCTTGACCGAATATAGTTTGTATTGCAAACTAGACTGCGAAAGGTGGTCCTATGGCAGTGCCTCAGCCTCCAGTTCTTGCCGCCGAAGAACGAGCCTGGAATTATTGGTTCGTCGATGGCTTAACCAACCTCGTCGTCGGAGCTAACACGCTTCTGTTGGCATTGGCGGTGGTTTATCCGCCGCGCTGGCCTCCTAAGCCGCTGCCGATCGCGTTGTGGCTTATTGCCCTCGTTCTCTACGTAGCGGTAGCAGTCCGGTACCGGGAAATTGTGGAATGGCTCAAGGCAAGAACTACATATCCCCGGACAGGATATGTTCAGGCGCCGTTCCCTGACCCGGAGCAGGCGGCGAACTTTACGACGATTTCGCTGGGAGCGAACAGCCCACCACCGGAAGTTCAAATCCGGCAAATGCAAAGAAGGATCAGGTGGACGATTGTGGTCGCTCTTGCAGCGGTGGGATCGCTCGCGTTCCGTATCATCGAGGCTCGCTGGAAATGGACCGTGGCTGGCATCCTGTTCTCGGTTGCGATGATCCTAGCGCGAAAGGATTATCGATTGTCGTGGATTCTCCCGGTCGGATTTCCGATCCTGGGTTTGTACATTACTGCCTTGGTCCCGCGTCTGCAGGGCTCGTCTTACTTTATCTGCGGCATGGGCCTGTTGTTCGTGCTTGACGGCGCGGTGACGCTGATTCGATATCTGCTGCGGAATCCAAAACCGAAGGCGCCTGCGGCATGACCCCAGACTTACAAGCGCTGGCCACCTTGGACCGGGTCATTCACGAACCGGCGCGGCTGATGATTATGACGGTGCTGTACGCCGCGGAGGAGGCTGACTTTCTCTACCTGCAGCGCGAGTGTGCTTTGACGCAGGGAAATCTCTCCAGCCACCTGGCGAAGCTGGAAAATGCCGGCTATGTACTGATCGAAAAGATGTTCAAAGGGAAATATCCACTAACGGTCTGCAGCCTGACGCAGAAGGGCCGCACCGCCTTCGGCTCCTACGTGCAGAAAATCAGGGTTGTCTCTGAACCGCCATCGAGTGGAAAACTCGGACGGGTCAGGCATGCGAAGAGTACAGTCTGAGCGTAAAAACGTTTCATAGCGCCTTCTTCAATACCAGCGCGTCCACGCCGTTCGAATAGTAGTGCGGCCAGGTCCGGATCACGCTGTAACCGTGCCGCTTGTAGAACGCCAGGGCCGCGAGGTTGTCGACCGCGGTTTCCAATCCCACGGCGATGGATCCGCCCGCGCGCAAGCGATCCTCCGCAGCCTGGAGCAGCAGCGACCCCAGGCCTGAGCGGCGCGCCTCGGCCATTACGTCAATGGTGATCACGTGCCCGGTTGGGGCCTGATGCACCACAATAAACCCGGCAACCGTGCCCCTATCCGCATCAGATGCCACCAGCGTGAACGATTTCCGATGGCTCACGTACTCTCGCAGTTCCCGCTTCGAATATGCAATGCCCGGCGGAAAGCACTCCTGATCCATCCGCCAGAGCAGGTCGAAATCTTCAGGTTTGAACTGGCGGATCACGAAGTCCACGGCGCCATTGTAGCGGGCCTGAATCCGCCTGAGGCCGTCAAAACCGACGGCCGCGCCGGAGGAACTTGTTTTCCACAGCCCACCCTGGTGATCCCCGGAAAAAAACGTTATTGGGGTCGATTGTCCACTTGCCCCGACCGCAACCTCGGACGTACCATCGGCATCAGAGGTCTGTGGGAAGACGTGGTGGGACGCCTCCTAGTCATTGACGTCGTCGGCGCGGTGGTGGCCTTGGGAGCGTGGTACTTCCTGTTTGCCGCATACAACCGTCGCAAAGGCACCGAAGCGTTGCGCTGGGTGCAATCAGCCTGCGCTGGCAAAGGACGCATCCTCGACTCTCACTGGCTCAACAGTTCCCGCCTGCACGCGCGCCTGCAGTTCCCTTCCCGCAGCTTCGAAAATGCCCACGTCACGATGAAGTTCCGGCCGCGCGCCTTGCCGGTTCATTGGCTGTTGAGCTGCTACCACAAGCAGAAAGAGACGCTGACCTTTGAGGCCGACCTTGGAGGTTCACCTAGCTTCCATCTCGAGGTCATGCGCCACCGCTGGTGCGCCCACAGCCGCGGCGTGACTGCCCGCCGCCGTAACGAACGCGAATGGGACGTTTACGAACCCGGCCCGGTCATTCTTACCACCCGCACCCATTGGAAGCAGGATTCCACTCCCGAACTCAACACCCTGATGACCGTGCGCCAGCAGGACGTGCTGCAGGTCCGGTTCCGTCCCGAGTCTCCGCAGTTCTCGGCGACCATTTCGCTCGACGCTCTCTACGACCCGCGCACCGCCGCAGGCTTCCTCACCACGCTGCGTGAACTTGCTGCAGGTGCGTCCGCCCACCGACAGTAGGCTCCATTTGGGATTATGAATTAGACTGCCCACATGCCGACTGGCCGCCAAGGATCAATCCACCTGTTTCGTTTCTCCGGAATTGATGTATTCCTGCATTGGTCCTGGTTTCTGGTGGCGGCGTACGAAATCCAATCGCGAAAGGGCCGCTATTCGTCCGTCACCTGGAATGTGCTGGAATACCTTGCGCTGTTTGTGATCGTGATGATTCACGAGTTCGGCCACGCCCTCGCTTGTCGCCAGGTTGGAGGAAGAGCGGAGCGGATCGTACTGTGGCCCCTCGGCGGCGTGGCGTATGTGGACCCGCCACCCAGGCCGGGCGCAACACTCTGGAGCATCGCTGCGGGACCTCTGGTCAACGTGCTGCTCATGCCCGTGTTCTACGCGCTCGTCACTCTGGGCGGATCTTCGGGATGGGTTGAGACGATGCCCGACTTCTATCGCTTGCTGCTCGCGGTCCAACTCATTAACAAGTGGCTACTGATTTTCAACATCCTCCCCATCTACCCCCTGGATGGCGGCCAGATCCTTCGCTCCTTGCTCTGGTTTGTTCTTGGACGCGCCCGCAGTCTCATGGTGGCCACGGTCCTCGGTTTGATAGGCGTCGCCGGTTTCATCGGTCTCGCGCTCTGGCAGCAAGACCTCTGGTTAGGCGCGATCGCCGTCTTCATGCTCATGAACTGCTGGGGCGGCTTGCAGCACGCGCGCGCCCTCTTGCGTCTCGCCAAGCTGCCACGCCGGGATGGATTCGCCTGTCCCACGTGCAAGACAGCACCACCGGTGGGAGAGTACTCGCAGTGCGGAAAGTGCGGACAGGCGTTCGATATGTTCCAAACCCACGGAGTCTGCCCCTACTGCTCGACCCAGTTTGCCCAGACAAAGTGCCTGGACTGCGGAAGAGTGAATCCCATGAATGATTGGATGGTCGGCTCGGTTGTCTCTTCTAGAATGTAGTTTCCAGAGTGTTCTCGCTCATAGCGCGAACAGAATGGGCACTCCGAGTACTTTCGAATAAATCTCTTTTATGCCGTGCATCAGCTTTTTCGATTGGCGGCCATCCGGCCCACTTGTTATCCTTCCGTGTTCCGAATAGAAGTGTTGAAACCAGCCATTTCAACTTCCTTGTATCCGTGATGTGGTTTTACCCAAATCTTAAAGTTTCTATGCGAAGGAGACTGAAGGACATCCATGCCCACTGAACTGCGCAATTTCCTGGCACTCTCATACGACGAACTGGAAGAACTCAACCTCACGGCGAAGGAGCAGCGCAGGAACCGCGTCGCGTCTCACAAGATCCAGGAGGAGCGCCTAAAGTATCTGACTGACGAAAAGCGGATCAAGGCCGTGACCGTGCTCTTCAGCGATCTCGAGGGCCGGTTGCACATGCTCGACTATGACAAGAAGTTCCTGCTCAAGAGCTATGACAACCTCACCTTCGACGGCTCCTCCATCCGCGGCTTCACCGCACAGCGCGAAAGCGATCTGCGTCTGGGCATCGACTGGGGCGCGTTCTACTGGGCTCCCTCTGACGTCTTCGGCTCCGGCAAAGTCCTGGTGTTCGGCGAAGTGATCGACAAGGTCGGCACATCCTACTCCGGCGACATTCGCGGCGTGCTCAAGGGATACGCCGACGAACTTCACCAGAAGAAAGGCTACACGCTCAACGCGGCCAACGAAATCGAGGGCTTCCTCTTCAAAGGGCCCGATGCCGAGCGGCACTATCACGAAGTCGGCGGCAAGTTTGAATACGTCAATACCGGCGGCTACTATCACTCCCTGCCCGGCGATCCGCTGCGCACCTTCATCGACACGACGGCGGAAGTGCAACGTGCCATGGGTTTCCAGAACGAGAAAGACCATCCGGAAGTCGCGCCATCGCAGTTTGAAATCAACTACGGCTACGGCGAAGTCGTCGCCGCCGCCGATCAGATCCAGCTCTACAAACTGATCTGCCGTCAGGTCGCGACCAACATGGGATTAACCGCGTCCTTCTTGCCCAAGCCGGTCGTGGGCGTAAACGGGAGCGGCATGCACACCAACGTTTCGATCAGCGAAAACGGCAAGAACCTGTTCTGGGACGCAAAGGGCGAAGAGAGACTTAGCAAGATGGGCTGGGCCTTTGTCGACCGCATCCTGACCCATGGCCACGACATTTGCCTGCTGCTGAATCCCAGCGTGAACGCCTATCGCCGCCTTGATCCCCACTTCGAAGCGCCCAACCAGATCAAGGCGTCCGCCGTCGATCGCGGCTCCATGATCCGCATCCCGATCGGCAACGAGAAGAGCATGCGCGTCGAGGTTCGCTCGGTCGCGCCCGACGCGAATCCCTACCTGGTCATGTATTCGATCTTCAAGACCGGAATAGATGGCGAGACCGCGAAAATCAAGAACCTGCGCCAGGCCGAACGCTACCTGCCCGACAACATCTACAAGGCGCTGGACGACTTCAAGAAGGCTCCGTGGATCACGACGATCCTCGGCGAGGACGTCAAAGGCCGGTATGCCGATCTGAAAGAGGCCTCGGCTGACCGTTGCCCGCGCGCGCTCGGAACCTTCGTTAAGGCGCAGGAAGTCCAGTTCCACCACGAGGTTTACAACCAGTTCCTGTGGAATCTCTTCTAAACTGCACGCAGTTCTGCCCGCGCCCCGGTCGAAAGCCGGGGCGTTTTGTTTTAGCAGCGCTGGCGTCCCATCTTCTGACTTTTTCACGCGCAAGGGATTGAAGACAGGCTAGGGCCAAAAAACAGCGGACGCCCCGAAGGGGCGTCCGCTGTCGGTTTTGGCCCGGTCGCCAACCGAGTGATTGCTACGGAAGGACAGTCGTTCCTTCAGCACGAACAGCAGTCAGGGACGAAGGACTTAAACCCAAGTACTTGAGTATGGTAGGTGCCACCTGAACAGTACCAACATTGGCGCGGACCGTCCGGGCGCCGAAGCCCGAATTGGACAGCAACAGAATCACATTCGTGTCGTCATGGGAGAATCCGCCGTGCTCGGCAAGTTTCGCCGTGCTGCCGGAGTACGTCACACCGACGTTCGGGGTCACGATAATGTCCGGCGTGCGCGGGTCAAAAGCTGGGTTGTTGTAGTTCAGCCTCAGCGATGGGCCGTAGTAGATTTGGCCCAGCGCGATTCCGGTGGCCGAGGAATTGTCCTCGAGGATTTTAACGGCGGCCAAGGTATCGGAGGAGTTCGTCAGCCAGACCAGCGAGACGTCATCTTCCGTCGGCCCAATGCCGGTCGGGTTGTTGGTCGATTCCGAGAAGGGGATATAGCCCGCATTCGAGAGCAAGGTGACCGGTGAAGTTCCGTTGATGAGCTGTGAGACATAACGGCTGGGATCGATCGGTGACTGGCCGTGCTTGGCCGTGATCACGATCAGGGTCGAATCATAGAGGCCCTGCGCCTTCAGCTCGCTGACGAATGCCGCAATCGAGGCATCGACGAATTTGAATTCGTCCAGCAGCGCCGCACCGGGCGTGCCCGCGGCATCCAGATATCCGCCCGTGACTCCGTTGCTCTTCTCAACGAGCTTCTGGCCCACACTCACGGCCTGGAAGTTCATGCCGAAGATCGTGGGAACCTTGGTTTGCTGGGTGCCGAGGTGGTCTTTCCCATCGATCTCGTTGAGGATCGCGTTGACTTTCAAAGTGTCGTAGCACTGAATGTTCTGGAAGCTGTTGGTCCAAGCCGTCAGGTCCGAGCCTGGATCGCGGACTGGGCTGCAGGATTCGCCGGTGGGCGTTGTAACGCCGCGCAGGGCGATCACGTTGGAGTTGATTTCAGGAGCGTAGAAGTCGTTGAGCGCAATGGGGCCAAGACCAGAGGCAACCGAGGCGTACGCGGGGTGCTTGTCTGACCAAGCTGCGTATCCTCCAGCTGAGTGAATGACGCTGAAGATGCTGTTGGCGCGGACGAAAGTCCACGGCCAAACGGGAGCGCAGCCATTATTCGGGTCTCGGACCAGTTTCCGGGAGTCGATGGAGGCGAGGCCACCGTCGGTCAGCGACGCGCCCGGCGCGCCGCCATTTAACTTGGTCTTGTCCAGGTCGATGCCTTCTTCATACTCGGTTGTGGTACCCGATGGGGTCCCGAATGGGGTGCAAGGACCAGCCGCGAGGCCGTTGCCAGTGGTTTTTGCGGGGGCATCGTAATTCCGCGAATAGGCGACGTCGTAGTAGACGCCGGTCATAGCGGGGCTTCCGCCGGTGACGATCGCGGTCAGTCCTGGGAAGGAATCCGATGTTTTCGAGGTGCTGGCTGCGACGTAGTTGATGCCCGTCTTGCCGAGCGCAGCAAGCGCCGGGCAATAGGGTGCGCCATTGTTAATCGTGCTGATGCCGTCAGAGCAATTCAAGAAATCGACAGCGTGCATACCGTCGATACTGATCAGTAAAACGCGTTTGATGCGGCCTTGTAGGAAGTTATTTTCTTGAGCGATTGCCGTAGAGATCAAACAGGCAGCTGCGAGGGAAAGCAAAGCAAGGGTCTTTTTCATAGTCACACTCCGCGGCAACAAAAATATCAAAACGACGACGCCCGAATGTTACGGAGAGTTTAATTTTGCGGATGCCCGGTGCCAGGGCTTGTGGGGTGATTTTCGAAACTCTGTGTCGGCTCCTACATTTGTCAGTTGCTGTAACATCGTTTTTACAATCATCAAATCCCCATCCCGCATAACCTCAGGCCCGCGTTGACGGGAGAAGGGAAAGAGATGGTCCCCGAGGACCCCCCTCTGTGTGTGCTTAAGGTGTGTGGAAATTGATGAGGTGCAGGGGAGTCACTTCCATAGTGAAGTTTCGCTGCTAGTTCTGGTCCGCCTCGGAGGTTCATCATGAGAAAATTTCAGTTGAAGTGACCACACCGTCAAAAACGCTGCTCCCGGCGACCG
>DATDGW010000433.1:0-3744 GCA_036521895.1 Candidatus Sulfotelmatobacter sp. | reverse complement strand
TTCTCCGGTAGGTAGGGTCCGCCCGGCCTCCCCATTCCCACTTCGGCATGGGTGTTGAGGGATCCGCCACAGTCCCCGGTGGCAATCTCGAATTCATCACTGCGAGGCGCGAGCCCCATTCGAGATAGGCCACGAGTGCCGAGTGGAACTCTGGATGAGCTGGCAGCGCCCAACTTCATCCGCTCTATCGAGCAGCAGGTTCACCCACCGGCGCCTCTGCGCCTCCGAGATATTGCGGCCGAAATGCTAAGCCAGCATGGTCGCGTGCCCGCCCCGATTGGCCGTGTAGTCGTGCGGGCCTTCGGCCACTTCACCCACAAACTCCGCGACATGCCGCGGGTGGTCGTTGGGCATTTCTCCAAACAAGGGCCGAAGTCAAGGCGTCCGACGCCACGCGCCGATAAAACTTCACCATCAGCACCTCCTCCCCCTAGCCATTCGTCCAGCGCTGGAACCTGACCGTCTTTCGGAGTCACTGGGTGACTAATCCTTTCGCCGCCGAAATTTCGGCGCGCCGCAGCACTGCCTTTTTGTGTCTGTCCCCCGATCATGGCGCGAACTCCCGAAGACGAAACGGGAGCGACTTGGCTTAGGAAAGGGTGGTGCCACGCCTTTGTCGTTTGGTTAAAAGGGAGTGGTGAATCCCGGACCGTGGGCGGATGCGGAAACCCCCAAACACCACAAAGCCGGGCTGGTTGGCCCGGCTGTCCTATCTGTGGACTGGTTCGTCCGGTTTTGTTTTGGTCGTCGACCCAGAATCTAGAAATCTGGGGATCAGGTTCGATCCCCGCGCCTTCCAGCCCACTGTTGCGTTTTCTCACACAGTGGGGAAGGCCGAATCTCAATTTGCGCCGCGGGTTCACCACGCCCGCTGCGCGGAGCCCTTTTACATCACCATTGCCAGGTTTTCGAGCTCATGCACCAGCACCGGCATGGCACACCCGGCCATCTCGACGCGGCCAGCCGCGTCCAGCGCAGCCTTGGGCGAAACCCCATAGCCACGGCCCATCAGAAACACCTGCAGCAGTTCGGCTGCCTCATAGGAGTCAATCATGCCCCCTTGGAGCAGATCGTTCCTGAGAGCTGCCAGTTCGGTCATGGTGAATCTGTCTTTGTCGTTCATTTTTGTGTCTGTCATTCTTTCGTTCGTCATGGCCGTCATCACCTCCGACTCCGACCTTCTAGCTTCTTGCCGTATTAGACTCATCGGCAGCTGTGAAAGTTGCATGCAATCCAGATGCCGAATTCACCCTACTTTTCCTATTACGGTCCCCCAGCCCCTTTGGATTCATTAACCCCTGTGAATATCGAAAGTTGCGGTCAGCCGGGGAGTCGGCTCCGGTCTCCCAAGGTTTCCTTCGTACCCAACAGGTAATCTCAAAACTGACACAATGTGTCAGTGTTGACGATCCACCACCGAACAACCTCGGTTACCGGCTGGAAGGGAAGCCATTTAGCCGCGAGCCACATTCCCGTCATCCGTATAGTGTCAGTCGAACCCGTGGCGTTACGCGACCGGAAAAAAGAGCCGCAACCACGCGCAGCCTGGCAAATCGCTGCGCGGTCGCGCGGTAGAATGGCCCGGCGCCGACGGGGCCTTCTGACGGGTCTGGCAATCGCTCGAAAGTGAACGAGCATGAAAGTCTTGAAAGCATTTCTTTGCGTGCTGGTTTCTGTCGTGATCGTTGGAGGCCTATGCGCGCTCCTGTTGGTGCGCCGTGGATTCCGTGCGACCGCGACTCCGCCGTGGTGGGAATCCGTCCTGGCTCGAGACATTCGAAATGTGGCGATTCCTACCCGCGAGCGCGGTGAGAAGAATCCATTTGCGGGATCCTCGGAGGCTACCCAGCAAGGCCGCGAATCCTTCCTGACCCAATGTGCCGGGTGTCACGGAGTTGACGGCGGTGGCAAGACGGGGTTGGGCCTGAGTCTTTATCCCCGCGTTCCTGACCTGAGGGCGGCCGACACCCAGGCTCTCACCGATGGCGAGATCCATTACATCATCGAGAACGGAGTCCAGTTGACCGGCATGCCCGCCTGGACCCGGCCCCACGCGGAATCATCCGGAAATAGCTGGAAGCTCGTTACTTTCATCCGAACCCTCCGCCCGCTCAACCAGCAGGAACAGTTACACCAGGCGGCGGCCGCGAGCTCGGCACACTACGTGGGCTCCCAAGCCTGCGAGAAATGCCATGCGGAGATCTACGCCCGCTGGAAGAAGACGCCCATGGCAAACGTGGTGCGCGATCCAAGGACCCATCCCGACGCCATCGCTCCCGACCTCAAGACCAATAACGTAGCCAGGTTCACCGCCGATCAGGTGGCGTTCGTCTACGGCAGCCTCTGGAAGCAGCGCTACTTCACCAAGGTTGGCGACGACTACTTCCCCCTACCCGTGCAGTGGGACATGGCGAATCGCACATGGCGTCCGTATATGGTCGCTGCCACCGGAGACTGGTGGGCGGCCGTGTACCCTCCTGATAACATGCAGCGTCCCACGGGCCCCCTGTGCGACGGCTGCCATTCCGTCGACTACAACATTCAAACCAAGCAGGTGGCGGAATGGAACGTCGGCTGTGAACGCTGCCATGGACCGGGCAGCGAGCATGTGGCGCATCCCACGCGGGGCGACATCCTCAACCCGGGCCACATGGATGACGTCGCGGCCAACGACGCCTGCGTGCAGTGCCACTCTCAGGGACAGCCTCTGAAAAATCCGATCGAAGGGAAGTATTACGATTGGCCCGTCGGCTACCGCGTCGGTCTGAGACTGCAGGACTATTGGAAGCTTGAAGACTGCAAGCTGGGCGAAACCAGCTTCTACTATTTTCCGGACTGCACCGCGCACAAGAACCGAATGCAGGGCAACGACTTTGCCCAGAGCGTGATGTACCGGCGTGGCGTTACTTGCGTCTCATGCCACGACGTCCACGGCACAGCAAACTACGCGCAGCTCCGGAAGCCGGTGAATCAGATATGCCTCGATTGCCACGGACCTTCGTCAGCCAACGGTCCGCATACGGCCACGCTGCAAGCGCACACCCATCACAAAGAGGGGAGCGCCGGAAGCCAGTGCGTGGCCTGCCACATGCAGGCGATCGAAACCGAAGGCGTTCCGGGGACGTTTGTGCACGCCCACACTTTCCGCTTCATCACGCCAGCGATGACGGACAAGTACAAGATCCCGAATCCCTGCACGTCGTGCCACGTGGACAAATCCACGGCTTGGGCTGAAGACGCGATGAGCCGATGGCCTGAGCAGTCGCCCTGGCGGCTTCGCTAGCGCTGGAACCGAACGTCAGGCCTGCGCTGCCGCCACACTGTCGAACAGCTTGTGGTGCGTGGGATATTTCTTATGACATCGAGTGCAGTAAAAGTATGGTGCAGCCACGGCGGACCTTTCCTTTCGGAAGGACATTGTTGATTGCTGATTTTGTGGTTGATGATTGGGAACCTTCGCTGTTGATTGCGCGGGTGTTCAATCATCAATCAGAAATCACACCATCAGCAATTTCCCTCGGCCGCAGACCTCCCGGCGGCCCGCTAAGGGACTGTAACAAAATAAGTATACCACATATTGGGATAGGGAGTATATCCTGTCCTTGTAGTGGTAGACGAGAGTACGATCCGTCGTCGCTTCCGGTTGATCGCCGCGCATCTGGATGAGCGGATGCGGCGACTGGTAGCTGCGGCGGAAGCTGCAGCCCTGGGATTCGGCGGCGCGTCGATTGTGTCTCGGGCTAC
>DATDGW010000432.1:0-4019 GCA_036521895.1 Candidatus Sulfotelmatobacter sp. | reverse complement strand
TTTCCGCGGCATGGAGCTGCGATTTAGTCACTGGAGTCTCCGTGTTGATAGCTTTCTCGGCCACGCTGGTGGCGTCTTGCTGGCGGCGTCAGAAGTTGGAGAAGAAACTTTTCGGTGGCATAGCCTTCCTTTCGTGAGGAGGGGCGTGGTCGCGATGGGCCGCGTGGAACGGGATTGGGGGGAGCATTGCGCGTTTACCGCCGGAATATCGACTGCGGCGGCGTCTAGCGGCGCAGGTGTTTTTGCCGCGGGACTGAAACTGGGGATGGGTTGAGCTCGCTCAGCGAGGGAAGAGGCCGCAACGGATCGGGGCTGCGTCGATTCCCGTTGCGCATTAGGGCTCGGGACTTTCGGGCCGGCGGGAGCAGGATCCATGGGTGCGCTGCGGGAGGATTCGGCGGGTGCGGCCGCCGGCTGACTCGCATTGGGCGGCGGAGCGATCGCGGTGGCGCCCATGAGATCTCGCCGAACCCCTAGGAGAAATTCTCGTCCATCGCGGCGGCAGTTTCTCGCAACTGCGGAAAAGTCTTCGCGGTGCCACTTCACGGTGAGGTGGGCCGCCGATGGTGATCTTGGTCTTGACACCATAGGCAAGCGCCGGAGGGCGAAGTGTCTTCAAGGGTGGCGGAAGCGCGGAGCGGCTTGCCGGTCGGGTCGTCCCACCAGACTTCGGCGACTGCCCGTAGGGCCGTTCTGGGCTCGATGTGAGGGCCGTCCCTGCGACGTGTATCGACGGGGCAGGAGAGGAGTTTAGTTACGGGAGGCTAAGGATGCGGGCCGGGTTGGATGCGATGTTGTGGTAATCAAAACGGTATTGATTCCGAGGGTGGGGCTGGGTCGAGGCAGGACGGGCAGGAATGCCCGTCCCACACGTGCCCGCCACACATGACCGTTCCACACAGGGCCACGGCACGCGAGATCAGGTGAAAAGGCGCATGAAGCCGGTGGCGGGGAGGTCGGGGGAGAGGAAGTGAGAGTCTTTGAATCCGGCGGCATGGGCCAGGGCTTCGGCGGCGAGGTATCCGCTGCGGACGGCGCCTTCCATGGTGGCGGGCCATCCGGTGGCGGTCCAGTCTCCGGCGAGGAAAACGCGCGGCCAGGCGGTAGCGGGGGTGGGACGGTGGGCGTCAATGCCCGGGCGCGGAGAGTAGGTCGCGTTGACTTCTTTAATTACGGCGGACTTTACGAGGCTCGCTTGGCGGGCGGCGGGGAAGAACTCGCGGGCTTCGGCGAGAGCGAGGTCGACGATTTCGGAGCGGGATTTGTCGATGAGAGACTTGGAGGAGCTGACGACGAGTTCGATGTAGCTGCCGGATGGTGCTCCATCGGCGGCTTGTGTGCGAATCAGCTGCAGACGGGACTTGTGGAACATCCACTGGATGGTGCGGTCGAGGAGGACAGCGTGGTCGAGGTCGGAGATCTGGCGGTCGAACCAGAGGTGGATGCCGGTGATGGGGGCGGTTTCGAAGTGTGTGAGTTGCTCGCGGATGGGCGCGCTCTCTGGGGATTCCGGAAGAACTTTGTCTAGGGCGTCGAAGGGAAGGGCTAGGACCAGGAAGTCAAAGTAACCATCCTGTCCCTGCAGACTGCGCAGGGACAAGGGTGGGGCACCCTCGTTCTGCAGATTCTCTTCTCGGGTTCGGAGTTGCAGTTGGACGCGGGATGCGGCGGCCGCGAAACCTTCTATGGGTTGGCGGAAATGCAAGTCGCCGCCGCGGGCGCGGATGTAGTCTCCAGCTTGGTTGTAGAGGTCGGTGAGGGGGACGGTGGGCACACCCATTTCGCGGGCGGCGGGGGACTTCATGGACTCGCGGACAACCTGCGCGGCGGCCGAGACTGAGATCAGGTTGAGTTCTTCGCTGAGGGCGCTGACCAGGATTGGATTCCAGAAGCGGTGGATCGCGTTTTGGGTTTGTCGGTGTTGGTCGAGCCATTGCTGAAATGATTTGCCGTTGTCGCGTTGGACGGTCAGCGTGAGGGGAACGAGGGCAAGGGCAATTGCGAGTTTGTCGGCTGCATGGAGGAACGGGAAATTGAAAAACGAGGGCGCGGTGTGCAGCGGCGCGGGGAGCGGGGAAGACTTCATCACCGACGTACGGCCGCCGGGCTCGATAAACGTCATCTGATCGTACCAGCGGATTTGGTCGGCGACCCCGATGCGGTGGTAGAACTCCAGCAGGTTGGTGCAGAGGCGAAAGAGGACGTGCTGGCAGTTGTCGACGACTTCTCCAGTGCCGGGATGTTCCCAGGAGGAGGCGCGTCCGCCAAGGAAGGGGCGCTTCTCGAAGAGCGTCACGCGGAAGCCCTTGTCGGAGAGGGCGCAGGCGGCGGCGAGGCCGGCGAGGCCGCCTCCGGCGATTGCGACTGTGGGTGGGGGTGTGGGGGACATTCTCAGTTCGGAGTCAAAGTCCCCACCCGGTTTCGCACAGGACGCGAAAGAAGGATGGGGCACCCGGCAAAGTCCCCACTTCTTGGCGCAAAGAACGCGCGAGAAATGGGGCACCCGGGTATGGGTCCCAGAAGATGTTGTTGCTGGGTCACAGGATGCGCTTGAAGAAACCTTTCGCGAGGATGCGTAGCTTTTCCGTTGTGCTCAGGGCGACTTTGGCGGTGAAGACGTCGTATTGCTTTTCGGTGATTCTCTCGAGGACGCGGCCGTAGATGGTGATCAGGACCCACAGCGCGGGTTGGCTGTCCTCGGAAATGTAGGGAATCAGCTCTTCGCCCGAGGCGTAAAACTCGCGAGCGCGATCGGCTTCCATGGCAAGCAAGGGGCGGAAGCGCGCCGGATCGGGCGTGGCGAGCAGTTCGGAGGCGGAGAGGTTGAACTTTGCCAGGTCTTCTTCCGGGAGATAAATCCGTCCCATGCCGGCGTCTTCTTTCACGTCGCGAATGATGTTGGTGAGCTGAAAAGCGAGGCCGCAGCGCTCGGCGAGGGACTCGGCGGCGGGATCGCGGTATCCGAAGATGTGGATGCAGACCAGGCCGACGACCGACGCCACACGATAGCAGTAGAGGCGGAGGTCTTCGAAGGTCATGTATTGAATGGTGAGGCCGGGGGCGCTGGTGGTTTGCGCGGAGGCTTCGGCTTCTTCGACGTCCATCGCGGCTCCGTGGGCGAGTTCGTCGAGCAAGCCGGCGGGAATGGAGAAGCGGCGCTGGGCATCGGTGAGAGCGAGCAAGATAGCGTCGTCGGTGGGCTCGCCTTGTTGAGCACGGTGCAGCGCGTCGAGCCAGATGTCGAGCTTCTGGCGGCGATCGGGAAGGCTGACAGTGGCGTCGTCGGCGATGTCGTCACAGCGGCGCATGAACGCGTAGACGGCGCAGAGCGCTTCGTGCTTACGGCGCGGAAGGACTAAGAACGCGTAGTAGAAATTTTTCGCCGCCGTGCGCGTGATGCCTTTGCAGACGGAATACGCCATAACGAGCTGTGGCGGAGCTGGGGTCCAGGGGATGGGGATCTGCTGGGTGGTGCCGGCGCTCATATTTGTCTGACCCCCAAACCTGCCTTGCCCCTTGGGAAGAGTTTCCCCAGTGCGGCGCGAGCGACTAATGCGAGCTTGCGGGGCTTTGAGATGGACGGGCGATTTCCGAGAACGGCGTAGTGTTGTTTCTCGATGGCGCTCAGGATTTCCTGTCCGCCGCGGCTGAAGAGATCGAGATCGATAGCCAGTTCGCGATCGACATTGGCGATCAGGGGCAGGCCTTTGCGGAACCAGTCGCGGGCGCGCTCAACTTCGAATTTCATCATGGAGCAGAAGGCTGGCGTGTTGTGGTCGCGCGCGATCTGGTCTTCGGTGACGTTAAAGAGGTGAAGGTCTTCGAGGGGCAGATAGATGCGGCCCTTGGCGTAGTCGGTGCTCACGTCTTGCCAGAAGTTGGCGAGTTGCAGCGCGCTACAGGTGAAGTCGGAGAGTTGCTGGCGCTCGGGGTCGCGGTATCCACAGAGGTAGAGGACGAGATGGCCGACCGGGTTTGCGGAATATTTGCAATAGGCCAGGACATCGTTGAAAGTTTCG
>DATDGW010000431.1:0-1643 GCA_036521895.1 Candidatus Sulfotelmatobacter sp. | reverse complement strand
CGTCTTGAACCGCTTGCGGTTCGGCCTCCGTTGCTTGGGCTTTGGCGTCTCGTTCTTTTTTTTCGGCATTACTGGTCGCCATTATCCAGGCCCTTCAGGAACGCCTGAATCCCGGCGAGCAGAGCATGCTGCAGGGCTCTTTGTTTTACGTCGGCAGCTCTTTGTTTTGCGTCGAGAGCTTTCATCTGCTCGACTTGCCCGGCCATCATGGCATGCAGTTCCTGAGTGCTCGCATGCAGGGATTCGGTGGAGGCAAGCAGGAACTCCAGGCGTTCGTCAATTGTCTTTTGAGGTTTGTCGTCCATCACGAATCGTCCCCCTTGGTGTGATCCAATCTGGTCTCGATTTCGAGCAGGCGCTGTTCGAGCACCTCTACCCGCCGGGAGAGCGCCACGTCCAGGTTGGACTGATCGGCTTCGATTTTGCGCAGCCGGATGGTCAAGCCATCAGAGTGCGCCCTGAAACCGCGCAGGATCTCAGTCTGCATGTCGCGCATCGTCTCGACCATCTTCTCGAACCGCGCCTCGAACCATTGCTTATCTTCGTTGGTCATTATTACTGTGCGCCTGTAAGACGCCAATATAACACCGATGCGACGCACATGGGATACAATGGCGGCTGCGGGGACCATTTCCGTCCCGCAGAACACACCAACCGGAGGGTGTGGCCCATCCCTGCTGATGATGGCGTGGTCCCCGTCGCGTTTCACGGTTTCCCCAGAGCCCGCAGGAAGGCCGCGAGGGCGTCCGGGTCTTTCTCCTGCAGGTGCCGCACGGCAATCCCCATGTGCTCGCAACGGGTGATGGTGGCCGCGAGCATGCCGAGAATGTGGCCCGTGTACGGGCTGTAGGGCCGTTTTTCGCCCAGCTCGGCAACGAAGCGGTCGCGCAGCCCGCGCGCCACCTCAGCCCACACGTGGAATGGATTCGCAAGTGTCGACATGTCCGCCATCTACTTCACCCTCGGCGCCGGCGCACACGCGCAGCGAAGGCAGAATTCAGCCTCGTACGGCTCCATCCCTCCCGCGGTTATGGTCTTCGTGAAATGCACCCAGCCGGTGCCGTTGCACTTCAGACACGACACGCTGCCCAGCGGCTTGCGCTCGCCACTGGCGCGCAGGATGCCCGCACGCTGGCTCAGTTCCTCGGGTGCCGGGCAGCGCTCCGCATTGTCCACGAAGTACGTGACCAGCTCATGCAGGAAACTCTTCTCGCAGGTGATGCGCCGCAGGGCGCGAACCATCCCCTGGCGCGCGGCGGGCACCTCGGGGAAGCCCTGCAGCATACGCAGGCGGTCCAGCTCCTGGCCGTAGACGGTGTCAGTCAGGGTCTTGATTCGCATGGCTTCTCCAAATCAGCGCTAGCCGCCGTCGTTGCGTCCCCGACAACCCAACCCAGCACCGTGTTCATGTCTTCGACGGACAGCTCGAATCTTTTCAGGTATTCGTATGCCTTTACGGTCCAGTTCGCGCCGTCTTCAAGTGATTCGAGATATTCCAGTAGATAGTCGGCGATGCACGGATCGAGTTTTTCGATGACTTCTTCCTTCGGCGGAAAATGCTTCGCGTGATGACAATCGGCGCACAAGACTTCGAGATCGTCCAGGTGATCGGGGTATTCGTAGCCGCGATGGGCATAGGTCTT
>DATDGW010000430.1:0-15331 GCA_036521895.1 Candidatus Sulfotelmatobacter sp. | reverse complement strand
GGGTGTGCTGGTGGTAAACATATTGCTTGCGGAGCTCTTCGCTGCGGTCCTGGTTGGCTGCAACACGGGCCATGATGGCATCAGCCGTCAACGCCGTGGCGGCTTGCTCGGGCTCCTTCGCTTGCTCCAGTGGCGCGTCCTGCGCGAATGAAAACGCGGCCACCAATAAGAATCCGACCAACCGGAGCATCACCGTAGGCACACCTCCCCTGCTATCACTACGGAACCCGGGTGCGGGAAGTTCCTCTCGCTGCGACCGGTAAACCCTGCTTGATATCGCGTGGTCTGGACCGCAGAATGCCCCGTCGGAGGAGATCATGAAACGCAGAGTTCTCAGCATTCTGTCTTGGGCTGTTTTGTGTACCCCATTCGCGACAGCTCAAAATACCCGTCAGGGGAACGTTCGAGAGACTCTGCATGGCGTAACCGTGCCCGATCCCTGCCGCTGGTTGGAAGATCAAGACTCCGCCGAGACCCGGGCGTGGATCAGCCAGCAGAATGACTACACGCACAAACTCCTCGACAGTTGGTCGGGGCGCGAGCGCTGGAGACGCGGGGGTTCCGGTCGATGGCTCGAAGTTTGAGGTCAAGCAGATTTGGTACGCCTCGAAAGACGGAACTAAGGCGCCGATGTTTCTGCTCTAAGCCAAGGGGATCATGCTCGATGGGACGAATCCGGCGCTGGTGGAAGGGTACGGCGGATTTGCCGTGAACAACACTCCGTTCTTCAACTCGGATGCGATCGTGTGGGCGGAACGAGGCGGCGTTTACGCGCTCGCCAACATTCGAGGCGGAGGCGAATTCGGCGAAGCTTGGCATAAGGCGGGGATGCTCGACAAGAAGCAGAACGTCTTCGATGATTTTCTTGGCGCGGCAGAGTGGCTGATCCAGAGCTACACGAATTCTTCCAAGCTGGCGATTCTCGGCGGCAGCAATGGTGGGCTGTTGGTTGGTACTGCTCTGACGCAGCGTCCGGAACTGTACCAGGCGGTGATTTGCTGGCATCCCTTGCTCGACATGCTGCGCTATGACCCGTTCATGGAGGCGCAGTTCTGGGTTTCCGAATACGGATCCGCCAAGGATCCCGAGCAATTCAAGTGGCTGTAGGCGTACTCGTCCTACCAGCACGTAAGGAAGGGTGTGAAATAACCGGCGGGGCTGTTCATGTCCGGAGACGGCGACACAGGTGTAGCTCCGCTGCACGCGCGCAAGATGGCGGCGCTCCTGCAAGCCGATACCGGGTCAGACCGGCCCATCCTCCTGCGCTACGAAATGAAGCCCGGACACTCGGGTGGAAGGTCAGTGACCCAGGATATTGGCGACTCAGTGGATCAGTTGAGCTTTCTGTTCTGGCAACTGGGAGTGGCACCATAGAAGTTGTCCTGGGCGCCTGGTGGGCCCTGGCTCAATAAATCACCTTCAGCGAGAACTGAATCTGCCGCGACGTTCCGGCCGTCTTGCTGATAATCCCAAAACCGCTCCCGCGCAGAATGTTCGACGGCAGTCCGAAGTTCACCAGGTTGAAGATGTTGAAGAATTCCGCCCGGAATTCCAGCGTCCCCAATTCAGCTCCTCCGCGATGTCCGAACGCAGTGTCCTTGATCAGCGCGATGTCGAAGTCATGAAACCCCGGTCCCCGGAAAGTGTCGCGCCCCAGCGTGCCAAAACGCCCATGTTTCGGTCCGGTCCCGCCCGGAACATTGATCGGAATATTGAAAAACGACCCGTTATTCGCTCCCAGGCCGAAGTAATCGTCGCGCGCCGGCCGGCTTGTGGAAAAATGGGGCATCGAAACCAGATCCGGCCGGTCCGTGCCGCCCGCACCCGCTCCAGTCTGCTGGATCCCGGAATACACGCTGAACGGTGACCCGGTGGTCAGCGTCGTAATATTCAAGAACTGCCAGCCTTTGGTCAGCGGCTTCCCCAGTGGCTTCAGAAAGCTGCTGCGGTCTAGCGGCAGCAACTGAATGATGCTCGCTGAAAACACATGCGTCACATCGAACGTGGACACTCCTTTTTCCGCCGACGGATTCCACGGATCCTGTGGCAGCGTCTGCAGAATCGTGCCCGCGGCCCCGAATAATCCACCCAGCACGGAACTGGTATCGTCGATCGCTTTCGAATACGTGTAGCTAGCCTGCAGGCCCAGCCCAGCCCGCGCCGAGTTCTTGCTGACGCTCGCCTGCAACGAGTGATAGCTGGAATGCGAACCACTGGTCATCAGGATTTCATTGCCATATCCCCCAATGGCCCGTCCCGCCGAATTGAACTCGGTGAATGGCGCGTGCGCTGGATCCGCCCCGCCGTAACTGTTCGGAGAATAGACTCGCGCCAGGTGAATACCGGTGGTCGCCACGTATGAAACGTTTGCCTTCACGTCGCGGAAATCGTGATCCACGCCCGCCGTCCTACTCCCGATGTACCCATTGGAAAAATTCTTCGCGATGCCGGTAATCGCGAGCAACTGCACTTGATTGCCCGGGGTCAGCGCCGTCAAGTCATTCTGGAATCGCGGCAGATCGATCTCGGTATTAGCCGGCACATCCTGCGTTCTGCCCGTGGCAAAAATGGGCTGCCCCTGAACGTTGTAAGCCGTGGGCAGATTCACCGGCACAAACGTGTCGTGAAACGGAACCGAAACTCCCGGCAACGCCGTGATGTAGGGCGCAAACACAAACGGAATCGCCGCCGTCAGAAAATTGTCCTGCCACAAGTTCGGAAGAAGCGTATTGATCGCACCTCCCACGTGCAGCACGGTGTGTGGGCTCACTGCGTAGTCCAGTCCCAGTCGCGGCCCCCAGCCATTCCAGTCCTGGTTGTAGGGAGGCTGTGGGTTGATCAGCAGGATCTGCTTCGCGGTACGATCCCCGTAAGGCGCGGGTTTGCCATCCGGTCCGAAAAAGAAAGGACCCGAGGTGCGTTTGGTCGCCTCGTGAATGCGACTGTTCACCTCGTAGCGCAATCCGTAGTTGACGGTGAGTTGCGGAGTGGCTTTCCACGCGTCTTGAAAGTAGAAGTTGTAAGCTTCGCGCCGCACGCCAGCTTCGTCGAACTTGTCGCCCACCGGCGTAATGTCGGCCGCCGCCGTGATGTTGTAAGAGAAAGGCGTCGCGGTCAGCAATCCCGTCAGCGAGTCGGGCAGCGGATCTCCCATGTGAATATCATGCGTGCCGCTGGCCGAGGTAATCGTCACGGGCGTGGTGCCGTCGCCGCAGCAGTAGGCCGTGCCTCCGCCAAAGTCATACGCCCCGTTCGGATTCGTTCCGAAGATTGTGGAGTCGCGGTTGACTCGGATCTCCACTCCCCACTTGAACGCGTGCGCACTGTGCACCCATGCCATGTCCTCTTTGAACTGATAAAGGTTGCCGTACGATCCGAAAATCGAACCCGCTGGGGTATAGAAGCCCTGGAAGAGTCCGTCGCCGAAACCAATCCCCGGCTGCGTGTGATTGGTCGCCGGAAAGAACGGCGTGCTGCGGATGTAGCCGATGGATGTCTCCGAAATAAAGTGCGGCGTAATCGAGCGTGAGTACTTCACGCCCGCATTGCGCTGGTGATCGAAGAACTGAACTCCGAAGCTGGGATCGATTGCCGTCTGGTCGGGATTGGTCAGCGGTCCCGTCACCTGATTCAAGCTGAATCGGCCCATCAGCGAAGACATGCTCGAAATCTGGTGGTCGATACGCACCGAAAACTGGTCCGTCCGCGTGACGATCTTCGACGACGCGGCGTAGGTGCGATCGCCAAACGCGCCCGACGGCAGGTTCGGCAGCGGATATTGATTGAGGATAGGCAGAACCGCCGGGTTCACCGGAACCGTCAGCGTGTCGCCGGGAAATGTCTGCGTGTCGCTTCCCTTGCGCTCGCCGGCGGTCGGCACGGGCATCACCTGCGTGGTGCCGAGCACCTGGCGAAATCCCTGATACTCGCCAAAATAGAACGCGTGGCCCCGCCCGTCGTAGAGTCCCGGAATCACGATCGGCCCTCCGTTGGTGAATCCAAATTCGTTGCGCACAAACGGAGGAATTCGCCGCTTCCCGGTCGGGTCCTTATAGTCGAAGTAGTTGCGCGCGTCGAAGGCAGCGTTGCGCACGAATTCGAACAGGCTCCCGTGCACCTGATCGGTTCCCGACTTCGTCACCACGTTCGTGAAGCTCGCGGCTCCGTGCCCGATCTCTGCGTTCATCACGCCTGAATTCGCCTGCACCTCCTGAATCGCGTCGACGTTGAAATTGGAAAACGTCGCCCCGCCCAGTTCCGCATCAGTTGTGTCAAACCCGTCTGTCGCAAACACGGTTGCAGACCCGCGCTGTCCATTCACCGCAAACTGCTGCGTGAAATTGGCGGAGCCATTGGCATCGGTCATCGTGCCCGCCGCCAGCAGGAGCAGCTTGCTGAAGTCGCGCGCATTCAGCGGCAGACTCGAGACCTCTTTGCTGGAAAGATGCTCTCCCCCACTGGCCTGCGCCGCAGCCTCGGCGCTGGCAGGCACGGTTCGGAGTTCCTGCCCAGCTACAGACATCTGCAGCGACATCGTCAGCGCCGCGCCGTCCGTGACCACGAGAGGAGTCGTGGCCTTCCACTCTTTTCCGGAAGCTGTAGCTGAAAGTTCGCACGTGCCCGCGGCAATGTCGCCAAATGCGAACTTGCCATTCGAGGCCGTTGTAGTGGTGTAGTCACGCCTTCCGGAAGTCGAGTGAATTCTGATGACCGCCTCGGCCACGGGTTTGCCCGACGAATCGAGCAGCACGCCGCTCCACGTCGCGCCCGTGGCGGCACAAGCGATTGAGGACGCAAGCAGGAAGACACCGAGCCACAGGTTCCAAAATTGGTTTTCCGAGCCCATAAGCACGAACCCGGAATTATACGGCGCACTCAGCCCCGTCGGCGGCGTCACAAATTCGATGAAGCTCTGCTCTCCTGACAGTGGGCTCCGGCGGGCGGGCAGTGGCTTCGGAAGCCATAAATCCCCCCCAGACATCTCCCGGCTTCAGGTCGGTTCCGCCGTGCTCAGCGGACCCAAGGCGAAGGGCGTAGTGTCCTGGTGCCAAGTCTTTTAGGTCGTAAATTCCGTACTGATCCGTCACCGCAAAGGCGCTCCCAGTCGGGCCGATCACCTTAACCCGGACAGCAGGCACGAACTCCTCACCGCCCGGCGGAAAGCTACACACTCGACCAATGATGCGCAAGCCAGATTTCGGCGCCCCGTTTCGCAAGACGCGGAGCTCAACCTCTGCGTTCTTGAGGTGCGCTGTGTGACAGCATGGATAGTGCTCGACAAGCGGAAGAAATCGAGTCAACGCTCCTTCGCTGCGATAAGCATCAACGTCGGAAATCCTGCCCGTTGTCCGCCTCCGTGAAATACCCTCGGAGGACGACTATACGAGTCATCCCTATCGGCAACCCCCAATAAGCCCGTTCAACCCGCAACACGGCCCAGGGAGAACTCCGCTCAGCCAGAATCCTGGGTCGTCCGACGAAGAGGACTTTCGCGCTGAACACTGCTTGGCGAGGAGACGTCTGCACGGAGACCGGCAGGTACCCTCTGCAATCAAGTTCGAATAGAGGGAGATACAAAGACGCGCACGCACACGCGAACACCGCGACCAAGAGCAAGAACGTGTTTAAAACAAGAGGCAGCCGAACAGTCGCCCCCGTCCCCCGGCTTGCAATCAAAGGTCGCCAACCCCGGCGGCGGGTAAGGAAAAATGATCAAGCACGCCGTTCCCACCAATATGAGAACGAGCCTCAACGACGGCGGCGAGGGGACTTCGTAAGGCGGCCATCTCTGCCACTACGCAAGACATCCTGACACGGCCGGAGCGGCTACCAGGTACAGCCATCCTGCCTGTCGCCGGTTTCGCAGAGCGAGAATTGACGAGAGCAGAGAAAAGCCAAGCAGACCAAAGCCAAAGAGTCCGGACCAGTCAGCCCGAGGCACTGGCACACGGGCAACGAGGATGGTGCTCAGCCCTCCCAGAGCGATCCCCAAGAAGGACCGCCCAACTTAGCCCTTCTTTCAAGAGCGGCGCCACCCCACGGAAGCGATTGGATCGCATATCACTGTTAGACACCGGGTCGAGTTCTCCAGCAGGAAACAGCAGAGTTAGCGGATAATACTTAAGTAATGCCCATTCGCCGCACTCCCGTTGGCCTCTTGCTGGCAGTTTGTGCGATGTTTTCCGCGTGCTTCCCAGCCCTCGCGGCTGAGCCCCCCTGGCTCGAAGTCCACTCCACCCACTTCACCGTCATCACTGACGCCGGCGAAAAGAGAGGGCGGGAAGTCGCCCTGCGCTTCGAGCAAATGCGCGCCGTCTTCGCTCAACTGCTGGGCAAGGAGCGTCTCAACCAGTCCGTTCCCCTAACCATCCTCGCCTTCAAGAACGACAAGTCCTACTATCAGGTTGCGCCCCTTCACCAGGGCCAGCCCATCGAGGTTCCAGGATTCTTTCTCCCCGGCGACGATCAGGATTTCATCGTCCTCAACCTCTTCGAAGACGAGCCCTGGCGCGCCGTCGCCCGCGACTTCGCCGGCATGCTGCTGAATTTTAACTATCCTCCCGCGCAAGGATGGTTCGACGAAGGCCTTGCCGAATATTTCAGTTCGATTCGCGTCGACAACAAGACGGTCGAAATCGGCGGCGACCCTGAACTTCGTCCGTCACTCAGCGAAGACTTGCTCGGCAACCAGCACGAGACGAATCAGCCCAAGTCGCTCACTGAATTACTCGGCGCCCAGGTCTGGCTGCCCCTGCCCGACCTCTTCACCATGAAGCACGACACCTCGACCCGCAACCAGGGCACGCACCACACGCTCTACCATGCCGAGTCGTGGATCGTGATGCACTATCTGCTTCACGAGAAGAAACTGGCTGAAACGGGCACTTACTTCAACCTCGTCCTGAACCAGCATGTCCCTGTGGAAGACGCGATCCAACAAGCCTACGGCATGAGTTCCGCGCAACTCGAACAGGCGGTGAAGAACTACTTCCACGCGCAGACCTCTCTGCTCACCGCGCTCGATAGCGCCCGGCAGACGAATCGCGACCCCACGAACGCCGCCAGCACCGACCACATGTATCGCTTCCCGGCTCCCGTAGGTCCCGATGACACGGTTATCACTACCAAGCCTCTACCCGAGGCCGATGAGCACGCCCTCTATGCCGAAGGGGAAATCCGCATTCCCGAACGCCGCGACATTGGGCTGCAGGCTTTGCACGCGCTGGCTTCGGCTCCCACCGCCTCCGACAAGAAATTCGAATCGAAGAAAGAAGAGCGAAGACCCGGGGAGGATCCCGATCTCCTGCCCACGAACGCGATCGGCAGTCCTCTCGCCCACCGCATCCTCGCCTGGGACCACATCCAACACGGCGAATTTGACGATGCCACGACCGAACTCGCCGACGCCATCGCACTCGACCAGCGCGACATGTGGCTGCGCTATTACATGTCGGTCCTGAAATATCGCGTTGCGCAATCGAAGCACACCGACATTCAGGGCTTGCCCAACATGATGCTCGAACTGCGGGCCGTGCTGGAGTGGTATCCGGAAATGGCCGACGCCTACGATCTGCTGGCGGTCGCCCGCAACGAGGGCGGCAGCACGCCCGCCGCCATGCAGGCCGAGCACGCCGCCATCAATCTAAGTCCGCGCAATGAGCTTTATACCTATCACCTGGCCCAGATCTATGTCTCCAGCAAGAAGTGGGACGCCGCCCAAGTCTTGCTCGACCGCCTGAACACCAGCAGCAATCCCCGAATCGTGACGCTGGCCCACGACCTGACGGAGCGAGCCAGCGGCGAGCGCAAGTACGGCATCCCGCTCGCAGGCGCGCCGCAATCCAAACTTGCGCCCCAGAAATCACCCTTCGACGTACTCGAAGAAGACGCCGCCAAGCGCGCCGACGCGGAGAAAGTAACCCACGGACCCGAAGACCGTCGTCCCGCAAAATTCGTCAAGGGCCGCCTGGACTCGGTGGACTGCACTCAGGCCCCTGCCGCAATTCTGACGGTCACCGCCAACGGCACCGTGATGAAGCTGCGCGCGCCCGACTTTAAATCGCTGGTCCTGATCGGCGCGGACGACTTCTCCTGCGACTGGCACGACCGCCAGGTCACGGTGAACTACAAGCCCGGCGGCGCAACGAACGGCGATGTAGTCTCGCTGGAAATACGCTGAAAATCATTGCAGCAAGGTTGGAATCCTCGCCCTCACGGTGAGTGAGGTTCTTCCGTCGACAAGATGCGGCTCTTTGCCCCGAACTTGTGCCAATTTCTGAACCGCACAAAAAACCCTCCCGCTTGGAGTCGGGAGGGTTCTCGAAGTGTTCGCAGGTTTTATGCGCGGACGACGTTTGCCGCTTGAAAGCCCTTGGGGCCTTTCAGCAGGTCAAACTCCACGGTCTCGCCCTCGTTGAGTGTGCGGTAGCCGTTCTCCTGGATTGCGGAGAAGTGCACGAATACATCTTCCCCCGTGGAGCGCTGGATGAATCCATACCCTTTCGCCCCGTTGAACCACTTCACTGTACCTTTCTCTCTCACGGAAAAAACTCCTTTCACCAATCGCGAAGAATTGTTCTCCGGCTTTCTCGATCGTCGCCCCGTTCGATTGAAGTCCCCCTCAAAGAAGCCGGTCGAACTTTCGGGTTGCGTCTACGATGTGCAGAAGAAGTACTCCAAAAAAGGAAAAGACTCCTCAGTCCTCCACCGCGGTGTTCGATCCGCTGCGTGAACTTCCGGAGCCCGACAATTTGGCGCGTTTTCCACTACACCTAACAAACGTCAACCACTACTGGTCTCACCACCGGACCAATTCCCGGTGTTGAGCAACAGATAATAAGCACTATTAAAACGATTCGCAAGAGGAATTAGAAAGAAAACGTAAGGTGACTGTCGGTCATTTCCGGCCATTCTGGATAACTTTAACAAGGGTAAAGAAATAGGTCGGTAACCACTTCTGGCACTTCGGTTTATGACATTTCGAGCCCAATCGCACCCCTCTGGTACGATGGATCGTCGCCGTGCCCAACCCTCCCATTCCGACGATGTCCGGGTCTAGCTCTGTACGCCAGCGTACCGTAAACCCCGCACCGCGGCGTTCCCCGGGTCTGGTTCTTTCCACCGTGAAGTATCTGATGAGGACCGATGTTCACACCTTTGCTTTCTCCGTCGCGGCCAACTCGATTCTGTCGTTCTTCCCGTTCGTCGTTCTGCTGATGACGTTGATCCGCCGCGTCTTTCATTCGCGCGTGATGTATGACGTCGTGTTGGAGTTGCTGCGCGACTACCTGCCCGCTGGTCAAGACTTCGTCATCCGCAACCTCAACTCCATGGTCAATTCCCGGCAGCGGGTGCAAGCGGTGTCGCTGGTGATTCTGCTCGTCACTTCGTCGGGCGTATTCCTTCCACTCGAAGTGGCGTTGAACCGCATCTGGCGCTTCGAGAACAACCGCTCCTACCTCGGCAATCAGGTGATCTCTCTCGGCCTGGCTTTTGCCTGCGGCGTGCTGGCGCTGCTCTCGATCGCGTTGACCGCCGGCCCGGTGGCATTCATGGAGTTCCTGCTTCGCGGCTATGGCACCGGCTTTGTGCGCGTGGTGGGATTTCTGATGATGAAGCTGTTCGCCATCGCCGCCAGCATCGCCATCTTCTTTCTGATCTACTGGCTGCTGCCCAACGGCAAGGTCCCGGCGCGGGCCGTGCTGCCCGCCGCCATCATCATGGGATTGCTGTCGGAAGCGCTGAAGTACGCGTATATCCTGGCTCTGCCGTGGTTGAACTTTCAGGAAGTGTACGGGCCGTTTGCGCTCTCGGTGAGCATGATGTTCTGGGCGTTCCTGTCGGGCTTGCTGCTTCTGGCGGGTGCCAATCTTTCGGCGGAAGAACATCTGCAGCACTCTTGGTAACAGCTCTACGGATGCAGGGGAATGCTCGAGAACGCGACGCCGCGCTTGCGGTTGATGCGGCAAATCACGTTCTCCAAAGCTGAGGGGAGCAGATTGATTCCCTTGCCGAGCATCAGCGCGTTCTTCTCCAGATATTCCTCGACCCCCGCTTCCAGCAGCCTCTGCCGGTTCTTCTCCCACGACTGCTCAGCACCACAATCGGAATCTCGGCGGTGATTGGGTCACTCTTCAGATGCCGCAACACCTCCGGTCCGATCATCTTCGGCAAGATGGATTTGCGCCGCATCGCGGACAAGAAAAAGGGCCGCCTGCGCAGGCAGACGGCCACCTCTTCTGTAAGCTGACGGTTGAACGTTGACGGTTGCTACTTCTTCTGCTGCTCTTCGATCTTGAGCAACTCGATTTCGAAGATCAGCGTCGCGCCCGGACCTATGTCGGGGCCTGCGCCACGGTCGCCATACGCGAGATCTGCAGGGATGAACAGTTGCCACTTCGATCCCACGGGCATCCGCTGCAGAGCTTCGGTCCATCCCTTGATGACTCCGCTCACCGGAAAAGATGCGGGCTTTCCACCTTTGTAGGAGCTGTCGAATTCGTTGCCATTGATCAGCGTGCCGCGATAGTTGCACGACACGGTGTCGTTCACCGTGGGCATCGGTCCGGTGCCAGCGGTTAGGATCTTGTACTGCAGTCCGCTGGGCAGCGCCACGACTCCGTCTTTCGCCTTGTTGGCAGCGAGAAACGCGTCGCCCTCTTTGCGGTTGGCGGAGCCGGCCTCGTGGGTTTTGGCTTCCATATGCCCGCGGACTTCGGTTTGCAGCTGCGTGAGGGCAGCCTTCACCTCATCGTCGGTCATGAGGGGCTTGGCGCCGGAGAGAGCGTCTCTCAAGCCGCGGGCGGTGAGTGCAGCATCGATCGATGCGCCAACACCCTGGCGTTTGAGATCTCCACCAATCTTGGTGCCGAGGGCGTAGCTGGCTTTATCCTTCTGAGTCTTCAGCGTCACGGCGGTCGCGGATTTCGCGGTCACGGGTGCCTTCTTGGCCGTGGTCGTTGACGGCGTCTTGGCGGGAGCGGTGGATTGAGGAGTTGATGCAGCCGGAGTCTGCTGCGCCGGGGCGTTACCCAGCAGCATCATCCCGGCGGCCAATAGTTGGAACACAATGGTGAGCGGTTTTTGCATATATCTATATTGTCCCATCCGGCGAGAGAGATGGGCAAACGGGGGTGTGCAGGTCGCCATCGGGGAAGCGCGGCGACCGGTGGACGTTGGCCGGAGTCCCTTTCCGAGCAGAATTCCCAAAGCGGGCGGAAAAACTGAGCCGTTGGCGAGAATCTCGCAAGGATCGCGCCGCTGCACCTCCGCTTCGGAAGCCTACTCCTTCAAGTGCACGGAGACCTCCGTCTCCTTTTGCCTTTTGCTCATCATGGATGTCCCCGTTCTATATGCCGGCGTACCAGGCATAGCCTCCTTCGGGAGCCGCAGAGCCCAGGCCCTTGCCGAAACTTTTCAGGTTGTCGGTGACGGTGAGGCGGGTGATATATTTCACGCTCTTGTAGCCTATCTGGCGGGGAACTCTCAGGCGAAGCGGCCCGCCATTGCCCACGGGGAGTTCATCGCCATTCATCGCGTAGGTGAGAAAAGTCTGCGGATGCAAAGCGTCGGCCATGTCGATGCTTTCCCACCAGTCAGGATCGATCGAGTAGTAGACAACGTATCGGGCTTGGGGGTGGACTTCGACGGCTTGCAGGATTTGGGAGAGAGGCACACCGATCCATTCGGCGATGTACGACCAGCCTTCTTCACACTGGATCATCGTGATCTGGCTGTGGGACGGGTAGCTCTTCAGCTGGTCCAGCGAAAACGAACCGGGCCGGGCCACCATACCGTCGACAGAGAGCCGCCAGTCAACGAATCGCGCAGCCTGATGGCGCTTGAACTCGTCACTCGGGGGCGGGATTTCGTTTGGAAATGGACGCTTCGAGATCTGGCTGCGAGAGAACTCACGAGCGAAGGAATGCCTAGTGAGCAGACGCTGGGACGCATAGGTAAGCGTTTCGCCGAGACCGTAGATTCCGCCGTGATCGGGCGGGACCAGCCCATATTTTTGCGCAATGCGCGCGGCTACAGCCAAGCCCGAGACGCCGGCCGCGACAGCGATTCCGGTTGTGATCAGGTTGCGGCGTGAGAGCTTGCGGAGTAAAGGATCGCTCATGTTCGTTCCATAGTTTTGCCTGGCCGAGTTGCAGCTGCGCGCGGTGTAGCGGCGCGGCCAGTGATCATGGTCCGCATGCGGCTCCAGAGTCCGGCAAGCAAAATCATCCCAACGTGGACCAGAAGAAAGAGCACGAGAGCCAGAGAGACGAAGAAGTGAAGCGTGCGAGCCGACTGCTGGCCGCCGAGGACATTCACGGCCGCCGGAAAAGCGGAAACGAAGGCGGGAGACATCGCCAGGCCCGTCCAGATGACGAACGGAAAAAGAATAAAGATCACGAACAAGTAGGTGAGGCGCTGGAGCAGGTTATACGACCAGACTTCTGCCTCGCTCGGCCGCTGGAAGCGCAAGTGGCGCACGACGTCAGTCGAGAACGCGCGCCACGACAGATCGCACCGGGCTGGGAGCAAGTTTCTATGAAAATGCCCCGTGACCAAGCCGGAGACGATGTATAGCAAGCCGGTGAACACCACAATCCAGGCAGACTGAAAGTGCAGGTACCGGCTCCAGCCGTTCTGGTCGGGCAACACGTACCCGTAGCCTGTCGGCACCAGATTCCTCGAGGCCGGGATCGGCAGTTTGAACAATGGCTCCGTTAAATTGTTGCCGGTCTCACCCCAGTAGAAGCGGGGGTGAGAGGTGACGATTTCAGCACCGCTGACGAGCAGGGCAAGAAAGCAGAGCGTGGTGATCCAGTGAGTGATGCGGACGAGGGCAGAGTGCCGCGAAGGCACCGTCGTCGTTGGGACGGCCTTTGGGACAGCCGCGGGAGCACTTGGTACGCAAACGGAATCGCCCACGCGGGAATAGTACCATGCGCCTAAGAATTGGCGTACGTCTTGTCGGACGGGACGATTCCCCGTTTCCAACTATCCCACAAAGGTGTGATGCCTACCCCTCGACCGGCTCAGGGCGGGCTCTTTCGAAAATCGCGAAAGGTGGGGCAGCTTTTGTGTGGTGTTGCACGGGCGGGTTAGCGCGGCGTTGCACACCTCTTACCACTTGGATTCGCGGGCGACCTTGTAGACCACACCCATGCCGCCGCCACCGAATTTCTTGACGTTTTGTTCGTATGTCGAAGGCAATCACGACGCTGACGGCTTTTGCGGACTCCCTTGTCGCGCAGTTAAGCAGTGAACCTAACAAATGCGACGTTCCTGGAAGCAAGTCGGAACCGCACTTTGCATTTAGCAGGGAAAACCTGCCTGCACTCCCTGGTGTTCTGCGTAGCGATGACATCGTTGCTTCTCGAACTGAGCATAGGTACGAGAACAACGCCATTATCGACGTTGTTAATTTCTATGCGACGGGAAGGACGTAACGCCAGTTTGCGGTCCTGATGCTGGCAGCACTGTTTTCGGAAGGATGTGAGCGAGCCGAACTCGAATTGAGCAACCGACAATCTCGGATTAGACGTGTGGAGGTCAGCACGGACGGCCTCAGGCACAAGTTCCCTTGGGGATACGCCGTGCAACCGGAGAGTTACACATACCACCCACAAATTCCAGAGCGGTGGCCCCGGAACTGAAAACTGGATGAACTAGATCTCCCCAAAAGAACCCTCGGTGTTCCGAACAGGACTTGTTGGAATCGTTGAAGAATGCCCGTACCGACTTAGATTCGCTGCTTGCCAAGCGGCAGGGATTGCTCACGCGGTTGTGTGGCCGTACCGTGAAAAGGCAGACGCTTCCGACCGCGACGCCCAAAATTGGTCGCAACGACCCCTGCCCTTGCGGCAGTGGCAAGAAGTGGAAAAGATGGGTGGAGAAAGCAGTGGTGCTGGGCTGGGCCAAGAACCAAGTAACCATCATCGACGAAGACCTTGGTGTGTCGGGCAAGATGTTTGTAAAACGCACCGGATTTGATCATTTGAATGCGGAGGTCGCGCTCGGGCGAGTGCATCCTGCTCGGGCTGGAAGTCTCGCGCCTGGCGCTAGGATTCCAACACCAAGCGGACGCGGATCGTTTCTTGGAGAACTTACAGGAACGACTGGGGAAGTTTGGATTGGAACTACACCCAGATAAGACGTGCCGGATTGAGTTCGGCAGGTTTGCCGAACAAAACCGGAAACGAAGAGGGGAAGGTAAGCCCGAGACGTTCGACTTCCTAGGCTTCAAGCACATCAGCGGGAGGAATAGGGTAGGGCGATTTATGGTGAGGCGTAAGACGATCCGCAAACGCATGGGAGCGAAGCTGCGCGAGGTTAAGCAGCAGCTCCGCGAGCGCATGCACGATCCGGTGCGCCAAACCGGCCAATGGCTCAAGTCGATTGTGCAGGGCTACTACCACTACTATGCGGTACCGGGAAACATCGACAGTCTCAGCGTATTCCGGGATCGGTTAACTGGGCATTGGTGGCAGACACTTCGCCGCCGAAGCCAGAAACGCCGGCTCTCCTGGACACGCATGCTCGCCCTGGCTGACCGATGGCTCCCTCAACCGCGAGTACTCCATCCTTATCCCGCGGATCGCTTTGCCGCCAGTCATCCACGATAAGAACCGGATGCGCTAACGAGCGCCCGTCCGGGTCCGCGCGGGGGGTAGCACGCAAGTGCTATCCCTACCGCGATCTCCGTCGAAAGTCCACCCATAACCCATTTAGAATCAATCGGTCCTTAGAAAAATGGGCTTTCATCGCAATAGCCTGAGGTGGCTTTTTTTTACGCTGGCCGGTTCCCGGTGGCCATTTTGCAAGCTGGAACGACTGTCTGGTTTAGGAGTAGCATGTTCAGTATCCGCAGGGCGTGTTCGACCACTTCGAGAAATCAGTTTCTAGGAGGCAAGATGTCGAACTCTCGTTGGTCAATTCTGACCATCCTAGTGTTGTTGGCTGTCGGTCTGACGTTTGCGCAGCCTTCACAGGAATCGCAAGCGCCAACTCCAGACAAGCATGCTGGAATGCACCACGAAGAGAGCGCGGATCAGCATCTGCAGATGCTCTCCGAGAAGCTCAACCTTACTGACGACCAGAAAGCAAAACTAAAACCTGTTTTGCAAGATCAGATGCAGCAAATGAAAGCAGTCCGCGAGAACAGTTCTCTTTCCGAGGAGCAAAAGCGGGCTAAAATGAAATCAATTCACGAATCCTTACATGACCAGATCAACGCTGTACTCACACCCGATCAGCAGGCGAAGTTTAAGCAAATGAGGCAAGAGCAGATGCAGAAGCACAAAGGGATGGAGGAAGGCAAGGAGCACGAATAGGTCTG
>DATDGW010000429.1:0-4050 GCA_036521895.1 Candidatus Sulfotelmatobacter sp. | reverse complement strand
ACCCAATGAGAACCCTGGATCGCGAGTAGTCGCCCAGCGTTTACCTACTGCTCGGCGTCTCTACAAAATCGGGGCAGAAAAACGGCTATATACCGGCCAAAGTTGAGTAGGCGGATGGCGTCCGGCGATTGAAAGCAGTATTCTCTTTTCGTTCGAGACTGTCTTTACCGGGAGGGTGAAGGCCGGTCCTCAGATCGAAACTTGGCAGCGACGGTCAGTGGCAGGCCCTCACGCCAGCCGTGATTCTCTTTATCGCACTGCCAGAGGCCGATGACAAGACCGATCCGGGGTGACGACGTTCCCGCTGCGACTGCTCCCGCGGCGGTGTCCGCTGTGTGGCGACGATACCATCATCGGCCATGGTCAGCGGCGCAAGCAGGCACACGACCCATGCCACGACTGGATCTGGGTGCGACGTGGAATCTGTCATCCGTGCAGCAAGACCTTTACAATCTTGCCCGATTGGCTGGTGCCTTGGGGGCATTTCAGCTTGCGGTGCCGCCAGCAGGCCTGTGAGCACATCGCCGCAGGCGATTCCGTTGAGCAAGCGGCCCCACACTGCCAAGATCCGTCCCGCTCACCCGACCCCTCCACTCTGCGCCGGTGGGCACACCGGCGACTGCTCAGCTTGTGTTGCTGGGTGAAGGCTGGCGCTATGGGCGCGCACTTTTTTCGGGCGCCCACCATCCTTGCCTGGGATCTCGGTGCGGTCTGCCGTATTCTGCCCATCGAGGCAAGAAGTCCGTGAATCGCCAAACTCTCGACGACTTGAAACAGCAGATCCCCCTGATGGGCTATCTGCAGGCGCAGGATTGGCAGCCGGCGCGGCCCCTCAGTCGCGGTCGATGGATGGGTCTGTGCCCTTTGCATGGAGACCACCAACCAAGCTTCCTGGTGGATACCAACAAAGAGCTCTTTTACTGCTACGGCTGTGGCCGCGGCGGGGACGTGATTCGCTTTGCGGAGCTCTATCACCAGGTGAAGTTCCCGCAAGCCGTGGCGTGGCTGCGCCAATGGCGCGGTGCCGAACCTTTGTTGCAGGAAGCCGCACGTTTCTATCGCATTCAGTTACACCGCCACAGCGAGGCGGTTGCCTATCTGTACCAACGCGGAATCCGTTCACGGGCGCTGATCGAGCACATGCGGATCGGCTACGCGCCCGGCGCTTGCCTGCGTGGTTGGCTGACGCAGTTGGGTCACTCTTTGCCGGCTCTGCGTCAGGCCGGCCTGGTAACCGGCGTGGGATACGACGCCTTCGTGCGTCGTATCGTCTTTCCGTTGGAAGGCAACCTCTATGGCCGCAGCCTTTCGCTGGCGGCGCCGCCGCACCGCTTTTTGCCGGGCTCCAAGGGCGGCTTGTACGCATGGAAGCAAGCCCAATCCTATCCGGAAGTGATTCTGGTCGAGGGCCTTTTCGACTACGCCGCGCTGTGGGAGGCCGGCTTTCACAACGTCACCTGCTCGCTGGGAACCCATCTCAATGCGCGCCAGTTTCGGCAGCTCTGTGACGGTCCCCGAACCGTCTATCTGACCTTGGATGCGGACAGCAATGGCAGCGGCCAACAGGCAGCGCAGTGCCTCTCACGAAGTCTTCGGGAACGAGGCATCACTGCTCGCCTGGTCTCCCTGCCCGAGGGCTACGACCCCAACAGCTTCTTTGTCAACGGTGGCAATGCCCATGAGTTTCACCGCCTGTTGGAGGAGGCTTGCTTGTGAGGTTCCGTGTAACTCAACCGCATGGACTGAGCAACGCCCAGAGCCCGTTTCGCGTGACGGACGCCACCGGTAGGGAAGTGCCTTGGGTCAACCGCTTCCTGGATCAGCAGAGAGTCCGTAGCGTCGCTGATTCCACGCTGCACAGCTACGCCCACGATCTGCTCCATTTCCTGCGGTGGTGGGTGGCCGTCAACCACTCAACGGTAGTCACCGAGAAAGCGCTCACGGAATCCGCCTGGCTCGATTACATTCGCTTCCAGACCAATCAACAGCCCCAGCCCGCCGCGGCCAGCGTCAACCGTCGCGTCGGTATCGCCGAACGCGCTTTGCGGCTCGAGTTCCCCAGTGTGCAGACGCCCTTCGTCCCCGGCTTTCACTACGAGTATTGGCGCCCGCAGTCGCTCGGCGCGGGATGGCCGCGGCCGGCGGTGAGCCGACTGCGCGTGAAGACACCGAAACGTGTAATAGTCCCGTTGTCGGTGGAAGAAGTGGCCCAGTTTTGGGCCAGCTTCCGCACTTCGCGAGATCTAGCCATCGTGGGACTGATGCTCCTGGATGGCCTGCGCTCGTGCGAAGTGCTCGCGCTCGATCGCGACGACCTGTTGCTGCCGGAATCGCAGATGCGCGTGCGAGGCAAGGGAAACAAGCCGCGCTGGTTGCCATTACCCCCCGAAACGATCCAACTGTTGGATCACTACCTGCGCCTGGAGCGGCCCCTCAACTGTGGTGCGCCTTTGTTCGTCGGCCTTAAGGGGCGGGCTCGGGGGCGACGTCTGACTGCCGCCGGGTTGCGTTCCCTGTTCCGCCATCACCGCCGTACCACCTGCGTGCGAAAAGCCAACCCGCACCGCTTCAGACACACATTCGCCACGGACATGGTCCGCGCCGGCATCAGCTTGCCGGCCCTGATGCAACTCATGGGTCACTCCAAAATCGAAACTACTTTGGTCTACGTTCAGCTCACTTCGCAGGATGTCTGTCAGCAGTACGCCCGCGCTGTGGCGCAACAGATCCGGCGGGTCCCCCGGGCTAAGTCATGAGGCGCCACCGTCCGCTCCGTCATCCCCTGGAGCCACTCTTCGAGCGCTCCGCGCAATCTCTTACCACGGCGCTCAGCGATGGGTCCAGAAGAGGCCATGCCGCAACCTTCCGGAGCTTTCTGCGCTACCTGGCCTCCCACCACCCTGAAGTCTGCCGCCTGGAACAACTGCGGCGCGATCCGCATATTCTGGGATGGCTGGCCGAACTACGTTCCCACGTTCCGCCACTGGCCAAAATCACTCTCATCGTCCGCGTCATCTATTTGCACCGCCTGCTCGATCACCTGGCTTGGACCGAGCAGGTTCCGACCCTGATACACCTGCTCATTCGCCAAGATGTCCCTCGCCGCGAGAAAACCCTCCCTCGCCCCCTGAATCCGCAACAGGACCAACTTGTGCAGCAGGAACTCTTGCGCCGCAACGATCTCGCCAGCAACGTTCTCCTCCTGCAGCGCCACACCGGAATGCGGATCGGCGAGTGCGCCGACCTCGCTTCAGATTGCCTCTGTTCCATCGGTCCGGATCAGTGGGCGATTCACGTTCCGCTCGGCAAACTCAAAACCGAACGCTACGTCCCTGTGGATTCCTTTGTCTGTCAAATCGTCGAACGCCTTCGCGCTCTTCGCCCCCAGGCTGATTCCGGCAACAGCGACTTCTTAATAGGCCGTCTCCGCGCCCGTGAGACATTGATTCGCGGACTTCGCGCCACGCTTCGCGAGGTGGTTGCCGCTGCCGGAATCACCACTCGCATCGTGCCCCACCAGTTTCGACATACCTACGGGACCGAGATGGTGCGCGCCGGCGTCAGTCTCCCTGTAGTTATGCAGTTACTTGGTCACACCGACCCCGACATGACTCTGCTTTATCTCGAAGTCACTCAACCCGATCTTCAACGCGAGTACCACTTGGCCCGAACCCACCCCCGTCACTTGGCCCCGTCTCCGCGGGCGCCGCGCTCGGGTCCACTATCTCGCGCCGACCTGCCGTGTCTGCTCGATTCTCTGGACGCCGCCCAGCATATCCTCGAGATGTTCCGTCGCGATCTCGCTGACGACTCCACTCGCCGTCTCCTAGATCGGCTTGGCGATCGCCTGTCGAAGATCGTTGCCCAACTCCGCCATCCTAAGTAGCCCAAAAACGAGCGGAGATTGGCCGGTTAAACGGCGTTAGCGTCCGGAGTCCGCAGGCCGGATGCTCGCTAAGCCCACCTACCAACCAACACGGACCGGGGAGGAGGCCAGCCTAGTGGATCTTCGACACCTTCGCAGACCAGACCAAAGAACTTCCACAAGCC
>DATDGW010000428.1:0-14062 GCA_036521895.1 Candidatus Sulfotelmatobacter sp. | reverse complement strand
AAGACCTCAAGACTTTTCTGCATCCAAAACGCGGCCAGGCCCAAGCCACCGCTCGACGTTTTGGGCCCTCGTCGCGCATTTCAAGGGGTGGGCATCACGGACCGGGCCGGCCTCTTGTCGCCCGGCGCTAGGATTCTCAGCGGACCTTCCTGGGCATCCCGCGACTTTCCATCGCGCTTGTCTGCCAGGATGATCTCCCGGCTGGCAAATCCGGCGTCCACCTCGGCGAGGGCAAAGACGACCTTGTAGCCGTCCGCCGCTTCCACCATCACTACTTCAGCCATGCGTGGTCCTCGCATGGTGTCACCGAGTTGAACTCCACCGAGGGAGAGCAAAGACGATAACGGTACCCCTCAAATTGCGCGGCCGCGCCGTGACCACTGGCGTTGACCGTGACGTGCTGCGCGCTCGCGATCTGTGCTGCGGTCAGAGTCGTGGCGTGATCGACTCATGGACAGCTCCCTACGGACAGAACAAGACGTTATACCGTCAGGAGGGTGGCCCGTGTTCGGTGACCACCAAACAGGGTGGCCCATCCTTCGCGTGCCTTTCGCGAAGGGTGGGGAGCAATGCTGCCGACAGCGCAGTGGAACGCACCGTAAGGAAAATCTACAAAACGCTAGCCGGCCTATGCGTACACATCCCCACCAGAGCTCCATCCACTACGTGTTCAATCTGCGCGCGTTGCCAGCGATTTGCCGCGTGGCGTCCGCGTAGACGCAGCTTCAGGTAGTTGTCGGTCAGGGCTTCGGTGAATTCGCCCTCGGCGTCCTTGCCGATCACATTCAGAGTGATCGCGTCGACCGTGTCACCAATGAATCCGCGCATGAATGCCAGCTTCTTCTCGGCCGCCAACTCGCGCAAAATGCGGTTCCGTTCGCGGGCCAGGTGTACGGGGACTTGATTCTTCATCTCCGCCGCCGGAGTCCCCGGGCGTGCGGAATACGTGAAGACGTGCAGGTAGGTGAACGGCAAGGCTTCAATCATCCGGCGAGTGGCTTCGAACTCGACGTCGGATTCTCCGGGGAATCCGACCATCACGTCGGCGCCGATCGCGGCCGCGGGCATGGCCGTGCGAATCTTCTCAATCTTCTCGCGATAGTGCCATGGACGATACTTGCGATGCATGCGCCGCAACACCGCGTCGCTCCCCGACTGCAGCGGCGCATGCGCATGCTTGGCAATGCGTGGCGACGACGCAACCAGAGCGATCAGTTCATCGCTCCAGTCCATGGGCTCGACCGAAGAGATGCGCAGTTTTTCGAGGGCGGTCTCCGACAAAATGGCACGGATGAGATTCGGAAGCCCTTGATCGTCATACGGTGTCCGCAGCCGGGATTTGCCGAAAGCTGAAAGCTGAGAGCTGACCGCTAGATCCCGTCCCCACCTCCCCAGATTAATCCCACTGATCACAACTTCGCGATAGCCGGACTCGACCAGGCCTTTCACCTCGCGCAGGATCCGGTCGAGCGCAAGCGAGCGGCTCTGTCCTCGCACATAAGGAATCACGCAGAAAGAGCACCGGTTGTCGCATCCGTCCTGGACTTTGAGATTGGGGCGCGTACGTTCATTTGCGGCATCGAACACTGGCGCGGCCAGCAGTTCGGTATGCGCGAAGATGTCCGACACGAAGATATGGCTTCCGGCTTCTGGCTCTCGGCTTTCGGCCGGCGCGGCCAGAACGGTGAGAGGAACGAATGCAGATTCCGCTGAGCCCCAAGACCTATCGGGTGCGGTCTCGTTTCTTGCCGCACCCACGATCTCCGCGAGCTGATGCTTGTGCGAGTTTCCGATGACCAGACTCACGCCCGGCAGCGCCGCAATTTCTTCCGGTGCCCGCTGTGCATAGCATCCCGTCACCACAATTCGCGCCTCGGGGTTCTGCCGACGCACACGCCGGATGGCCGCGCGCGCATCCTGATCCGCACCCGCCGTAACGGTGCACGTATTCATGACGACGACCGACGCTTGCGCAGGGGTAGAAGCGCGCGCTAATCCGCGCTCTTCGAACTGGCGTTCGAGGGCGGCGCCGTCAGCCTGCGTGGCGCGGCAGCCGAAGTTTTCTACAAAATATCCAGCCACAACCCTATCGTAACCCAGAGTCGGTCAAGCCGGCCTGGGTCACGCCGAAGCCGCCGTCCTGCGCGACATGAAGCATTCGCGGCAAAAGACGGGGCGGCCTTGCGTGGGACGGAAAGGCACAGTCGTTTGTTTTCCGCATCCCGAGCAAGTTGCCTGGGTTTCGACCTTGGTGTAGCGGTAGTTCTGTCCGGGCGCGGGGGGCGCGCCAAGTACGGAGATCCGCTTGGTCTTGCAAGCCTTGCAGCGCTTGGGTTCGTTCTTGAACTGTTTGTCGTGGAAGAAAAGCTGTTCCCCAGCCGTGAAGACGAAATCACTCCCACAGTCGATACACTTCAGCACCTTGTCCTGAAATTCCATCGAGGATGGCTCCCTTCAGCCCGTTTCCGCGCCCACCCGCGGGGAAAGAACTGCCGGTGGTTCACCGAAAATACAGGTTGTCTACTGCTCCCCCTCTTACAACCCCTTGGACTCGGCCCGCCACGCTCCCAGGAGGGGCGTGGGTACAACTTATCGTGCTTCTAGATGCCGGAGATGATGAGTATGAAAATTCCCTGCTGCAGCTCAACTCGGTGGGGGGTCAGATTTGAGCAGGGCCGCCCCGGGAAGGAGCGGCCCTCGGCTGCGTTAATCTTGTTCTTTGCGCGTCTTCTTGCGAGCACGTTTGCGAGCGAGAGCAGCCTTTACACGCTTCTTCTCGCCGGGCTTCAGGTAAAAGGAGTGGCGCTTGACCTCCTTGATAATGTCTTCCTGTTGCACCTTGCGCTTGAAACGACGCAGAGCGTTCTCGAGGGATTCACCCTCTTGAAGCCGTACTTCTGCCAAACTGACACACCCCCAAACCCGTCCGGATGGACCGAATAGTTATTACAAGGATTTGACTCCAAGTCAAGTGAAAGTGGTCGAAATCTCTGAACGAGGGCTGCACTGAGGGCAGCCCTCGGATCATTTTGAGACGCTTTGTGGTCGCCGGATAGGTTTTCGGGCGATGGCGGCTGAGGTAGGGGGCGAGGTGGCGCCGGCGCCCCGGCCCGCGCCAGCTTCCATCATCGAGACTTACGTGGGTCGGCGGGCAGATCAATGTATGAATTTCAAAGCCAGCTGGATTTGTCTTGGCGCATAAGCCGCGTTGGGTTTCATGAAGTTATTGGGCAACGAGTAGGAACCGGGGTACGGAGCGATGTTGGCGGTGACTGAGCTCTGTACGAACGTCGCAGCCGACCAGACCAATCCGTTCGACGTGATGGTCACGCGCGTTCAGCGCAAAATCGTTCACCGCACGTTCCTCCAACAGAGTCGAGACCGTGCTGGTCTGGGGCTCGACCAGCGCGGGTGCGCCCGAGACAGTAACCTTCTCTTGTGCTCCGGCGATGGTGAGATGGAATTCCAGAAGCCCGGTCCCGCCGACATCGACGTGCAGTTGAGGCGTGACTTGAGGAGACATGGCTTGCGCCGTGACCAGCGCCGAGTAGTCGGCGGGAGCCAGCAATTCGAAGTCAAACGCTCCCGTCGCGGAACTGGTTGCGATGGAGCCCGCTCCGGTCGCGCTGTTCGCTATCACGATCGAAGCTTGTACAACGAGTCCTCCCGCCGAATCGAGCACGGTGCCGCGGATCGCTCCACTCGCGTCCTGTGCTGCGAGCAGCGTTCGCATCACGACCAGAAAAAGAATGAGGGCCGCAACAGAAACCATTCGCGTCGCAGACATGAGGTCGCCTCGAAGTGCGGGATCGTACTCGGCGGGACCCGACGAGCGTCACCGGACGCGAGCCGAAGAGCCTGCAGAGAAGTGCCGGAGGGAGTGGCCTGGTTAGGCTCGGCCGGAATCCTTCTCCGCAGATTTGGAAAACCAAGCTTTGTATAGCACGCGCAAAGAGCAGAGTTCTGTGATCGTGGCCGACTTTTTCGGAATGCTTCCCGGAGTGGGATTCGAAGGCTTGAACCACGAGTGCCCAAGCTGCACGGATCAAATCGGTTACGGATTGCTGCGCTTACACCAGATCGCGTTCTCGTGGTATTTTCAATTTCCTTCGCGAACCCATGATTCGATCTTACAAAGGTGTGCACCCGACGATTCCGGCGACCTGTTTTGTCGACGAATCGGCACAGATTATCGGCGACGTCGTGCTCGGCGAGCACGCTTCGGTCTGGATGAACGCCGTCCTCCGCGGCGACGTCCACGAGATCCGCATTGGCGCTTACTCCAACGTGCAGGACAACAGCGTGCTCCACGGCATGAAGCAGCAGTGGGGCGTTGATCTCGGCGAGTACGTCACCGTGGGACACTCGGTGACCCTGCACGGATGCGTCATCGAAGACCGTTGCCTCATCGGCATGGGCACGATCATCCTGAACGGCGCGCGCATCGGCGCCGGGTCCATCATCGCGGCGGGCACCCTGATCCCTGAGAAGACCGTAGTCGAGCCCGGCTCCCTCTGGATGGGCTCTCCCGGAAAGTTCCGTCGCAAACTCGAGGTCGCCGACCAGGAAACGATCATGCGCTATGCCCGGAACTATCTCGGCTATAAGGATGAGTATCTGCGGGACAAGTAGTGAATACCGAGCTGCGAGCAGCAAGCACCATGCATCCAGCACCAAACACCAAGCACCAGGGCAGTCATCCTGAGCGGAGCAGGCCGGGTGCGCAAGGCGAACCGGCGTGCGAAGTCGAAGGATCCCTACCCTCCCGATGGTGTGTCGGATGGTTTCAGGCGTTCTCGCCCTTCAGGCCGATGACACACAAGTGGGCGGGAGAAGCGAGCGCCAGTGGCGATAGAAAGTCGTTCACGTGTTCCGCGGGCAAGGTAGTGTCTGACAAAAGTGTTCAAGACACTGCCCCACGGCAAGGGCGGGCGCTTTTCCACAGCTTTTCACAACAAAAATCGAATCCGTGTGACGAACAACCCTTGACGGAGGATTCCAGACAGCCAAAACTCGATTTCTATGCCCGCAATCTCTGTGCAAGACGTCCGGGGAACCACAGCAATCGTAGGCGGCCGCAAGTGTGCAGCTAACTCCTTATTCCGCAATATTTTACCTGTAAACTCCTTGGAACCAAAATTTTGGGTGCCATCCCCCGATCCAGCCAGTCGCAAGTTACAGAAAACAAGGATTTTGCCAGATCGAGCTCAAAAAAATTGCATGTTCCATGCCGCTTCAAGTACAAGCAGTACAAGAGAGGCTGCGGATCCAGCCTCGAAAGCCGTCTTGAGCAAAGCCGCGAAGCGGCGACAGAATGCAGCCCACGGCGTAAGCCGTGGGGGCGGCCAAGGCAATGAATAAGCCCCCAGAGGGGCGACAGACGATGATCACTCGGAAGACCAGAAACGAATGATTAAAGCCGTTCGAGGAACCCGAGACCTTCTGCCGCCCGATACGGCGCTGTGGAATTTTGTCGAGGCCGCCGTGCGCGATGTCTTCCGCGCCTACCACTTCCAGGAGATCCGCACCCCAATCTTCGAAGAGACGTCTCTTTTTGCGCGCGGAGTGGGCGAAGAAACCGATATCGTCGCCAAAGAGATGTATACATGGGAGGATCGCGCGCGGGCGGCGAGCGAAAAAGGCCAGTCGCTGACCCTGCGTCCGGAAAACACCGCCGGTGTCGTGCGCGCGTATATCGAGCACAAGCTTTGGGATCGCGGCCTGAACAAGCTCTACTACATCGGACCGCAGTTTCGGCGGGAGCGTCCGCAGAAGGGCCGCTACCGCCAGTTCTACCAGATCGGAGCGGAAGTGATTGGTCCGGCCTCCGCAGGAAGCGAGTCCCCCGCCCGCGACGCTGAGGTCCTGGAGATGCTGGCCACGCTGCTGGACCGGCTCGGGATCACGGATTGGAATTTGGAACTGAATTCCGTCGGCACGCCAGCCGACCGCGCCCAGTTCAATGAAGCCTTGCGCAAGGCGTTGCAACCGGTATCCGCGAAGATGTGCGACGACTGCCAGCGGCGGGCAGTCACGAATCCGCTGCGCGTGTTCGACTGCAAGGTGCCCGAGGATCAGCCAATCATCGAAACCCTGCCGCGGATCACCCAGTTTCTCGGCGAAGATTCCCGCAACCATTTCCAAGCGGTGCAGGACATTCTGACCAAAGTCGGCGTCCGATTTTCACTCAACGACCGCTTGGTGCGCGGGCTCGACTACTACACGCGCACGGCATTTGAGTTCACCCACGGTGCACTCGGAGCGCAGAACGCGATCCTCGGCGGCGGCCGCTATGACGGCCTATCCGAGGCCCTGGGTGGCCCGGCCGCCCCCGGCATTGGGTTCGCCATCGGCGAAGACCGGCTCGTCATGTCACTCAAGGAAACCGCCGACGGCGTCCTGCGCAAGCCAGACGTGTACATTGCTCCCATGGCCGGGATGAATGCAGAAGCGGCGCGCCTGGCGCGCGAATTGCGACGGCATGATCTGGTCGTCGAGTTGGGAGACGACAGCTTCCCCCTGAAGAAATCGTTCAAGGCGGCGACCAAGGCAGGCGCAAAGTACATCCTGATCGTCGGCGAGAACGAAGTGAAAGCCGATGCATTCGCACTGAAGAACCTGGCGACCGGCGAACAAGTACAAGTCGTGCGCTCCGAGCTGGCGCAGAAGATTCAAGGATAGCCGTGGCGAAAGCGTATCCGGAGATCGACGAAACCCTCAGCAAGTTCATGCAAGCGCAATCTGTGTTTTTTGTGGCGACAGCGCCGCTCGACGCGAATGGCCATGTCAACCTCTCGCCGAAGGGACTGGACACGTTTCGGGTTCTCGGACCGCAGACCGTTGCCTATCTCGACATTTTCGGCAGCGGCGTTGAGACCATCGCGCACTTGCGCGAAAACGGTCGCATCGTCATGATGTTCTGCGCGTTTCAGGGTGCGCCTAAAATCTTGCGACTCCATGGGCAAGGGCGCGCCGTCGAACCGCACGAGGCAGAGTTTGCAACCCTCCAAAGTCATTTCCCGGTTTGTGAGGGCACCCGTGCGATCATTGTGGTCGAGGTCTCGCGCGTCAGCGACTCCTGCGGCTACGGCGTGCCTCTGCTCAAGCATGAGGCAGACCGCTCGGAACTGCCTGCCTGGTGCCGCAAGCGGGGAACAGAAGGCTTGAAGATTTACCGGCAGGAAAAGAACCAGCAGAGTATCGATGGCCTGCCGGGAGTCACCGACATAATCGATTGAAGATCCTTTGAAAATGGGGAGGGTGGATGAAGATTCATTTCGTGGCGTGCCTGGTGTTGTCATGCCTGGTTTCCAGCGTAAATGCGCAGACCGCAAATGCACCGGCCAAGCCGCTGAGTGCTCAGGAGCAGACGCTAATGGCCGCAGAGAAGAGTTTTATGGAGGCGGCGAAGAAGGGGGACATCGCATTTCTCAAGCGCACGCTCACCGACGACTTCTCGTTCGTCCAGTTCGACGGTCAGCTCTATGACCGGCAGGACATGCTCGACCAGTTCGGCGACGGCGGCATGGATCTGATGCCCTACGACATGAAGGTGGTGACCGCGGGCGACGGCGTCGCGATCGTGACCTACAACGTTGTGCTGAAGGTTCCGCCGGTAGAGGATCAGGGGCCCCCTCCGCGGTATCAGCACTTCAGCACGGTCTGGGTAAAGCAAGGCGACGTCTGGAAGATGAAGTTTCAGCAGATGACTGCATCCCACTGGGGAGACTGGTAGGGATGGCGGACCGATGAGTTCCGAGCTTGGGCCGAAAACCGGCAAGGAGTATGGTTGACGGAGGGGGCTGCCGCGAGTCTAATACTGTACCGCGCACAGCGGGGGGCATTACTAATCGATTATCAACGGGAATTAACGAGGCACACCAATGAAGAACCTGGGAATAATTCTGGCGGCGTGGCTGGTGCTGGCGACTGCGGCTCTGGCGCAGATGGAGATGCCGAAGCCAGGGCCAGAACACAAGAAACTCGACATGTTTACCGGCTCATGGACAATCGACGGCGACATGAAGCCGGGCGCAATGGGTCCGGGCGGGGCAGTGACTGAAACCGAGAAGTGCGAATGGATGGAAGGCGGATTCTTCCTCGTCTGCCATGCGCAGTTTCAGAGCGCAATGGGAAATGGCTCGGGCATCTCGCTGATGGGATACTCGGGCGACGACAAAGCCTACACCTACCGCGAGTTCAACAGTTTTGGAGAGTTCATGGACTCGAAGGGTTCCGTCGACGGTGACACCTGGATTTGGACCGGCGAAGAAAAGATGGCCGGGACCGTCATGAAAGGGCGTTTCACCATGAAAATCGTCTCGCCGACGTCCTACACTTTCAAATCCGAAATGTCTGAGGACGGCACGAAGTGGACGATGGTCATGGATGGCAAGGCCACCAAGGGAAAGTGATCGCGCCGGCCTGACAAATGTCATGCGCAATGCCTGACGAATCGCACTGGGCGACGGTGTCGCGTCCCTCTACGATCCGGGTGTCAGACTTCCAACCAAGGAGTAGGCGCATGAATCTCAAGACAATTCTGATTTCGGGTCTGTTTCTGTTTAGCGCTGCCGCTTGGGCGCAGGCACCCAAGCCCGGTCCCGAATTAAAGAAACTCGACTACTTCCTGGGAGCCTGGACGACCGATGCGACGATCGGGCAGGGTCCGTGGGGAGCAGGTGGAAAGTTCAGTTCGACCGACACCACAGAATGGATGACGGGAGGTTTCTTCCTCGAGACTCACTCCGATTTCAAGATGCCTCCCGAATTAGGCGGCGACGGCAAAGTGGTTGCGTTCATGGGTTACGACACGAACGAGAACGTGTATACCTATGACGAGTTCAACAGCCAGGGACATCGGGAGGTCTCCAAGGGCACGATCAATGGTGATACCTGGACCTGGACGAGCACGCAGAACTACGGCGGACAGGAAATCAAGCAGAAGATGACAGTCAAGACGCTGACTCCGACGAGTTACAACATGAAGTTTGAAGTGTCGATGGACGGTACAAATTGGATCACGTTCATGGATGGCAAGGCCACGAAGAAGTAGCCTTCTGGTCCCCAAGATATGAGGCTTCAGCCGCAGGCTGGAGCTCTTTTTGTTGGCGCGGGTGTGGAAACCTGCGGGCGTGAGTCCGGCTTACAAAGGTGGGGGCGGGGACGCCCCCACAACCGCCGCCGGGACGGCGGCGCTACCCTCGAACTTGGTGGCGCGCGTTGCTGGGAGTACGATCGAATCTAGGCGGTGTCATGAGAAGCTATTTCAACTTTGGGTTTGCGTTGCTGCTTGTTTTGGCAGTGTTGACGGTTTCGCAGGAGCTGCACGCGCAGGAGGCGAAGCCCTCCGCGCCCGCGCAGCCACAGGATGCCAAGCGCGGGCATGAGTATTCCGGCATGTACACGTTTCTGAAAGAGGGCGAATTCGTGCAGGTGACGGTGGAGGATGCGGGAAAGGTCACGGGATTCGTCTCGCGATTCGGCGACGGCGAGAGCGACAAGGGAGCTTTTCTGGACCAGTTTTTCAAAAGCGGAAAGCTCGAAGGCAACAAGCTGACCTTCACCACGGAAGTTGTGCACGGAGTGACGTTCGATTTCAAGGGAACGGTCGATCGAGGTGAGGGGAAAAATCCAGGAGATGAGGCTTACTTCGTGCTCAAAGGCACGCTGACGGAGAACGCGAGCGACGTGAACAAGAAAGTAACTTCGCACTCGCAGGACGTGGTTTTCAAGATGTTTCCACAGGATGCAACGCCGGCTCCGGTTGTCAGGAAGTAGCAAACCCTGGGTGTCGACGGCGGGGTTATTGTCCCGCGCGAGCCGGGGACAGATTCAGGCGGCCCGGAGTTTTCTTGCGGGCACCCTCCGCCCCATACACCAGGTCGGGGCTTCCGCCGGAATTGGAGGAAGCTTCCGCCAAGGCGGCAGCCAGGGCACGATAGGAGCGGCTGATCTCCGGGCCTTCCTGCAGCACAACCGGTGTACCGTGGTCGATGGAGGGCGAGACCGCCTGGAATGCGTTGGGGACCTTCCACAAGACCTTGCAACTGGTGACCTGCTCGACATCCTCTTCGGTGAAGCCGGGAATCTTCTTGTAGCGATTCAAAACCATGCGCAGGCGGTCGTGTCCGGTGCCTTCTTCGAGGAAGGCGTGAATGCGTCCGGCGCTCCACAGCGAAACCACATCGGTCTGCGCGACCACGAGCACGGCGTTGGAAAGGTCAGAGAGCAGGCGCGTGGTCGGGTCGAGGCGGCTAGAGGCGTCGACCACAACGAAGCGATAGTGATTCACCAAGAGATCGAACAGTCGGGCGAGTTCGCCGGGCGTGGGTTCGGTGGGATAGGGTTGCTGCGGCCCGGCCAGAAGATGTAAGCCTTCCTTGGTCGGGGTCATGAGGCCGTCGAGCAAGGAGACATCGAGGCGGTGAAGGTTCTGCAGGGCGTCGAGCACACCGAATTGTGGTCGCAAATTCAGGTGAAGGGAAGCGTGGCCGATGGGCGCAAAGTCGACGAGCACGACATCGCCGTGAGACTGTTGCAGCGCTACTGCGGTATTGACGGCGGCTGTCGTGCAACCCGCGCCGCCCTTGGCGCTAAGGAACGTGAATACCCGCGCTTTGCCCGCGCCACCAAGGCTGCGGGTACGGGAGGAGCTGAAGCGGGTGAGAGCTTCGAGCAGGGGCTCGGTCCCGGCGGCGTGATCCAGATATTCGCCCGCGCCCGCGCGCATGCTGGCCACAATGCTGGCGGGATGTGTCATGTCGCCATTGGCAAAGATGCCGATCTGCTGGGTGGTGGCTCGGATCAACTCGATGGTGCGGATGGCGCGCTTGCTGTCTTGCGCGGGAATGTCGACGATGACGACTTCGGCGCGGGAATCCTGCAACTGGCGGAGAATGGCGTCGGTCGGTCCGGCAGGAAAACCCACATGGCTGAACACCGCCTGTCCGAGACGCGTCGCTTCCAGACGATTTTGCAACGCGGATAAGTGATCCTCGTCCTCGGTTAGGAGGGCGACGGCGATGCCATGCATAGCGCGGTTCTCGCTGATTTCTCTTGGTGTATGCATGTTAGAAAGAGAACGTACTCCTCGCCAAGTGACCTAGGTAACCGACAACTCTGCACGCCCGCGATATGTGCGGATGCAAAGCCAACGCACCTGCCTGATCATCTGGGGGGAAATACACAGCGTAGAGAGCCCGAGGCTAACCGCCCCTTGTTCCAAACATTGTAAGCCAGGATGGTGAAGTTGAAAAGGTGTTTTGCAGGTGTTGGTCAGGTGTTTTGCAGGGTGCTGTGTGGGCAAGAATTTCGACCCAAGGCTCGAGGGGCTGAGGATTCGGGAGCCAGGCCACTCGCGACTCGCGGGGAGAGCCCTTAGCTCAGGACGGAACGGCTAGAAGAGTGCGCCAGGGGCCGTTCTTCGTCGTGTTCCGGGTGAAGGGCCGAAACGCGCGGGAAGGTGGCGGATGATTGGGATTCGGGCAGGTATTCGTAGCACTCGAAGCGCACGGCGACTCCGATTTTGGCTTCCGCGTGAGCGGAAACGGACGCATCGGAAGCGGATGTCGCGGTGGGCCGAACCACGCGCAAGACACGACCGCGGCAGCGTACCGGCATGCTCTCGCCCAGCGTGATTTCCGAGGGCATTCGGAGCGTGAGTTCGATTTCGGAGCCTTCGGTGAGCGGAGCGTTAGTGAAGAAGAAGACACCGCGCGAACTGAGGTCCTGGGTGAATCCGACGCCTTCGAGAGATGTTGCGGGCTGACGCAAAGAAAGCGGTAGAAGGTACGAGAACCGCTGTCCGACACGGCGCTCAATCGCAACTGTAGGATTGGTCATAATTCCTTGACTTCCTTTGCCGAATCGCCCAAAGCGCAGGGCCTACTTTAGCTCACGGCGGGCGATAAGAGAAGATCCAAATGAGTCGAGCAGGCCACGCCCCCAACCCATTCATCAAATTAGACTTGGAGAGGCGAGGGGTTGGAGTCGAATTCTGCCCGGGCTGTGGAAAAGTCGGAGCGGCGGAGCCGGGTTGCGCCGCTTCCAGTGAGGCGTCACGATATAGTGGTGCGCGAGTTGATCCGTCATCATCCAAAGAATTGAACGTGGCTGAGTCGAGACCCCCTATCCCACAAAATGCAGCGGCGAGCGGCGCACCAGCAGCCGAGAGCCCCAAGTTGCGCTGGCAGGCGGTCGGGCGCGCGCTGCGGCATCGCAACTTCCAGCTTTTTTTCAGCGGACAACTGATCTCTCTCATCGGCACCTGGATGCAAACCGTTGCCCAGTCGTGGCTGGTCTACCGGCTGACGGGTTCCGGGTTGAAGCTGGGGGCGGTGGGATTTGCCAGCCAGATTCCTGTGTTTCTGTGCGCACCCATCGGCGGGATCGTGGCCGATCGCAGCAACCGCAAGCACGTCGTCATTGGAACGCAGGTGGCATCGATGCTGCTGGCGTTCGTACTGGCGGCCCTGACGCTCACGAATCGAATTACAGTACCCGAAATTTTTGTGCTAGCTGCGCTGTTGGGCGTGGTGAACGCATTCGACATCCCCGGACGGCAGTCGTTCCTGGTGGACATGGTTGGCAAGGAAGACTTGATGAATGCGATTGCGCTGAACTCTTCCATGTTCAACGGGGCGCGCGTGATTGGCCCGGCGGTGGCGGGCGTTCTGGTGGCGCGGCTCGGCGAGGGCTGGTGCTTCTTCGCGAACGGGATCAGTTACATCGCGGTGATCGCCGGGTTGGTGATGATGAATGTGCACGCTCCAGCGCGCGTCTCGTCGAAGACATCGCCGTGGGAGCACATCCTCGAAGGCTTCCAGTTCGTCAATCGAACGGCGCCGATTCGAGCGCTGATGATTCTGCTGGGGCTGGTGAGCGTGACGGGCATGCCTTACGTCGTCCTGATGCCGATTTTTGCCGACAAGATTCTGCACAGCGGAGGGCAAGGGCTGGCGTCGCTGATCGGAGCGCACGATCTAGGAGCGGTGCGATTGGGGATCCTGATGGGGTCGGCGGGTGTGGGAGCGCTGTTGGGGGCGCTGACGCTGGCGGTGCGATCCGGCGTCAAGGGGCTGGGAACGTGGATCTCGGTGTGCTGCGCGGGATTTGGCGTCAGCCTGATGCTGTTTTCATTTTCGAGATCGTTCTGGCTGTCGGTGCTGCTGCTGATGCCGGTGGGATATTTCATCATGCTGCAGATGGCGTCGTCGAACACGCTGATTCAGGTGATGGTGCCGGACGCGCTGCGCGGGCGGACGATGGCGGTGTACTCCATGATGTTCATGGGAATGGCCCCAATGGGAGCGCTGCTGGGCGGGGCGCTGTCGGACCGATTGGGCGCGCCGCTGACCGTATCCATCGGCGGGTTCGCATCGGTCATGGGAGCATGGTGGTTCGCCGCGCAGTTGCCCAAGATTCGCGTGGAGGCGCGAAAGCTGATCATTGCGCAGGCGATGGCGGGCGGAGAACCGTCGGAAGAAATGTCGACGCCCGTGGGGGAAGAGTAGGGCCATCGCGCCTACTCTCCGACCATCGTCCCCACCGTTTTTTGGAAATCCTCGCCAGAAAGACGGGCTCCGCCTTCCGACACGCATGCTAACCCAGGGCAACAATGGCCGCGGTTGTGGAGATTGCCGCACTCTTTCCCCTTTGGCAGACACCTGCCTGCCAGCACGTTGAGGATCGCCACTCGCCACCGGCTGCCGGCCGCATCACCCTTCAGCGACAGTTCGTCCACTGGTAGTCGGTAGCGGCTGGCGTAGACGTCCCTTCGTGGGCTCGAGGTTGGAATCGAGAGTCTGGCCCTGCGTTGCCAAAACTCGGACCATGGCTCGCCGCAGCCATGAGAAGCATCTTGGTCGCAGGGGATCAAGATGTAGGCGCGCAGAAACCATCCTGGCTGGGCGGGCATCCCGGCGGTACCGCCTTCGGCTGGCAGAAACCTAGTGGCCGCTACAGGCTGCGGAAACGGTCTTTTACTTCGCGGACGAACTCCATGAACTTCGGCTGGGTGATGATCTGGGGATGCCAGCAGAGGTCACGTTCGACCAGGTCG
>DATDGW010000427.1:0-2841 GCA_036521895.1 Candidatus Sulfotelmatobacter sp. | reverse complement strand
GTCTCCGTCTCCAGGAGCGTGCCCTGCGCCGAGATCTGAACCGAATCGGTCAGTTGGCCGATTTCCATCCTGACGTTCACCGGCAAGACGTCTCCGGTCCGAAGATCCAGCCCCGATTGCACCACCCGTTTGAACCCCGGGGACTCGAACGTGACACGGTAGGGCCCAGGCTGTAAGGACTGGACCCGATAGAGCCCTTCGGAATTCGTCACTGTCCGCGATTCGAAGTTGGTATCGGTATGAACCACCGTGACCGCCACGTTCGCCATGGCGGCCCCCTGTGGGTCGGTCACCGTTCCTGTGATAGTTCCCGTGCTGATCTGGCCGGACAAGGGTGCGGCCAAGGTTAACCCAATGAGCAGTGCCGCGGCTGCGGTCATAGCCCCAAGAGATTGCTTTCCCTGATGCATGAACTTTCCCCTCCCATCCAAAGTGGCGGCTGACTGACTAACCAAAAAATTTCCCGGCGTATATTATATGACTCCAATTTCTGTCGGAGACAAGGGAAATTCACGGTGGGTGCGCGACTCACAGAGGGGCGAATTGGCTGCTTCCTTTTTTGGGGTTATAATCCGAACGTATGCATACGTTAGGATAGGAGGTTCCCTTTGCCTGAGTCCTTGACCGCCCTCGAACAGCAGCGCTCGAGCATTCTGGATCAGATCCTCGAGTTGGGTGATTTGCGCAGCGGCTCCATCACCGCAATCAATGGCCGTTGCGGTAAATCAAACTGCCATTGTCATCTGCCGAACCAGCCTGGCCACGGCCCCAACTTTCGCCTGACTCGGAAAATCGATGGCAAGACCGTCAGCGAGAGCTTCTCCTCTGCCGCCGAGCTACGCAAGGCCCAGCGCGAGGTGGAGGCATTTCATCGCTTTCGGCAACTCAGTCAGGAGTTACTGGAGGTGAACGAGAGGATCTGCCGGGCGCGCCCCGTTGCGGATGCGATTCCTCCAGAGGAAAAAAAACGGCGGAAGCCATCCAGCAAGAGATCACGCGCGAAGTAAGCCAATTGTTGCGTGTGATCCTCAACGGCCGCCGCCAGGCGGGACATCTCGAATTGGAGGCCACCGAGATGTTGGTGCGCTCCGCGATGCACCATGCTGGGGCAACGGTCTTGACCAAACTGCTGCAGTTCCCGGCCCCGGCAGCCGAGCAGGGGAGTATCCCTTGTTGTTGTGGCCATACGGCTCACTACCGGGAACTGCGCTCCAAACCGGTCCTCACCGTGGTGGGCATGGTGGAGGTGTCGCGGCCCTACTACTTGTGCCTGCACTGTCATACGGGCCACTTCCCGGCCGATGTCGAACTGGACATTGAGAATAGGGAGTTTTCTCCAGGGGTGCGTCGCATGCAGGCGGTGGTCGGCCAGGACGCACCCTTCGACCACGGGCGGCAGCAAATGAAACTGCTTGCCGATCTGGAGGTGACCACCAAAGCCGTGGAGCGGACGGCGGAAGCCATCGGCGAGGATATCGCCGCAGCCGAGCAGAAAGAGATCCTGCGAGCCGTGCAGTTGGATCTGCCCATGGCGTTGGGCGAAGCGGTTCCCATCCTGTATGTGCAAATGGATGGGACGGGAATACCCGTGGTGAAGAAAGAGACGGTGGGCCGGCAAGGCAAGACGGAAGGAGAGCCCTCTCATACCCGAGAGGTCAAGTTGGGATGCGTCTTCACCCAGACCACCTGGGACAAAGAGGGTTACCCCATCCGCGATCCGGATTCCACCACCTACGTCGGCGCCATCGAGCCGGCTGAGGAGTTTGGGAAGCGACTTTGCGTGGAAGTCTGGAAGCGCGGCTGGAGCCACGCAGCAAAGAAGGTGGTCATGGGCGATGGGGCGGAATGGATTTGGAATCTTGCCGAGCCATATTTTCCTGGTGCCGTGCAGATCGTGGATCTGTTTCATGCCCGCCAACATCTTTGGGAGTTGGCGCGCAAGCTATATCCCAATGACGCAGGGAACCAGAAAGCCTGGATCAAGGTTCACCAGCGCCGACTCCTCGACAAGGGGGAAATCGAAAAGCTGGTGCTGAGCCTTCGTTCCATCGTCTCCACCAATCTCGAAGTGGTCGAGAAGATTCGCATCGAGGCCGACTACTTTGAAAGGAACGCGGAGCGCATGCGCTACCCAAAGTTCCGTCGGCAGCACCTTTTTGTCGGCTCCGGCGTGATTGAAGCCGGCTGCAAGACCGTCATCGGTTCACGTCTTAAGCAGTCCGGCATGTTCTGGACCGTCCGCGGAGCCAACGCCATCATCGCGTTGCGATGCTGCCATCTCAACAATCGGTTCGAGGACTACTGGGCGGCTCGTCGCCCAGCGGCTTGATCTCCACTTCTACGTCGCACACCCGCCGCGATCCGGTAGCCGCCACGCTGGCGCAGCCCAAGGCCAACGTGAGCTTTCGTCCGTCGGCTGGGGTGCCCGTCACCCTCTACGCCAACTATGGGCGCGGCATCTCCACCGCCGACGCGCGCGGCGTCGTGCAGCATCCCGAGCAGCCCGCCGTGTCCACCACCGATTTCTACCAGGTGGGCAGCGCGCAGCGCTTCGGGCGGATTTCGACCAGCATCGACGCCTTCTGGATCGATCGTTCCAACGAGCAGGTCTATATCCCCGACGATGGGTCGTTCGAGTTCAAAGGGCCCAGCAGCGCATACGGAGCGGAGGCCAAAGTATCGGTTGAGTTGACGCACCATCTCTCGCTCAACGGCGGTCTCACCAAGGTGGCGAATGCGTTCTACCTCGGCACCTCCCCGCGAGTGTATGTGGATAGCGCGCCGCACTTCACGGCCAATGCCGGCTTGACGCTGGCCGCGTGGCACGGCTGGAGCGGGTCG
>DATDGW010000426.1:0-5262 GCA_036521895.1 Candidatus Sulfotelmatobacter sp. | reverse complement strand
TAATTCTAGGGAGTGATTCTAGGAGCAATTCTAGGAGTGATCCGCTATGGCGCCTGGACTCGACAAGCTGCAGCACATTGTGGTGTTGATGATGGAGAACCGGTCGTTTGACCACATGCTGGGATCGTTGAAGGCGGTCGACGCGAGGATCGACGGGGTCACGCAGGACCTGAGCAATCCGGATACGAATGGGAGTCCTGTGAAAACGCAGGCGCTGGCGGAGTTTCAGGCGCAGCTGCAGCCGGATCCGGATCATCATTTTCCGGCGGTGGACTTGCAGATTTTTGGCGGCGATCCGAACCGCGTGGCCAACATGGAGGGGTTCGTGAAGAGCTACTTCAACCAGCAGCGCGACGTGGGGCATTCGCAGAAGATCATGTATTACTTCGCCCAAAAAGATCTGCCGGTACTGACGACGCTGGCTCTGGAGTTTGCGGTGTTCAACCGGTGGTTCGCGTCGATTCCGGGGCCGACGATTTGCAACCGGGCGTTCGCGCACTACGGGACGTCGTTCGGGCGCGTGGACATGAATCTGATTTACATCAACGAACCGTTCAAGAGCATCTACGACCGGCTGATTGGAGCGACGCCGAAGCACACGTCGAAGCTGTACTACTACGACACGACCAGCTCGACCATGGAGATCACGAATCTGCTGGAGCATCAGCCGGAATTGTTCGGTACATTTCCGCAGTTTCTGGATGACTGCGCGAAGGGAAATCTGCCGGACTATTCGTTCATCGAGCCGAACTTCAACGATCACGAGTCGGACAGCGGTGAGGAAGTGGCGAGCGATCAGCATCCCGACCACAACGTGCAGGCGGGAGAGATCTATATGGGACAGATCTACAACGCGATCAAGAATTCGCCGCTGTGGCCGAATACCGCGCTGCTGATCGTGTATGACGAGCACGGGGGGATTTACGACCACGTGGTGCCTCCGGCGTGCACGCCGGACCAGTTCACAGCGTTGGCGAATGACACGGGAACAGGACGTCCGTTTGCGTTTGACCGGCTGGGAGTGCGGGTGCCGGCAATTCTGGTGTCGCCGTGGATTCCGAAGGGGACGGTGGTGGATCGCGTGTTCGACCATGCGTCGATTCCGGCGACGGTGACGAAGTTCTTTCTGGGGGACTATTCCCCGCGGTCCCCGCGGGAGACGAGCGCGGATGTGTTTATTGAGCCGAATTCTGGGACGGTGGATCCGGCGAGGAATTTGCTGTCGTCGGATGTGATGCGGACGGATTGTCCGGATTTTGATGTGTAGACGGACCGCAGGGGGCTAAAGCCCTCTGGGGCGAAAGGGCTTCACCGCAGCGCTGCAAGCGCTGCGCCACCCAAAAGCCAGTTCTCCGCGAGTTTCAAAGCCCGCGAGCGAGGCGGGCGAACTAGAAGACGGGTGGAACTAGCAAGACGGGGCGGACTAGGGAGGCGAGGCGGACCAGCGCAACGGTCGAACTCGTGCAGAGGCGGAAGAAGTACGAAGGAGTGACCCGATGACGATGATCCATGTGCCCAGGCCAAAGAATGCGTTTAATTCGAACCGGCCGGTATCTGCGTTGCTGAAGGCGCAGATGGAGTATCTGCACGAGGCGGAGAAACGGCTGCCTTTGCGCTATCACAGCGAGATCTACATCAATGCGGTCAAGACCGAGGGCGAGGCGGCGAAGTACATCCGGCACGTGACGGAGGCGATCCATGAGGCGCATGGAGACGCGGTGGCGCGGGCGAAGGTTGTGCCTAAGCGCAAGCGCGTGATCGAGATTGCGGCCATCGCGGACGAACGCGGGGAAAAGAATCGCGGTAGCAAGAAGCCTGGCGGGAAACCTGGGAAGAAATAGATAGCGCTGGCAGGAGGCGGTATGCGGCGAAGCGTGGTGGTGCTGCTGTGGCTTGCGGCGATGGGCACGATGATTCCGGGGGCGCGGGCGCAGGAGAACTGGCTGCAAGCGGACTTTCGCCGCGAGGGCGAGCGCATGGGCGACGCATGCAAGGGCGGCTTCAAGGGCGCGACGGGATGCGCGGTCGAGTTGTTCACGGATCACCCACTCCACATCGCGGCGGGGAGCATGCCGCCGCAAAACGGATTCGGCTTGGGCGGAGCGTTCGTGGCGTCGAGGAATACGAAGAACTGGCGGACGAGTTGGGACATGGATGCGGTGGGCGCGTTCAGCGGGGCCTGGCGCGCCGGCGGATACTTGACGCTGGTGCACACGCCGGAAGTGAAGATCGTTGTGAATGAACCTGCTGCGGGAGGAGCGGCGCCGAAGCCGAAGAAGTCCAACCTGGGGGTGCATCCTTACACGGTGTTTAATCTGTACGCGCAGACGATCTCGCTGAACAAGCTGAATTATTTTGGGCTGGGGAATGATTCGCAGCTGACGGGCGCGTCGGTGTTTGGGATGACGCAGACGATTGTGGGAGTGAATGCCATCAAGCCGGTGTATGAATGGGCGGCGATCCGCAAGCTGAACTTGTCACTGTTCGGAGAAGTGAACGGGCGGTGGGTCAATATACGGGGCGAGAATGGACAGTCGGTGCCGTCGATTTACACGAAGTACACGAATGCGACCGCGCCGGGGCTAAGTTCGCAGCCGGGATTTGTCCAGCTGGCCCAGGGAGTGCGCATCAAGCCGGTGATGGCGGATTACTTGCAGCTGAACTACATGGGGAATATGCAAGAGTTCTTTGCTCCGTCGAGTTCGCAGAATTCGTTCCAGCGGTGGACGGTGGACTTGAATCACACGCTGTATTTGTATGGCTACACGCAGTCGGGACCGAGGAGTACGGAAGGGGTTGGTCCGGATTCGTGTGCGCCGGTGGGATCGACCTGTCCTGCGGTTTCACATTCGCGGAATCTGAATGGGTCAATCAATGTGCGGCTGCTGCTTTCGGAGTCGATGAATTCGGCGACCAGCGCGGTGCCGTTTTATTTCCAGCAGACTTTGGGCGGGTCGGACATCAACGGCGCGATGTCACTGGGGAGTTATCAGGACTACCGGTATCGCGCGCCGAATCTTTTGTTGCTGCAGGAAGGCTTTGAACACTCAATCTGGGGGCCGTTTGGATTCAAGTTCACGGCGGATCAGGGGCGTGTGGCGCTAGCGCGCAGTGATCTGGGATTCGACCATCTGCGGCACAGCTTTGCGGGTGGGTTTACGCTGCGGGCGGGCGGGTTCCCCATGGTCTCGATCATGTTTGCATGGGGCGGGCCCGAGGGGCATCACAACATCTTCAACATGAATCCATCGTTGCTGGGCGGGTCGGCGCGGCCGTTGCTGGATTGATTTTTGCTGTTCTCCTCACACAGCAATTGAGACGGAGTGGCCGGGAGCCGGTCCCGCGACGTTGTGTTTCTGGGAGTGCCGGGAAGATGAGCGGGCCTCGCGAGGGGCGGACTGACTGGCGATTTTCCAAAGATATATGGCTGCGTAGGCGCGCCAGGGTCTGCAGGCTTGGACGCGCTGTTCCAGTTCCCGCGCGGTGGCTAGCGACGAGGCGTGCAGCAGGCCGAGATCGCTGGAGGGAAAGGCATCAGGCTCGCGGAGCGCACGCATGGCAACGTATTGTGCGGTCCATTTGCCGATGCCGGGGATTTCGCACAAGCGGCCGAGAAATGCGGCGGAGTCGACCACTCCCACGAAGCCGATCTTGCCGGAGCAAACGGCGCGGGCCAGACTGCGAATGGTTTCGGCGCGGGCGCCGGTTACGCCGACGGTGGCGAGTTTCGCCTCCGCGAGAATCTCAGCGGACGGAAACAGGTGCCTGAGGCCGCTGGGCCCTTTGAATGCCTTTCCGTAGGTGCTGGCAATGCGGCCCGCGAGGACAGTGGCGCCCTTGACGGCAATCTGCTGGCCGAGAATCGCGCGGATGGCGAGTTCGAAGCCATCCCAGCAGCCGGGAACGCGAAGGCCGGGATCGAGATCCACTCTGGCGGCGATAGCGGGATCGGTTCGTAGACTCGAATCGATGGCCGCCCAATCCGCGTTGAGATCGAACATGGCGCGGATGCGTTCGACGATGAAGAAGAGCGAGTGGGGATCGCCGAATTCGATGCGGGCCAGAAGTGCGTCGCGAAAATGGTCGAGTGAGACTTCAAAATATCCAGGGCGATCATGCACAGAAATCGTCCGGCGGTATACGCCGGATTCCACAACTTCGACTCCGGGAGTGGCGCGGGCGGCGAGAAAGTCGAGCATACCCTGCCAGTGATACGGCGGGCGGAAGTGCAGGCGGAAGAGGTATTGATTTCCCGGCTGGACGGTGGTGTTCCGCACCAGGCGCCGGATCTGCGTGGGTGTTCGGCGGTAGACCTCACGCATGCCGGCGTTGAAGCGACGAACGCTGCCAAATCCTGAGGCGAGGGCGATCTGGCTCATGGACAGGCTGGTCTCATCGATCAACTTCTTGGCGAAGTGAAGGCGGCGGGCCTGCGCGACGGCAACCGGAGTAGCGCCGAGATAGCGCAGGAAGAGGCGGCGCAGGTGACGCGAGCCAACTCCTAGCCGCTCAGCCAGAACCTCGACGCCACCGCCTTTGAGACTGCTCTCTCCGATCAGACGCAGAGCGCGAGAAACCGTGTTGGAAGTTCCGAGCCAGGCGGGCGTTCCAGGGGAGCTCTCGGGGCGACAGCGCAGACAGGGACGGAATCCCGCTTCGGCCGCGGCGGCGGCGGTGGCGAAGTACCGGCAATTCTTTTCCTTAGCGGTCGGTGCCGGACAAATCGGACGGCAGTACACCCTGCTGCCGACGACTCCAATAAAAAACTTGCCATCGAAGCGCGGATCGCGTGACAAGCGCGCCCGGGAACAGACTTGCAAGTCCAGATTCATAAGCCATCCCGCTCGTGGAGCCGTTGATTTCTGATTGATGGGCAATCAGAGAAATCGAAATCGCCTGCCTATGATAGCCGACTCGTCTGCGCAGTCTGGACGTTTTCGGACCGCACCCTGTACTACTACGTTAAGTATTAGGAGCCGCGTGAGCGTTGGGACTTTGCTCGACAGTAGGCGCAAACCCCGGTCCAGGTGATCAGCAGGGACTGAATCTCACGGCGTGTCTGTGGCAGGGTCCACCCAGAAGTTTTTTTTTCGCCGAAGGGTTTCCAGTGTCAGGAACGCGTGCGCCATCATGACGAGCGTGGTGTGGTGGTGCCAGCCGATCCAGCTGCGCCCTTCGTAATGGTCCAGTCCAAGTTCTTCCTTCAGTTGCTGATAGTCCTGCTCAATCTTCCAGCGACACTTTGCCAATCGCACCAAGCGG
>DATDGW010000425.1:0-4278 GCA_036521895.1 Candidatus Sulfotelmatobacter sp. | reverse complement strand
CATTTTATTGGATGGTAATCACCTCATTCAAGACGAACGCCGACCTCTATAACGTCACTCACAATCCGTTCTGGTTCAACGATCCGCCCACGCTCGAGCACTTCCGCTATCTGTTCGAGAACACCTTGTTCACGACCTGGCTGTTGAACTCCTTGATCATCGGCCTCTGCGTCACCGCTATCACCCTCGTCACCGCGGTGCCGGGCGCCTACAGCCTCGCACGCATGACCGGCCGCAACGGCGAGGCCCTGGGAATCGGCATCTTTCTCACCTACCTCGTGCCGCCGACGCTCCTATTCCTGCCACTGTCACGGGTGATCGCTGGGCTGGGCTTGCAGAACTCGATGTGGTCGCTGGTCGTCGTTTATCCGACCTTCACCATCCCGTTCTGCACCTGGCTGCTGATGGGATTCTTCAAGGCGCTGCCGGTCGAGATCGAAGAGGCAGCGATCGTCGACGGCTGCAGCTTGTTCGGCGCCTTCGTCAAGATGGCGATCCCGCTGTCGGTGCCGGGGATTCTGACGGTGGTGATCTTCACCTTCACGCTAACCTTGCAGGAGTTCGTCTACGCTCTGACTTTCATATCCGCGTCTGATCAAAAGCCGATCACGCTTGGCGTGGCGACCGATCTCATCCGCGGTGACATCTTCTTCTGGGGCGAGATCATGGCCGGCGCCTTGATTGCCAGCATCCCGGTGGCGATCGCGTATAATCTTTTCTCGATCGGTTCATCAGCGGGATAACCGGAGGCGCTGTGAAGTAGGCGGAGCTTGCGGACGCACGCGCTAAACCATTTCGTTGGCAATCCAATGCGTCACTGATCGCCGAGTAGGCGACCAGCCAAGTTTAACCGCAGCTTTGCCGCGCACGCGACTGTTGGAGCCCAGCGAGAGCACCGCTAAATTCCGTCCCCAGGCCGCAATCGCTTCCTCGGCGGACCAAGATTGCGCGGCGCCGAGGTCAAGCCGGGCTGCGATGGCGCTGGCAATTTCCCCGAGCGCCTCTTCACCACTTTCGACATACATGAATGTGCTAGCCGGTGCCTTCGCGAGCGCCAATACATAAAGCGCCGCAACGTCAGCAATATGCACGTTGGACCATCGATTCAATCCGCGGCCGACATGGCGCGCTACGTCCGATACCTTGGCCTGACGCACGAGTGCGGGAATCTGGACGCTCTCCGCCGGCGGTCCCAGCGCATGGCCGTAGATCATCGCATTGCAAAGCACCATCGAACGAATACCGGGGGCCGCGAGTACCAATTGGTCAATCGCCACACGCGCGGCTCTTTCGGGTAGCGGTTCAATCGGCGTCGCCTCGTCAAAGATACGGTCAGATGGCTCGCCCATGGCGAGATCGGCGACAATGCTGGTGCCACTCGAATGGATGAAGGGCTTGCCGGAACCGGACATGGCGGCAATCAGGGCTTCCACCGCGCCGCGATGGTCGCTTGAGGCAGCATTGATCACCGCGTCGGCGGCCCGTGCTTCAGTTTGCAACAACGCCGCGTCATCAAGCGAACCAACGACCGCTTCGATACCAGATGCTGTAACCAGTTCGGCCTTTGCCGTGCCGCGAACCAAACCGCGGACCCTATGGCCAGCTGCGATCAGCGCGACAGCAACTGCGCCGCCAATAAAGCCATTTGCACCGGTTAGAAAGATGCGCATTTTTTCACTCTGCCCCCGATGGTTAGTTCGAGCGTACCCAAATTCGGCAACACAAAGAGGGTTTGTGCGTTACAGCAGGTCGAATTCAGCTACTTCCGAAATGGGTCAATAAACGACATTCCAGCACGTCCGCGTGATGTCCGCTTCGCCCCAGTAGCGGACTAAAAGCAGACATGGCCGGATGTCCGCTTTACCCCCGAAAGCGGACATTCATTGCAGAATTAGCGGACAATGGCGCCCGTCCATGGGATGTCCGCTTTACTCCTAAAAGCGGACTTCAGTCAGCGTGTTCGGTGCGACCCCGGCAATCTCTGTAATCAATTTCTTTAAAATCGCATCGGCGAAAGTGTCATAGTTCCTCGCCGGAACCATGAACGCACCCGGCCCGCCAATGACATTGTCGTAATAGTAGCGGTCAAGGTCCGGCTCGAGCGAAAGGATCGGCAGGCCGTTGATGCTAATGCCATCGCGGACCGCTTCGTCGCGCGCCAGTGTTACCGCTCGTCCGCGATTGTTGGCGCCGTCGCCCGAGATGTCGATGACGCGACGGATGCCGAGAAACGGGCTGGCAGTGAGAAGGATGCGCGAATAATCGATCGCGCCGCTAATCGAGGTGCCGCCGCCGAACAATTGCCGCTTCGACCCTTCAATCGCATCGGCGAGTGCATTCACGCTGGCCTCGTCTTTGGCGAGCGTCCAATCGACAGTTTGCACATGCAGTTCCGGACCGGTCCACTGCATCATGGTAACTGCGATCGATTGTGTGGTCAGCGAGCGGATTGAGTTCAAGACCTGTCGATTTCGGAATGCCGCTGCGTAGCCCTGCTTCTGCAGTTCGAAGCGATCATCGCTGACGCTACCGGAAGCGTCCACCGCGAGCACGAGCGCGAGTGCAACGTCGGTTTGGACCGGACGTGGCGCCTGCGGCTGCTTCTGTTCCTGGGCCCCGAGAGGCGTCGCGGCGACTACCAAGAGTGCGCACAGGGTAGCCCGAAGCATGGCGGAGCTCCTATGACGGTTATCTCAGCTGGGATAACAGCAGGGATTCGCCATGGGTCAAACGCGGGCCGCTTTTCAATCAGCAGCGATCCTACTTTACTGCCAGGATTGCTTCGGGAGCTAACGTTGCCCACTTAAATCTTCAGACTGGTGGAGGAGGTCCTAATGGCTGAGTTCGCGAAACCGCGCGTCGTTGGCTTCAACCACGTCGCGCTGGAGGTCGGCGATATCGACGAGGCGCTAGCGTACTACGGCCGTCTCTTCAGGTTCGAACTGCGCGGCAAGAGTGATTCCATGGCTTTCATCGACCTGGGTGATCAGTTTATTGCCCTTCAGAAGGGCCGCAGGCAGCCCGCAGATGACGGTCGCCACTTCGGTCTGGTCGTCGACGACAAGGAAGCGGCCCGCAAGGCACTCGAGGCAGCTGGAGTTACCGTACTTGGGGGGCCGTTCCTTGATTTTCGGGACCCCTGGGGCAACCGAATAGAGATCGTCGGTTACGACAATATTCAGTTCACCAAAGCACCAATGTATTGCGTGGCATGGGGCTGACGCACTTGGCTAAGAACGAGAAAGCAAAAAAGGAATTGGCCGAGAAGGGTATGGCACTGGAGTAATATGAGTTCGCCCGTTTCCACCGTGGTCACCCGTTTCGCTTACGGACTGAGCCAGTTGCCGCGCGTCGCTTGGTATCTTGGGCATGGTCTCGCCCTACGCCGGCTTGCTGAGGTCGCGCGACGAAGAGAAGGCGCACAATCGCGCACACGACGGCGGCCCCATACCGACGCGCCCGTGCCAGACCGCGACTACATCTATGCGGAAATGATTAGGCTTTTTATGCAGGACCTCGCCAATGTGGAGGCCGGCATTTACCCCGTTCCTGTCGATCACGACGGATCTCTCTTAACAATGATCCATCGCTCGCGGCTTTTCTTTGAAGATCTTCCAAAAATCCATCGACGTCGCGAGCGCCGGGCATACAACGAAGTCTTAAGCAAGGAAACGCGTGGAAAGCGGCCCTCCTACTATTTGCAGAATTTCCATTTTCAATCCGGCGGGTGGATGACCGACGATTCCGCTGAACGATACGACACCCAGGTCGAGGTGCTTCTGAACGGAGCTGCCAACGCCATTCGACGCCAGGCATTGCCGCAACTCCATGAAGCTTTTGCTGGACGCGATCAGCGCAGATTGCAGCTTCTTGATATTGGTTGCGGCACAGGGCGATTCCTTGATTTCGTTAAGCAGACCTGGCCACGGCTTCAGACCATCGGATTAGACATGTCGGAAGCGTATCTCAAGTATGCACAGCGTCATTTGAAGCGCTGGACGCGGACCGGCTTCGTTGTGGGCAAGGCCGAAGCGATACCGCTACCAGATAACAGCCAGAATGCTGTAACCAACATTTTCTTGTTTCACGAATTGCCGCCAAAGGTAAGGCGAATCACAATTCGTGAATGTGCCCGGGTGCTCAAGCCCGGCGGTCGTTTGGTAATCCTAGATTCACTCCAGCGTGGCGATCGCCCCGATTACGATGGCCTCTTGGAACTCTTTCCGCAGAATTATCACGAACCGTATTATTCGAGCTACACTAATGAGGATTTTGGTG
>DATDGW010000424.1:0-9276 GCA_036521895.1 Candidatus Sulfotelmatobacter sp. | reverse complement strand
CCTGAATTTCATGCAGAGTGGCTGAGGGACGAGCCCTATGACGCCACGGCAACCGATCCGGGATCATATATCCCGGGTGCTTGGTGCCAACTCTCTCCTGGAAACAGGGAACATGGGATTCGGAACGCGCGCAATATTTGGACCCGCTTTCCGATAGCCTCTTTTCCTTTTCCTGGAAAAAGAGGCCATTTGCTTTTAGGCCGCTTTTTCGAGGCTCGTCCCCGGCTACTCGCGTTACTGAAGAGAAAGCGAGTAGCAACATGTCTCACTACGAACTGCGGTGCCGCGAATGCGGACGGACATGGGGAAACCAGCCCCGCTCCATCTGCGACGATTGTTTCTCTCCCCTGGAAGTTGCTTACGACTACGACGCCCTGCGCGGATCCGTCAGCCGTGAGCAGATCGCCCAGCGGCCGCCGAACATGTGGCGCTACTCCGAACTGTTGCCCCTCCCCCCGGGCTATGAACCGCGGCTGCCGGTCGGCTTCACTCCACTGTTTCAGGCTCCACGCCTCGCGAAACAGTGGAGTGGAACGGCCGCGGCTGCGGGGAATGTCTACATCAAGAACGACGCCGTCTGCCTGCCCACGCTGAGCTTCAAAGACCGAGTGGTCGCCGTCGCGTTGTCGCAGGCGAAGGCCTTTGGCTTCGACACCGTGTCATGTTCGTCGACAGGAAACCTGGCCAACGCCGTCGCGGCCCACGCCGCCCGCGAAGGCCTGAAGGCGTGGATCTTTATTCCCTCCGATCTCGAGCCAGCAAAGATTCTCGGCACCAACGTCTTCGGCGCGAAAGTGGTGCGCATCGCCGGCAACTACGATCAAGTCAACCGTCTCTGCTCGCAGATCGCGGACGAGCACCGCTGGGGCTTCCTCAACGTCAACCTGCGTCCTTATTATGCCGAGGGATCGAAGACGGTCGGATTCGAGATCGCCGAGCAACTCGGATGGCGTCTGCCCGATAACGTCGTCTGCCCCATGGCTGGCGGATCGCTGATCGTGAAGATCAAGAAAGCGTTCGACGAACTGGTGAAACTCGGTCTGGTCGAAGCGAAGGAAGTGAAGTTCTTCGGAGCGCAAGCCACGGGTTGCTCGCCGATCTCGACTGCAGTCAAGACTGGCAGCTCTGAGATCGAGCCGCAGAAGCCGACGACCATCGCGCGGTCGCTGGCCATCGGCAATCCTGCTGATGGACACTACGCGATCAAGACCATCAAGGGCAGTGGCGGATGGAGCGAGGACGTCAGCGATCCCGAAGTGATCAACTCCATCAAGCTGCTGGCGGAGACCGAAGGCATCTTCACCGAGACTGCAGGCGGCGTCACGGTGGGCACGGCGGGTAAGCTGTATCGCCAGGACCGCATCCTGCCCGAAGAAACGACGGTGCTCTGCATCACCGGTAACGGCCTGAAGACGACCGACGTTCTGGCCGGAGTTTACGAGACCGAGCGTCCGATCGCTCCGAAGTTGGCGGAGTTCGAACATTACCTGCAGCGGACGCTGAGCCTCTCCGAGATTCCCGGAGTCATCGCGGAAGCCGAAGCCACGGGCGTGGGAGCGTAACATGCCGATCACCGTTCAAATCCCAACCGCACTCCGGCGCCACACTGAAGGCGTCGGATCGATCACCTGCGCCGCGACGAATCTCGCGGACCTGTTCTCCGTACTCGATGAAAAGTTTCCCGACCTCAAGCCGCACCTGCGCGACGACAGGGGTCAGGTCCGCCGCTTCCTCAACATCTACGTGAACGAAGAAGACATCCGCTTCCTCGGCGGGCCCACCTACGCCTTCCAGGAAGGCGACGAAGTCCTGCTCGTACCGTCGATCGCCGGCGGCGCGAGCTAGCCTGAGTCTCAGCAACGATCCGTTCCCAACATAACGATTCAGGGCGCTCTCGCAGCGGCCTTTGTTATTTGCGTTCTGTTTCCCGGTGAGTTCAATCAACGTCGCAACACTCCGCGTTCGCACGCTTGTTGGGCCGCGTGATGTTTCGCACTCAAAAAGAATCTGCACAAAGTTGTACGCACATCACGATCTGTCGCTACCGAATCTTCTGCATTCGCGTCTCACTCCCAAGTTGTCACACGAGTCGTCGTGCTTTCCGGTGACAGGCAACGAACAGCTTCCTGACAGCGGCTCTGGAGTGTGCCATGAAGAGTCGCGTATTGGTTCTCTTGCTCTTGCTGGCGGCTTCGGCTGCGGCGCAAATCGATGCCGGAAGAATCGTCCGCCGGGTGCGAGTGCGGGTTGCGTTTGAGAGCGGTATTTGTGAGGGATCGGCTCACGTCACGTTGGCGGGACACGGTGGTCCCATGGCGGTGGGCGATACGAACGATCAGTGCGAAGTTGACTTCTTCAACCTGCCCGAAGGCAATTACCGCTTGACGGTGTCTGGCGACCACGTTGCGCATGCCGATGCAGGCCACATCGATTTGATGTCGGATGGCCCGGCCGAGTTCGAAGTCCAAGTGACGCGGCCGAAGGAGATCATCCGCAATGAAGGGATGTTCGGCAATGCTCTCGTCTCCGCCTCAGATCTCAGCGTGCCCAGCCGTGCCCGCAAAGAATTCGACAAGGCGAATGAGTTGATCGGAAAGCAGAAATGGGAACAGGCCATTCACGAGCTCAATAAGGCAGTCTCGGTCGACCCTGCCTACGCCGTTGCTTACAACAACCTGGGCGTGATCTATTCGCACCTGGGAGACCAGCCACGAGAGGTCGAAGCACTGCAGAAGGCGATCAGTGTGAACGATCATTTTGCGTTGGCCTACGTCAATCTGGGCAGAATGCACATTGCCGCGGGCAACTATCCCGCCGCAGAAGCGGTGCTGGATAAGGTTTCCGCATTCGATCCGACCGACACGATGGCGCTGATCCTGCTCTCCTATGCGGAGTTCATGGACCAACATTTCGACGCAGCGATCGCGACCAGCCGCAAGGCGCATGCGCTGGAGAGGCCGCACGCCTTCGTGCATCGCGTAGCGGCGCGCGCGTTCGAGAAGAAAAGGGACGGTGCGAATGCGATCGCGGAACTGGAGTTATTCCTCAAAGAGGAGCCACCCGGCCCGCGCGCCGACGCAGCGCGTAAAGAGCTTCAGACGGTGGAAGCGGTTCTCCGCGCACCGACAAACTGATAGCAGTCGGCTCACGGAGCAGGCTCCGCCGATACTTGTCCGGTGGACAGATGCAACTGCTTTGTCCGCTCAATCACCCACTGCGGAAACGCCGGAGCGCCCTGCGGAATCTTGCCCTGGGTAATCGCCCAGTGATCGATCCAGCCCGTGCCTTCTTCTCCGACGTAGGTGTCAGGCAGGCTGTAGGCCTGATCGCCCAGCGCGTCTTCCAGCGTGATGAAGCGGTATCCGCGCTTGCGCAGAACGTCGAGCAGCTCGCCGATGTGATCGGCTTCCAGATTGCTAGCGTGCAGCAGTAGGATCTGCTTGGGTTCGTGACCAACAATTTTGGCCGATAGCCGCTCTGAGTACGCGAACACCGCGTCGTGATACGCGAGATAGTCTTTCACGATCTGCTGCTGTAGCGCCGAGTCGTTGCGCATCTTGGCATCTTCGTAGAGTCCGGCGAACATCCAGTCCCACCCGTCGAGCGTGATGGGAGCGATGCGGTACCCGCGCTCTACCAGGAATGCTTCGGCTTCGCGCCGTGTGAGCAGGTCCCGTCCCGTGTCGAGATATGGATGGCGAAAGTAGCGCAGCTTCATCTTGCGCTGCGCGAGCAGCATGCGGGTTACACTCTCGCCCTGAATCACGTCGTCTTCCCACGCTTTCAATCCAACCTGATTCAGCGACGCGTGACTGAACGTGTGGTTCCCCAGCTCGAAGCCGTCGTCGAGCCACAGCTGCAGCGCCTTGATGCGCTCATCGACCTCGCCCGTCCTATAGAGCTTCTTCTCGTTTACAAAGCCCACAACGGGGATCTTCTGATCGCGCAGCGTGCCCAGCAACTTCGCGGTCATGGTTGTGATCTGGGCCACGGGCAACCGGTCGGCCATCCCGGCAGGAAGGTCGTCAATGGTGATGGCAACCTGCCGGTCGGGTTTTTGCGGAACCTGTGCGACTGAGGAGATGGAGAACAAGCAAGTCATGCACAGAACTGCGGGTAACAGCGGCAGCCGTTTCATCAGGAGATCCTCGTAAGTGTGATGAGAGCGAACGGTTATTAGAACACGAACAGCTTCTCTGGGGCGTCATCCTGAGCGTAGCCGGTTTTCAGGCGGAGCGGAGGATCTCGCTGCCGGCCCGCAATTCGTGTCGAGAAGCCCCGCGCAAGATCCCCTCGCGCGGCTGAACCGCGCCGCGCTTCGGGATGACGCCTTTAAGAGAGGGACCGGAAGGCAATTGCTTCAGAAAACAAGTTGCGCATCCGTTGCCTGCATGTATAATCTAACTAACTGGTTAATTAATGTCTCGACTCTTTCAGCGCCGCCATGTTCTGCGCCGCCGCATGGGGTCCCGGGGCCGGCCGGAGGAGAGCCGCGCCGCCATCCTGCAGGCTGCGGCGCAGGAGTTCGCCGAGCACGGAATTGCCGGGGCCCGCACCGACGCCATTGCCCGCGAGGCCCGCGTCAACAAGGCGCTCCTTTATTACTACTTCAAAGACAAAGAGACCCTCTATGGCGCCGTGCTCGACGACGCGTTTTCCGGCCTGAAGAATACCGTCTTCCGCGTGCTCGACGGGGACCTGCCGCCCCGCGAGAAGATGATGGCCTATGTCGGCGCCTACTTCGATTTCATCGCTTCGAACCAACTCTATCCCAGGTTGATGCAGCGCGAGATGATGCGGGCGCGCGAAGGCCAGTCGCAGCACATCGACAAGGTGATCAAGACCTACATTCAGCCGATTTTCGCCCGGGTCGCTGATCTGATCCGCAAGGGGACGGCGGACGGAGAATTTCGTCCTGTGAACCCCGCACACTTCGTTCCCTCGATGGTCGCGATGATCGTGTTTTATTTCAGCAGCGCGCCCATGATGCAGAAGATTGTCGGCTTCAATCCCCTAACCCCCGAGCGGATCGCGGAGCGGCGCGTCGCTGTGCTGGATTTCATTTCCGCTGCGTTATTCCGTCCCACACCGAACGCCACGCAAGGAGCACGCTCATGAGCGCGCGTAACAGGTTTTTCATCCTTCTCGGAATCATCTTCGCGATTGCCGCGACCTACTACTACTTTTCCACCGAGCATTCGCGCGACTTGGTGCTGATCGGCACGGTAGACGCCAACCAGGTCATCGTCAGCGCGCAAGTCAGCGGCCGCATCCAGAAATTACTGGTGGATGAAGGCACGCCGGTGAAAGCTGGGGACCTGATCGCTGTGCTCGATCCGTCGGAGCTGCAGGCGCAAGAAGCCGCAGCCACGGCGACGATCTCCAGCCTGCAGCACAAAGTGGCGGAGATGCAGCACACCGAACAATCGACCAAGGGATCGACCTCGAGCGATGTAGCGAACGCGCAGGCAAAGTTGTCCTCAGCCAAGGCGCAACTGACCCAGGCGAAGGCCCAGTTGGACCGCACCGCGAGCGACAGTCGACGCGCTATCGAACTGGCTAAGGCGGGAATCGCGTCGGATCAAGAGCGTGTGCAGGCCGAAACGAACTTGCAGGCGGCCCAGGCCATCGTGCAGGCGCAGCAGGAGCTGGTGCGGGCGGCGGAGGCCGATCTGAACGCAGCTGTGGCGCGTACCCAACAAGCCAACGCGGCGCGGAGCACGGTCGCTTCCACCGAGGCCGACGTTAAGAGTGCCATCGCGCAGAAGAAGCAGGCGGCAGTCCGCTTGGGCTACACGAATGTCTACGCCCCCGTGGATGGAACGGTGTCGGTGCGCGCCGCGCGGCAAGGCGAGGTGGTCAACATCGGTGCACCCATCGTGACCATCGTCGACCTCAGCGATACCTGGGCGCGGGCCGCGATTCCTGAAACCTACGCGGACCACATCGGCTACGGCGATGTGCTGCGCGTTCGTCTGCCGGGTGGGACGGTCATGAGCGGTAAAGTTTTCTTCAAGGGCGTAGAGGGCGATTTCGCCACGCAGCGCGATGTGAGCCGCCGCAAGCGCGATATCAAGACGATCGTGCTGAAAGTCCGCATGGAGAATCCCAAAGGCGCATTCGTGCCCGGCATGACGGCTGAAGTGCTGGTCTCTCCTGAGCAATTGCAGACCGGCAGTACGCAGCGTGCCACAACCGCGGAGCAACGATGATGGCGGAGTTCACTGCAAGATCGAACGAAGCGGCGCCAGCCAGCACACCGGTCGCACTGGAGAAGCCGGTCTACGATCCCTCCGCGCCATCCGAGATTGAAGTCGACCACATCGTCAAGAAGTACGGAGACTTTACCGCGGTCGATGATGTTTCCTTCAAAGTGACTGCGGGCGAGATCTTCGGCCTGCTCGGCCCGAACGGGGCAGGGAAGTCGACGCTGATTCGCATGATGACCACGCTGATCCCGATCACTTCGGGGAAAGCGCGCATTGGCGGACACGACGTCGCCAAAGAAGCGAACGCGGCGCGGCGCATGATTGGCGTGATTCCGCAGGCGTTGACCAGCGACCTCGACCTGACGGTCGAAGAGAACATGAACATCTACGCCAAGCTCTACGACGTTCCCGCGAAAGAGCGCAAGACGTCGATCGATGAACTTCTGGAGCTGGTCGACTTGACGAAGTGGCGGGACGCAGCCACGAAGACGCTCTCGGGCGGTATGCGGCGGCGGCTTGAGATTGCGCGCGGTCTGGTGCATCATCCGCGCATCTTTTTTCTCGACGAGCCCACCACCGGGCTCGATCCGGTATCCCGCGTCGCGGTGTGGGAAATGTTGGGCAACATCAAAGAGCACCGCCGGCTGACCATTCTGATCACGACGCACTATATGGATGAAGCCGACCGCCTGTGCGATCGCATCGCCATTGTCGATCACGGCAAACTCGTGGCGCTCGACGCGCCGGCGGCACTCAAAGCCAGCGTGCCGGGATCGAACGTGATCGAGGCGCAGTTCGACAATCCTCCCGACGACTGGGAACAGCGGCTTCACGCGCTCAGCGAAGTCACTTCGGTGCAACATGAAGGCGCCGGCATGTATCGAGTGCTGACCGGCAACGGTTCGCGCACCACGACCGAGTTGGTCGAGATGGCGGTGGCGGCCGGAGTGCCGGTGAAGTCGCTCTCGGTGCAGAACACAACCCTCGACGACGTCTTCGTGCACTACACCGGGCGACAACTTCGCGACGAGTTGCAGAAGGCGTATGCCTTCGTCATGCCGCAGCGGCCGGGGTTGCAGCCTTGAGGAACTGGGTAGCGCTGGCATCCTGCCGGCGCGGCGGGCGAGACGCCCGCCGCCACGGCCGCCGAGACGGCGGCGCGACGGAGATCTTATGAACCGAATGATGGCCATGGTCGAGCGCGAGATGCGCAAGTTCTTTCGTTCGCCGGCGCTCATGCTGGCGTCGATGATCTTTCCCCTGGTGCAGTTGATCATTCTGGGCAATGCGTTCGGCGGAAAGATTCACGATGCCCGTGTAGCCATCGTCGACCAGGACGGCGGTCCTCAGGCATTGCGAGTCCGCGAGGCCTTCGACTCCGTGCGCGCCAACATTCGCACCTTCGTTCCAATTTCGTACGACAGCGACAAGCAGGCGATGGAAGATGTGCGCAACGGCAAGCTGGAAGGTGCGGTCATCATTCCGCCGCAGTTCTCGCGCCGCGTGTACGAGGAGAACCATCCGCGCATCGCCCTGGTCGTCGACAACAGCGACAACTTCATGAGTTCGGCGGTCGAAGCTGAATTGTCGGACCTGACCAACTCGCTCAATCAGCCTACCGTGTCGCCGCGCATCCTGCAGCAGACGGCCCTCGATATCGTCGAACTCTACCCTTACATCGAGTACATGAAGTACCTGCTGCCCGGGTCGCTGGTGCTGGCCATGTTTGTGTCGGTGATGATCGGCGGAGGCATGCTCTACATCGACGACAAGGCGCGCGGCGTGCACGAGGGCTACCTGGTCACGCCCATCACAAAGCTCGAACTCGTATTGGGGCTCAACCTGGCGGGCGCCATCAAGGCCGTGATGACTGGCGTGATCATCGTCGGGATCGGTTCCATGATGGCGGGAGTGGGAACTGTGTTCAATCCCGTTACCATGTTTGGGCTGTTGATCATGATTGTGTTGACCTCAATGGCGTTCAACACGATGATGTTCCTGCTGATGGTGCGCATCGAAGATCCGCTGGTGCCGCGCGCCATGTTTGGCATTCTCAATACCCTTCTTTTCTTTCCCAGCGGCTCGGTCTATCCCATCCAGGCGTTTCCCCCGTGGCTGCGGGCAATTGCGAGGTGCGACCCATTCACCTATGCGGTCGACGGCTTCAAATGCCTGCTGCTCAAGGAAACGACTCTGTCTGCGGTTTGGGGAGACATGCTCTTCCTCTCGATCTTCGCGGCGGTCACATTGGGTGTTGCGATCCCGTTATTCAAGCGAACCCTCTAGTACTCTGCGTCGTACAATGATAACGAGTGTGTAAGCTCAGCATCCACGATCTCCTTGGGCGTCGACGGACGCCAGCGTTAATATGTCAGGGACATGCGGCTCGAATCGAAGAGCACGATATTTAGGGCACCTGAACAGGTGTGGAGCTTCTTGGGAGACATCTCCAACCTCCCGAAAGTGGGAGCGAGGCGTCGCCCGTGCCGTAGCAACTTCGACGAATCCCCCCGCAGTAGGTCGAATTCGACACTTTTGCCCCCACAGGGGTCGCGGACCGACAGAACAAGGGGCGGATGTCGTACCGCATCGCCGAAGTTGGGTCCAACGACTGCACGATTCAGCTAAGCAGTTTCACCGGGAATGCCGCTTTTTTCAAAAGGAGAGGACGGCACTTTCGCGTTGCACCAGCTACGGCAGGGACGGTGGTCACCGGTGCGGCTGATTTCGCACTTCGTCTTGGTTACATCGTCCTGCCCCCAACTTTTTGCGCTCTGAGGAACGCCCCCCATCGAGATCTCTTGAGTCTAAAGCGGGTGCTGAGGAGAGCTCACCACTATCTCTCTGACGTCAGCGAATTCCGCAATTGCATTTGCGCCGATTAGTGCCCGGATTTCGCCCATCTCTCCCCCGCCCAGTTCTTTGCCTCACTCTACGGGCTGCTCATGGCTCAACACGGCCACGCGGTTCTCCCGCGACCTCAGCGAGAACCGACTCCGCCGCGGCACCTTCCGCAGCGTCGAGGAACTCGTCAACGCCATCGACTGCTACATCGGCCGACACCACG
>DATDGW010000423.1:0-12330 GCA_036521895.1 Candidatus Sulfotelmatobacter sp. | reverse complement strand
CGGCTTTACCGGAAGGGCCAGATACCTCAATGCTGCCGGACGTGAAGAAGCCCCGCTTGAGGGGCTCACCCCAGCTGCTGACTAACAATTGGACTTGCTTGCGCCTCCACCTTGCGGCTGGACATCGACCACCATCAGTGTTCCCGCCGCATCACAGAAGTAGAGTTGTTTGCCGGCCCGGCTCCAGGTCAGTCCTGGCACGCCCATCGTGACTCCGTTATTGGAAATCTTCCACCGGCCCACCCTACCGGGAAACGGTACGACGTGAACCTCACCGCCCGCTCTCGATCGAAATGTATGCCATCCAGTGCCCGTCTGGCGACAGTCGTGGAACGATATCGTCAAACTGCGAATTTAGCAGTGGCCTCAGGGACTCCGCCTTCTCTGAAATTCGGTAGCGAGATGAAATCCATGCCCGTGCTGGAGTTCTGCTGCTGCAACATAATTGTGCGCACACTAGACCTCGCCCATCCCGCCCGCACCAGCCGCAGAAATAACTTCGTAGGGACCAACGCCTGAGCCAGAGTCAGACACAATGAGCGGCGGGAATTATGCCGAGAAGGACCGCGTTGCATCCCCTTGGCAGTGGCAAAGCCGTACCTTCTCGGTCCCTTTTTGAGAGCTTCGACCTCTCGCGAATGCACACTCTAGTGTGCATTTCTATGCAGAACTTTGCTCTTGGATGCAGGCATGGGCGAGGGCGGCCGCATTCGAGCCTGTCTTCGTAGTCAAAGTAACTTCCATTAAAACAATAACTTGAATTTCACAATCGAAACCAACAGATGCATGGCACGCCGCTTGCAACCAGCCTCCTGTCACTTTCCTCTTGCCGCTCAGATCTTTCGATCTGTGGACTCGCCTGAGGAGCACTAAAGCACCTCAGCGCCAGTCGCGCCGCGCTGTGATGTAACCGCATCCAACTCGACGCAGAAGAAGCCGGGCCAACCAGCCCGGTTTTCTTTTCGTAGCGCCGGCGTCCCGCCGACTGTCGCGAGGGCGCATCGCCCTCGCACCCAAACATCATAAGACATCGTCAGGACCGAGCCGCAGACATCGATTCGAGCCGCGAAGCGGCATGGGAAAGCCCGACACGGAAGTGCCGGGAACGCCAGGGAGATGGAATCGAGTCCCGTCACGGACGGCACGCTGTGTGGATCAATTCATGATGGCGCTTCGGACCCCCCTGACACATCGAGCTAGCACGGCACTTCCGGCTCCAGAAAAACATTCAACTCTTCCTTGGCCCCCGCCAAACCCTCAGGCAGGGTCCCGCGATTGTACTCAGCCATCCGGTTCTTCCACTTCAAGAAATCTGTGATGCTCTGCGGCTCGATGCGCACCTCGACCCGCCGCAAACTCGCGAGCAGCAGGTTCATCTCATAGCGAAATCCCGTCGCCGTCCGCAGATTCTTGGCCGAGTTGCGCACCATCTCGACCCGGCCGCGGCACAATTCCAGCAACCCCCAACCCGCCGGCAGTTCCTCGATTTTGACCAACGCGAGCGGAGTCAGGTAGAACCTCTCACAACCTACGCCCTTCTCCGGCTTCAGCCGAAAAGGTTTGGCTCGATCTGCCAGGAAGTCGGCACGTGTGACCTTGCACTCAACCAGGACCGAATGCGACGCACGTTTCCATCCGATCGCATCCGGCATCTCGCCACTGACGCAAGCCTGCTCCGACAACACCACTCCGCAGCGGTACGCCCGCAGCCACCGCACCGCCCGTTCTACCAATTGCGCGTGAATCATGGATGTATGCATTTGTATCCCGGACGCCCCCGCCTCAGAAAGTGACTTCGAGGCTTCCTTGGTTCAGCGAAGGTTGCCATCCCCCTGAGGGATCATCGTTCTTCGAGAACTTTCCCGATCACCGTTCCTTCTATGTTCCTGTCGCAGTAGCGGGCATTTTCCTCTGAGCGGTGGAATCAGTGTTGGCACCGCAGCAGCGCTTCGCCGTCCCACCGGCACACGTTGTAATAGGTCTCAAATTGGTCGAAAGACAGAATCTCATCCGGAATCATGTCGAGCGGCGTGTTGTGCAACCCGACTTCTCCCTGCGGATTCTCGTAGGCCACGGTTTTGCCATCCACCGTCAACAGGACATTAAACCGGATTACCAACGCGGCCAGCGAATCACTCAATGCGAAGACTCAATGGGTAAAATACACAGCTCGAGGCTTCCGCAATAAGCAGAATTTCATTCATGCCATCTACTTCCATTGTGGCGGTCTAGATTTGGCTCCTTCGCCCATTAAATAGCCGGAAGCGCCATCCCCCCGTTCGGGAGGCTGGCCGGGGTTTTGAAATCACCTGTTAAGTGAGGAATTTCGTTTGGAATGGTCGCGCACAGCGCCATGGTGTACGTTCGGTGATGCCATTTTCGGCGGACCGGCGCAGTTAGCTGATTCTATCTTAAGCAATATAGCGGGCGCGAATTTCGATTGCGTTCTTGTTGTAAAAGAACGAGCTAGCAAAATCCTGGCGACGACCACAATTTGGACAGTCCCAATGCCATTGCCCTTCATGGCAGACGCTGCAGAAGATGCCGGGCGTGGCAGCTGCAGTCCCTAGAACCAACTTCGAACTGCCACATATCTCGCATTTCAAATCAAACGGGAATTCGTGATGGCATTTCTTGCAGACCATCTTGGCATTGCCTTCGTTGAATCCGCCATGTACCCCATCCCAGCAGTCTGGGTTTCTTACTCGAAGCCACTTCGCATCAGGTTCTTTTTTCATACTCTCGCTTAGCCTCTCGCTCTCGATTAGTTTGGCGCGCCGCCAACGCGTCCCCAGGGGGAACACGAGGCGGAGCGGAAACACACGCTCGCGACGCTGTTCTTCTTGCAAACGCCGGACTCTTGCTTGCAAGAGGTCGTCGAGCGAAACCAGCCCCAAAAGCTTCCGCGGATCGCGGCGTTCCACAACGGGAAACTCAGTCAGCCCTGTGGACGCCATCCGTTCCACCACTCCAGTAAGAGGCTCGTCCGGGTAAGCACGAACCGGATCGGGTCGGACCACTTCGACCAGGGGAGAGTCGCCACTTTTGAGAGATTGCTCCTGCATATACTTCTCGATATCGGATTGGGTCACCACCCCCAGTAAGTAGCCGTCGGCATCCGCAACAGGGTATAAGCGCTGCTTGCGGCGACGACCACCGGAAACGGCATGACCTAATTCCTTCAGGAGCATGGAAGACGGAAATGCGGCGATGTTGGTCCGCATAACCTCTCGCACGAACAGAATCTCCAGCGGATCGACGGCGTATTCCCGGCTCAGATGATAGCCCCGCCGCGCTACCTTTTCGGTCAGGATGGACCGGCGAAGGGTCAATACCGTGAACCCGTGGGCGATGACAGTAGCGGCCAGCAAAGGCAAGAGCACCGTGACATCGTGGGTGAGTTCCAAGGCGAAGACGACCCCGGTGAAAGGCGAGCGCATCGTGCCGCCCAGGATAGCGCCCATGCTGATGAGCGGCCAAAACCCGATGCCCTCGTTGGGCAGCACCGTGGCCATCACCCCACCCAGCGCGCCGCCCATCATCAGAAGCGGAGCTAGGACACCCCCTGAGGTGCCCGATCCGAGTGAGACGGACCAGATGATCCACTTGACCGCCAACAGGCCCAGCATCAGCCGCACTGGCATATCGCCCTGAAGGAGCGCACCGATCGAATCGTACCCCACACCGAGCGCCTGCGGACAAAACCAACCTCCCACTCCAATCACCAAACCTCCGAGCGCTGGCCACCACATCCAATGGATTGAAAGTTTCCCGAAAAAGTCCTCAGCTGCATAGACCGAAACGGTCAGCAGCGCCGAGAGCGCACCGGCAAGCAACCCCACCAGGAGACAGCCGAGAAGACTTTTGGCACCAATAAACACGGGGTGTGCCGGAACAGGAAAGAGGGGTCCTAACCCAATAATGTAGTGTCGCACCACGGTCGCGGCCACACTCGCTAGAGCCACCGGGATCAAACTTCTCGGCTTCCATTCGAAGAGCAACAGTTCGACCGCGAGCAGAACGGCTGCGACTGGCGACGCGAAGGTGGCTGACATGCCTCCCGCGGCCCCGGCGACGAGCAGCGTCTTACGTTCAGCGCTTGTCAGGTGCAGGAACTGCGCTACGATTGAACCGAAAGCGCCGCCGGTCATGATGATAGGTCCTTCGGCACCAAACGGTCCCCCCGAACCAATGGAGATGGCAGAGGAAAGGGGCTTCCAAAAGGCTAGCCCAGGTTCGACCCGGCTGCCTTGAATAAGGATCGACTCGATCGCCTCGGGAATACCGTGACCCCGGATGCGCTCCGAGCCGTAGCGCGCCATGAGGCCTACGATGAGCGCGCCCAACACCGGCACAACGATTTCGAATGCACCAAGTTTGTTTCCGACCGGTGACACCAGTGCCGTACCCCAGCGCTGGAAGAAGAAGAGATTCGTGAAAAGGCCGATGAGCCGGAGCAGAGCCAGGGCCACAAAGGCGCTCAGCACACCAATTCCGACAGCAATGATAGAGAGTAAGATGATTCGGTTGTTAGCGGTAAAGTCGCCGAGTTCATCTAGGCCCGCGCGATCCGCCTGGATGCCGGCGGTTTTTGCCCGATTGCCGAATGGCAATTGCACCCTGTCCTCCCGCCTAAGCTAGCCGGAATCTCCTTTTTGCTTCAAAACCGCGCCGATCATACACCCGTCCTGATCTTCGCCGCCAGTATGAAACAATCTTCATACGGACCGCTCCAACAGTTCGAGATCCCGTGCCAGCACCCTCGAAAATTGCCCCGACATTCCGTTATTTTTACAACAGCTCACCTTACCCGCCCGCTGGTAAAACGGATTCCGCTGCTGTGCTGACCACCATACTCTCTATCCCGTCGGTATCGGCAACAGCGAGATCCGACCCAGCATCGCCCCGAACCGCCGCCGGTTCAGATGTCCTTCCGCGAGGAAGAGCCGGTAATAACGTGCATGCTTCACCAATCGCCCTCCGGTCTTCACCAGCCGTTGCTGAAAACTGGTCAGAGACCAATTCTCGATTCGTCGGGGGAGCGTCAGCCGCCGCGACAAATTGCCCAGATTGTAGGCCAGCAGGCTCAGCGCCAGCCGCACTGGGTTGGAGCGAAACCGATGACAGGAAAGCCGCGTCATCTTGACTGCCTGCTTGCCTTCCTTGATCCACTGCTCCGCCGTCCCGCGTTTGTTGTAGAAGCGCACCACCGCCCGACTCGGCATCTCCAAGTTGGTCACAATGAACCCCAGTCGTGGGAACAACTCCGCAGCATGAAACTCCACCTTCGCTACTATTGTTCCGAACCAATCAGGCGGAAGGTCGGATCTTGCGACAGCCGCGCCGCATCGTTCAGATCTTCGTATCCTGCCAAGCGGCTGTAGATGGACTGCCGCAGCAAATCCGGGAGTGGCAACTGGGTGTTTCTGCCGCGCCCGTCCTCCATGATGTTGCCGGTGATAAGCGCACTCAATCCCAGACGCTCATCCAACTCGCGCACTAACAGTCGACCACCGGCGGAGGTGACGCGAGAACCTTGGAAATCCACTTTCAAACCGGGGTTAAACGAGAGCTGAAAGGGCTGATTTTGTTTCTCACCCACCGGGTTGAGCCTCCGTGGAGTTCGTCTTGACTCTCAAAGACGCATGAATACTGGCGTTGGCGCGATCATACACCATTTACTCTGAGTTCAAAAAGGAAATGGGGGATTAAAGGTCCACCACGAAAGAAACCGAGCAGAAACTTGCGCACAAACCTCGTCCCTCTAAGCCGGAACAGTACAGCCAAAATCACCAGGAAGGTAAACGCACGCATCACGAAGCGATCCTCTTCGCCTCCGTGACAACTCGTCGCGGCTCGACACTTTTCATCGCCTTCACGATAACCGGCCTCCGCAGCACCGTTTCCAGCAAATATCTCTCCGCAGCCACAGCCTGCGCAGTCCGACTGCCAACCCCGAACCCCTCAGCACCGATGATCAGGGCTTCATTCGGACCCAACTTCGCAGGCTTCCGCAGGAACCCGTTCGTGCGTCGTTTTCCCGTATCCGCATTTTCGATCTGCACCTTGCGGACGTGGCCGTCATGTGCGACGTCGAACGCATTCGCCAGTCTGAGAATCGCTGCCAGTTGCATCGTGATCTTCTGCTCCTCAGGGGACAGGTCCCGCAGCGCTTTGTGGCTTCGAGAGGGCAGGGCTCCCGCGTGGAAGCGTGCCACGAGGGCGGCTCGCGTCATGACTTCCGTCTTCCAGCCCAAGGGCGTCTCGTGACTCTTGATCAGTTCCAGAGACTCTTTGTGGTGTCCTCTGTTGCCTTTCGCTTTCCCAACGTCGTGAAGCAGACCGGCCAGACTCAAAGTGTCGCGCGCGTTCGACGCAGCGCCATTTTGCGATGCGGCCCCCGTGCCGCCACCCGCGATCAACCCCGCGCCCACGAGTCCGTCATAAAGCGCCACGGCCAATCGCGCCACGCGCTCGGAATGCGCGAAATCGGTGTCCAGCGCCTTCGCCCACAACTTCATGCGCCGCATGGCAATCGCTTGAATCTGCTTGGCTTGGGGTAAGCCCGCGCGCCACACATTCCACCGCGAATCCGGCCCAAGCGTACGCTTCCTATACTCTTCTATCCGCTTCGTGCGCTCCTCAATGATTTGCGCATGCCAACTCTTGCGAGATTCTTCGTCTGCAAATACTTGGCAGGCCAGCGCCGTCGCCCACAACACATCAAGATCGTGCACCTCGCCGAGCAGGTCCTGCATATGCTTCAGGTCGTTGCTCCATGCCTTGTGCTCGACCGGCAGAAAATTCTCCACCATATAGCGAATGCGTTTGATCCCAATCCGCAACGTATGAAACCCGACCTGCGATCGGTTGCGCAGCGCGCGGGTGTGCAGTTCCCGCGCGGCGGCCCAGCGCTCCAACGCCAGATGCTTGAATACGGGGCTCCCCGGCCGAATGCGCGCCGCGCGCACGGGTAGCGAAGAGCTCCATTGCCTCCACTCCTTACGGTCAAATTCCTCAAGCGCCGCCCGAGCCTCGCGCTTCTGCTCGATTTCACGTCCTTGCAAAATCTGAAGCAGGGTGCGGGCCGGATCGCGCTGCCCATTGGTTGGGGATCCGCTGAGTGTAGAGCGAGCGCCCTCGCCCGCGCTGCCGCCAGCTGCGGAGCCTTCCAGGAATACCACCGGCGCGTCAGCCTCAATCGGCCGAGGATGCAGCTTCTGTATCCACTCCATCATGATCTGCACGTCGCGCAACGCGCCCAAGCGCCGGAACAGCCGCTGTCCGGCCTTCTTCATCGCTTTCCACTCGCGATCCGGATCCATGGCCATCATCCCGTCCGCCATGGACCGGCACCGCCTCAGTGAAACCCGCAAATCGTGCACTGGATCGGCGCTGAAGTCCGCAGACACGCGCTCGCACTCTTCCAGGACGCGGCCCATCCAGTAGCGCAGTCCCGTGGTTTTGGCAGCCAGGTTCAAGGGTTTGTTCGCAGAACGCATTCATTCTACTGAATATGGTGTTTCAAAGGTTGGCGGACCGCGCACGGAGGGAAGGTGTCAGCGAGCGCCAAAAATGCCGAGCGAGAGGCTCCTGCAGGAAGCGGAAATCTCTTAACTCGGGGCGCGCGCGTCGCTGAATACCTTCCGCGATCAGAATTTACTGTGGTGCGGATGTGTTGTCACGGGCAGCCTTCTTCTGCCGTGCTTCGCGTGCGGCTTCACCGACCGACATTTGCTGATCGGTGCCCACTTGTTCATCGCAAAGCGTCACTCCGCTGACTGGACGCGGCGTGTCGGGCGGCGGAGTGGCTGGGAGTTTGGGCTTGTGTCCTGACTTGAGGAGGGGAAGCGGCGGCTGCAGGAGGCAGTGGCGCCGTGAAGGTCACTTCCTCCACGGATCCATGCGCTCCGTCGGCAACCTTGTCCCCATCCACAGGCTTCAGCTTGCTCCATTGCAGTTCATATCTCCCTGTTCTGGAGAGGTGAGAGTAAGGCGGCCATGTCCCTTCAGGAGGCCGGTGGCGATGTCAACCCGAATGAAGTACTCCTGTCCCGCTTTCAGGTCGAGCGCCACGCCCGACTGCGGATCGTTGGAGCGGAAACTATGTTGCCCGGGATCGACTCGGACCGTGAAGCAGCGTCCATTCTCCATTCGGGCAAGTTGTGTTTCGTCGCAATACACGGAAGGGGCCAGGGCGCTGCCTACAAGCTGCTGGTAGCGGTAAACATAAACCGCCGCTTTGGTGTGCGCGGATACCGACTGCGGGGGTGCCACCTGGGACGTTTTCTGCGCCGTTGCCGAGAGGCAGGCAAGCGACAGAACGAATAGAACGGATGTAAGAGAGCGCACGTTGATTCTCCGTAGGAACACTGAAACAGCTGGACCCTACAAACTAGTCGCTGGTCCACCCCGCTGCCAAGTTACTGGCGTTATCGGAGCTTCGTCTCTGACTTTGGGGGTATCGCTAGAGTTCCCATCCGTTACCTCCGTAACGTTTAAGCCCTTACCTTTTCGCTTTACCCTTGAGCTTCAATCTTGCGCATTCGAGGAGTTTCCTATCTCTGTCGCAAACACATCGCAAGGTGCACGTGCCGCCTCGGCGCGCGCGTTTGTTCACAGCCTCAACATCCTGATCAAGTACGCCCGGATGTATGGCTATGGGCACAAGCGCACTGAGGCACAATTCGAAACCACGTGGAAAGAGTTGCAGCAGGGTCTCCCGACGACCGGGGACCAAGGCTTCCTGCTGGGCGTTTCCGACAACAAGTTGCTGCTCGACGGGATTCCCCTGGAAACGGGAAATGCAGAGCGCAGCTTTGCCGCGCTGTTGTCCACCGCCGGTCTGGCCAGCCTGCACTTCTCCAAAGGCGTGACCGAGGAAGACTTCGTTCGACTGGTGCGCGCGTTTACTGTTGCGGGATCGAAAGCCCAGGATGTCTCGAAGCAGATCAAGGAAGCGCTCAGCGCCAACAAGCAGGGCAGCACCATCAAGATTAATGAAGTAAAGTTCGTCGCGGCCGATCCTCTGACCGGCGATGTAAGTATCGCCGCGCAGATCGCGGCCCAGACGCTGGGACCGGAATTCAAGCAGTGGCTGAACGATCCCCAGAAACTGCTGCAGTTGATCGCCGCCGCTGAAGGCGCGAACTCAGGTAGCGGGCCACAAACCCCCGGCGGAGTTCCCCTGGCCCCACTCGGCAGCGTGCCCAACGCATCACAAGGAACGGGCAAGGGACGATGGGTGCCAGAGGGCACTCCAGTTGGGGCTCCGGGTAGCGCAGCAACCGGGGCGGCTCCCGCTTGGACGGGCGGAATTGTTCCTCTTCAGGAACAGGAAGTAATCCAGGCGATTCGGCTGCTGACGCGATTTGGGCAAGTGCAGACGGATCCGAGCGTCAAAGAAGAAGACATCCAGAAAGAGCTCACCGAAACGGATCCCAATACCCGGCTCAACCTTCAGCAATTGCTGGGCAGTCTGGCAGCGAAAGCGTCGACGGCAGAAGAAGACGACACGCCCCTGCTGATGAAGGCCGCCGAGCACATGGCCATCCGCTTCGCGCTCGAGCGTTATCAAAAGGGTGAGGTCAAGGTCAACGCAGTCCATCAGATGATGGAGCATATGAGCCGCCAGATGGACTCGCTGCGCCAGATTCTGAAGCTGCAAGAAGAGAAGATGAACAAGGCGGGGATTCTGGTGGAGTCGCACGCCGACATCCTGGACCGCATGTTCTGGGCGGAAGTGCCGGAGTCCGGCAAGAAAAGCGTGCTGATGTCGCATGAGGCGCCCTGCGTGCCTCCACGCAACCTGAGGCAGTTTGTGGAAGTGCTGCTCGATCGCGACGACAAGCAGAGTGCAACGGACATTCTCAATAACTATTCGAGCTGCCTGGGCGCCAAGGATGCTGAACCGCGCCGCCGAACCGCAATTGGCCTCAGCCAGTTGGCCGACCTGTACGCTCGGCTGGGCGGTCAACCCATGGGTCAGGCGATCCGCAAATTGAGCGAGCAGTTGATCATCGAGAAAGATCCGGAACTGCAAAGCCTGTTCAGCGCGGCGTTCGTGCGCCTGAGCCAGGAAGCCAGCTCCGCCAAGAACTTCGCCGCAGTCAATGAAGTCTGCGCTGGCATGGAGTTGATCAGCGTGGAGCGCCCAGTCCTGATGAGCGATCTCCGTCCCCGGGTGGGCGTCGAGAACCGCTTGCCGGAGTTCATCGAGGAAGCGCTCCAACTGGAACCCATTCCTCCCGATATGTTGTCCGTCCTGCGGCGCACGGGCCATTCGGGCGCGGAGCATCTGGCCGACCGGTTCTTCCGCTGCATGCGTCGCGACGAATGCGACCGCATGATCGAACTGGTGCACCAGCTCGGGTCTCCCGTGCTGGCTCAGTTGCGCGAGATTTTGCGCACCGGGCAGCCCAGGCAGGCCGCCGGTGCCGTCGGATTGGTGAGCCGCCTCGACGTGGGAACGCTGCTGGAATTGCTACCCGCGCGCATGCCGGAGTGGAACCGCTTCTATCACGACGTCGTGGTGCGGCAGATTGCCTACGGCGCAGCCACCGACCGCGGCCGCACGCTCCTCGAACTGGCCGAGATCCTGGACCCGCTGGTGCTGCCCGAGGCCGTGGACGAAATCGGAATGAGCGGCGATATCACCGCTACTCCACCTCTGATCGCGATGGCGCGTCCGGGCGAAGCCGCCTCACGGTCGCCATACGTGCAGCTCAAGGCGATCGAATCCTTGGGACGGTTGAAAGATGCGGAAGCAGTCGCCACGCTGCGGGAAATCCTCGAATCCAAGAAGACCTTCAGCTGGGTTCATCACCGTGAGCTGAGAATTGCTGCAGCCCAGGCGCTCTCGAAAACCGATCCCCGCTACAGCTCCCAGGTGCTCTCCGACAGCGGTCTGGAGCCGGCGGAACTCGCCATTGCACCACTGGATATGGCCCCGGCCTGCCCGTGGGTACGCCAACGGCGCTACGAACGTCTGGTGCTCTCGAAAACCGTTACCGCAACCATCGGCAGTTCGTGGGGCAAGTCGAGAATCATGATCCGCGAATTGAGCTTGGGCGGCGGCATGGGTACGAAGGAAGACAACCTCCGCATTGGCAGCGAAGCCGACCTCGAGATTTCCGTCGGGATGCGCGCAAAAATTCGCGCCCATGTGCTGCTACGCCGTGCCCGCGTAAACGAAGTAGGATTCGAAATCGTCAGCACCGACCTTGAGAGCCGATACCGCCTGCGCCGCTTGCTGGTCGATGCCCTAAACCACGCTCCTCAGAATAAGGGTCCGGAGTGGAGCGGCGAGCGAAAAATCTGACTAGAGCTCGGGGTCCTTTTGGTCTCAAAGAAAAAGCCTCTGCCGGTGAGCAGAGGCTTTTCACTTGTAGCGGCGGCGTCCGGCCGGCTGTCGCCAGTGCTGGCCCTGAGCTTGCCGAAGGGGCGTCTCGCCCCTCGCTCCGTCGTTACTTTACCTTCATGAAGATGATCGCCAGCGTGTACAGCGCCAGCGACTCGATCAGGACCAGGCCCAGAATCAGCGCGAACTGAATGCCGGGACGGGCCGCGGGATTGCGGGCCAGCGATTCCGTAGCCGCCGCGACGGCCTTGCCTTGGGCCAAGCCGCAGACGGCGGACGCGATCGCCATGGAGAATCCGGCGGTGATGGCAACCCAGCTTGCTGCGCTGGTTCCGCCGCCCTGCGCGAAAGCAGGCATGGCGAAGCACAGCGCGGATAACGTCATAAACAGATGACTCAACTTACGCATGGTATTTCTCCTCGTATCAAATTGCCGCCAGTGGGTGGTTGACCCCGTACCTTGCAGGCGCCCTCACGCTTGCGGCTACAAAACAAAAAATCAGTGCTCGTCGGCGACGGCGCCGGAGACGTAAATGATCGACAGCAGCATGAACACGTAGGCCTGCAGCACAGCGACCACAATGTGCAAGCCGCTGAAGATGATCGGAATGCCGATCGGAATCATCGAAAAGAAAACCAGCGTGATCAGATCACCGGCGAAAATGTTAGCCCAGAGGCGCACCGTGAGCGACAGCAGACGGGCGAAGTGACTGACCAGTTCGATGGGAAGCATCAGGACCGCAAAGGCGATCTTCACGACAAGCGGCATGCCTTCCATGGGTGGGCCGAAAAAGTGCAGCAGGTATTTCGGCCCCGCATGTTTGAAGCCTTGGGTGTGGTAGTACAGAAAGGCGCAGATGGCGCAACCCAGCGGCACCGTGGCGATGCCCGTCGGCGATTCAAATCCCGGAATCAGCCCGATCAGATTACACACCAGGATGAAGAGGAATACGATGGTGAAAAAGGGTATG
>DATDGW010000422.1:0-23532 GCA_036521895.1 Candidatus Sulfotelmatobacter sp. | reverse complement strand
CCGCTTGTCCCGGAATCGTCATCGTCCAGCACATGCCGGAGGTCTTTACGCGCGCGTTCGCCGACCGCCTCAACAAAGACTGCAAGATCCAGGTGAAGGAAGCCGTCGATGGCGACCGCATCGTCAACGGGCGCGCTCTCATCGCCCCGGGAAATCATCATCTACTCGTGGGGCGGAGCGGATCGTCCTATGTCGCGCAAGTGACCGAGGGACCACTGGTTTCGCGCCACCGGCCTAGTGTCGACGTGCTGTTCCGCTCTGTCGCGAAATCGGTGGGGTCCAATGCCGTCGGCGTTATTATGACAGGCATGGGCAACGATGGCGCGCAAGGCATGCTTGAGATGCGAGATGCCGGCGCGCTTACCATCGCGCAAGATGAGGTCAGTTGCGTCGTCTTCGGTATGCCCAAAGAAGCGATTGCGCGTAATGCCGTGGTCGCGGTCGTCCCCTTGCGCCGCATGGCAGAAACCGCATTGAAGATGGCGGCCTGCTGATCGCGGCCAAGCGAAACTGACTAACGGAAGTTTTCGACCAACATGGTTTGCGCCTGTTCCTGGCCGGGTTGGTCGAAGGCGACGGTGCGGCCATCGGGCGTGGCTCCTAGCCAGAACGGTAGGCGATTGAGAACGGTGACGGTCGTCGTGCGCTGCCGCGCGAAATCGTAGAAGCTCAGCACCGCCTGGTGTCCCAGCGACGGCCCCACGAAAACGATTCCATCATCCACGATTTGCCAACTGGCCCATGTTCCCGGATGCACCAGGGGCAGCGCTGCCTCGAGGCCGCCATCGAGCGAAACCCGCCAGATCTCGGGCTCGGCCATCGGAGTCTTGGCGTAGTACACAAACTTTCCATCGGGAGACTCAAGAGCGGCGTGCCCGCCATGCTGCGTAACCTGAAGCGGCGAACCGCCTGCCGCCGGCACTTTCCAGACCTGCCACTCACCAGAACGCGGCGAGGCGAAATAAACCCACTTGCCGTCATGCGACCAACTCGGGCATACGCTGTGAAACGCATCCGGAGTCAGGGTGAGAGGCGCGCCGCCGTGCAGGTTCATGGTTACGATCTTGCTGCCGCTCGGCGTGGTAACGTCGAATGCGACGGAAAGGCTGTCGGGCGACCAGCGCGGCGTGCCCGCTCCTCCCACCGCGCTTAGCTGGAACCCATTGCTCCCATCACGATTGCTGATCCAGATCTCCATGGTTCCCGAGCGATCCGACATGTAGGCGAGTCTTTTGCCGTCAGGAGAGAATTGCGGTCCTGGGCCTTGATCCGTATCGCTCGTCGACGAGACCGTCAGATACGGGCGCTTGTCGCGGGAGTCACTGAGATTCATTTGCCAGATGCTGACGCTGCGCAACAGGCGTTCGTACGCCAGGCGATATCCGCGGCGTGAGACAGCGGGATCCCACGCAGGGGAGCCTGCCTCTCTGATCTCGACGGCGGAGTCGGATGCATCCAGCGAAACTCTCCACAGCGCGGGGTGGCCACTGCGATTGGAGGAAAAGATGACCGAGTGGCCGTCGAAGGACCATTGGGGCGCGCTGCTGATCCGTCCGCGTTCAGAGAAGAGGCGAACACCTTCGCCCCCGCTGACCGGCACAGCCCAGATTTCATCAGGAGCTCCGATCTCCCGGTTGCGCACGAACATGACTTTCTGACCATCCGGAGAAAACGATGGACCCCAATCCTCGGCCAACGGGGGTGGTTCGGTGATACGGCGCGCAGTCGAGTCTTGGAGCGCGAGGAGATAGATGCCGGACTGGCCCGCGAACGCGATGAACTTGCCGTCCGGTGACCAGTCTAGTTCTCCATGGCTGGGTACCACACCGCCAGTTGGGAGTTCTCGTTCCAGCGTGCCGCTGGAAGTCAACTTGAACGCGGCGGACGACGTCACATTCTGCTCGGCTTTTCGCTTCTGCTCGCCTCCACCATCGGCGGCCACGAGGTGGATGGAATAGGTTTGGTGAGAAGCGCGTGTGAACGCGATCCAGCGTCCATCCGGGGACCATACCGGGTTGCGGTCGTCGTCGTAGCCGGTGAGCTGCAAAAGCTGTTCGCTGCCCACCGCCGTCACGTAGATGCCCGACTCTCCCGGCTGCGAATGCTCGCGGTAGAAAGCGACGGAGTTTCCATCTGGCGAAAAAGCCGGCGTGGCTGTATCGGAAATCGCCAGCAGCGGCCGGGTGTGCTCCACCATCGATCGTGTGGGCGATCCCGCGCCGTAAGTGGAAGCTGTTCGAAATAGAAAGGCGGCAGCCAGAAACAACGTGAAAAGCACGCCGGCGCCCAGCAGGTAGTGGAAGACGGCGCTTTGACGTGGAGCGTCGGCGCTCGAAAGTCCCGCGTCCGAGAACTTGATCTTGGTTGGAGGAGTGCTCGGAGTTTCGACTGGGACGAGAGGTTCAAGCTCCGGCGACGGAGCTTGCGGGAGCACCGCCTTGGCTGCCCACTCGACTGTTGCAATGAAACGGTAGCCCCGCCGCGGCAGCGTTTCCACATACCGGGGATTCTCCGCCGAATCGCTCAACGCCTCCCGCAGCTTGTTCACCGCAGCGTTGAGGCCGTGGTTGAAATCGACGAACGTATCCCCGGGCCACAAGCAGGTGCGGAGTTCTTCCCGGGTTACCAGCTCTCCGGGTTTACTCAGCAGCACCGCAAGAATTTCAAAAGGCTGGCCCACCAGTTTCAGCCGCGTGCCGAATTTCCACAGCTCATGGGTATGCAGGTCGACTTCAAAAGGACCGAACCGTGCCCGATCTGAACCATTCCGTGTCATTTGTGCGCAGTGCGGTTTCTGATGTTACTTCATTATTCTACGTTCCCGAGGCGACTCTTGTTCCAATGGACGGACGAGTAAGTCTTTTGTCATCAGGTCATTGCTGGATGAGGTCCAGTTTTCTGACAAATGATCCGGCTTGCATCGACGAATGACACAGCTTGCATTGCGGTAGCGGGCTTCCTACTGCACTTTTGGACTGCGCTCGGGGAATTAGATGACTCAAGGCCCCCGACCGAGGAGGGATACCGTGAAAACAACACTTGCAACACGAACGCTGGTTCGAAGGAAACTTGCAATCGGGACTGCCATCATAATCGCGGCCATGCTAATTGCTGGAAACGCCTGGGGGCAGACGCCACGAAAGGGGCAGGAGCAATGCAGCCTTGCCCTAGTTTCGCGCCTGGTGGAGAGCGACAAGAGGATTTGTGACGACGGCCTCGTCCAACAGATGGCTCGGCAAGGTCACGTCTTTGAGCAGAACCAGTTGGGGATTGCTTCGATCTTGGCGATTGGTCCCGATTTTGATGAACGAGAAGCTCTGCGTTGGTTCAACCAGGCGGCACAACGAGGCTACGCTCCGGCCCGGGTGAATCTCGCCGTCATGTATATCAATGGGTGGGGTACCCCAGTCAACTACGCAGCTGCCTTGCACTGGCTGCAAGCGGCCGCTGATCAGCACTTTGCGCGCGCATATTACAACCTCGGCATCCTCTGTATGGAGGGCAAGGGCGTGCGAGGGGACAACGACGAAGCGTTCCGCTGGTTCCAAAAGGGCGCGGAGGCCGGCGATAGCGGCGCGCAGACCAACCTCGGCTACATGTACGATCAGGGGCTCGGCGTGTCGAGGAGCGCTGAGACCGCGGTGAGTTGGTATCGCAAAGCGGCGGAGGCCGGCAATCCGCTGGGCGAAAACAATCTCGCTGACATGTATCTGCGCGGGGAAGGGGTGCGACAAGACAATGACGCCGCCTTCCTCTGGTTCCAGAAAGCCGCGGCACAAGGACACACCGGAGCCTGCATCAAGCTGGGATACATGTACACGGATGGCCGCGGTACCAGAAAGGATGAAGAAGCCGCGTATTCCTGGGTTACGGCCGCGGCAATGGCTGGAGATCCGCGCGGCAACGACCTGCTTCATTCGCTGGAGAAAGTCTTAAGCCAACAGCAGATCGCGGAGGCTCGAGAACGCGCGAGCAAGCTGCGGCAGCAAGAGCCGCAGTTCACCGCCCAATCTTTTGCACAGTAGAGGTGCTACTTTGTCGTGATTGCGTCGAGGTTATGGAGCATCCCATCGATCTCGCGATTCGCCATAAAATTCTTCCACACGAGGCCCGTGCGATGATTCTCGATCATCACCACGATGGGAGCTTGGTTGAGTCCCATGTAGATCGGAGAAATCCAGTTCTGTCCGGGGTTGAACGCATCGCGCGGGCCGTAGATATCCCAGAGTTGGGCGCCCAAGTCACGGTAATGCTTGAACGACGCCATGCACGCCTCTGGGGTGTAGGGAAAGGACGCGAGCGCGCCTGTCGGCGTTAGCGTCCCGCGGTCACTGTTCGCGTCGGGCGCGTGAGGCACATAACCTTCAGGGCCATCGCTAGCCGTCAAGCCCCAGGCGTCGGGCCCGTAGCCTTCGAAGTGTTTGGGATTGGCGATGCAATAGGCGTGGTTGATGAGCGCAAGGTTGCGGTTGTTCTCGAAATAGCAGGCCGTATAACGGTCTCGCAGTCGGTGCGGATCGAAGCCGAAGAATGAGTAATGGGTGAAGAACAGGGGGCCGCCGCTGCCGACCCCGACATCGAGCTTGATTCCATAATATGTGTGCCCGTTGCTGTAATGATCGCCATCCGTGCTGCCCGACCAGCCCTCGCGATAGCTGATGGCGCGCTGCGCTTGGCTTGCCCATCCCGAGTAGTACATCTCCGCGGAGATGCTGTGGGTGGGCGACGCCATCGCCAGCAAGTACGTAACCATGACTTCGTTGAACCCAATCAGCGGGTGCTGGACCTGCCATCCCCACTCCGCTGACCAATGCCAGTAGAGGAAGTCTCCCGGTTGTGGACCGCGGTACCAGTCCCACTCGACCGACTCCCAAAATTGCGAGATCCGGCGATAAAGATCACGTTCCCCATCGCTGCTCCCCTGGAAATATTGCCGGGCGGCGAGCAGTCCTTCCATCAGGAACGAAGTTTCCACCAGATCGCCGCGGTGATCGAACATGCCAAACACCGGCATCGTCATGCCCATGCTTCCATCCATGTAGTGCGACCACGCACCGTGATAGCGCTGTGCATGTTCCAGAAAGTTCACGATCCGGAACATGCGCTCAAGACCCTGCGCACGCGTGATGAAGCCGCGATCCACGCCCACGATCAGCGCGGCAATGCCCATGCCACTCGCACCGGTCGCGACCACGCGGTCGTCGCCCGGAATATTTTCACGCGTCATCCCCGACGGCGGATCGGCGCCTTCCCAGTAGTAATGGAAGCAGGCTTCCTGCAGCATGGTCAGCAGTTCATCGTCACTGAAAACGCGGGTCGAGGCGCTGGCCGCGGTCGAAAGAGAAGACGTTCGATACTGCCAGTCTGAGGCCACCACCTTGTACTGCGCCGAGACCCCCGATCTCCCAAGGAAGTCCTCGTAACGAGTCGTCCCCGGAAGTTGGATACCGACAGGTTCAAACTGCTTGCCGTCGAGCGCACGATAAATCACGTAGCGTCCCAGCAGGGAAGAGTCGACCGCGTCCCAGCGCACTTCAACATGCCGGTCATACCCGATGGCGCGAACCCTTTCAGGAGCGGGCAGCGAAGCCGAATCGCCTGCACTCGCGTCGTCCCCGACGCGAATTTCGTCGATGATCAGGGTGTGGCGCGCGCCGTCGGCGCGCCTTGATGAAAAATGTTGTGCAGAGATTCCGGACGAAATTCATAAATCGAGGCGGTGCTAAATTCCGACAGTGGAATTCTCACCTGAATCCACTTCGCAGCCGGAATGTTTCCCATGATCCTCCGGAGCGAAAGGGGCTCGGTGAAAGCGCCGGGGAATTCTGCGACCTGGAGCCCCTCACCCGTAGTGGAAAGCGTCAGCATCGGAAGATCGTCCGCCGCGATCGCCTCTGGCGCGAAACACCAGAAATAGAGATTGTGCCCTGCCAGTTCCGGGAAGCGATTGCGGTGCTCATCCACCCGAACTTCCGCTTCCCACCCGCCTCCGGGTTGCGACTGCCACTGCAGGCGGAGCGCATTCGGCGGCGTCAGAAATGTCTTCGTCTCGACGGGAAGGCGACGATGGTTCAACTCCAGGTAACTGGCGCCATTGGCCATGCCGTGACTGTAGAAGTAAGCGTCGGGCGTCAGGCTGTTGTCGAAAACCACGTGGCGGTAATATTCTGTGCCGCCCCACGCGGCTGTTGAGCACCAACCTGTTGCCAGCAAGATGAGAAGAAGATTCGCTGCTGGGGAAAAAGTGCGCTGGCCGGATTTCATGGGCTACATTCCTCGAGCGTTCCGGTGCCGGTGCGCATCCAAAATGCCGCTGCTAGGGCAGGATCTCCGTCTCAGCGGGGGTACCGTGGGCGGAATCAGGGCTGATCCAAATCTTTAGCTTGGCCGGTTCGACGGCGAATTCGTTGCGCGCATTCCAGATGGCAAAGGCTTCCGGTTTCAACTCGAACGTCATCTTCTTTGTTTCGCCAGGAGCTATAGCGACCGTCTTGAATCCCTTCAGCATGCGCACCGGTTCGGCCACGCTGGTGCCTTGAAGCTGAATGTAGAGCTCAACCACTTCCTCGCCGACCCGCGCTCCAGTATTTGTCACCTCGGCTTCGGCGGTGAGCGCCGTGGCATCATGTCCTGCCGCATTCAAGCCGGTGTTCAATGCCGCCGCGCTCAATTGTTGAGTACTGAACGTGGTAGCTCCGTAAGAGAAGTTGGTATAGGAGTCACCGTAACCAAAGGGAAATTGCGGAGTGTTTTGTTCATCGATATATCGCGACACATACTTTTCCACAATGTTACTGGGCGGGCGCTTGAGGTCGGTGTCGCCAGCAGGTCGCCCGGTGTTCAGATGATTGTAGTAAAGCGGTTCCTGTCCCACGCTTCGTGGCCAGCTGACCACAAGTTTCCCGCTGGGATTCACTTCGCCAAAAAGAGTACGCGCCAACGCAGGTCCGCCGCTGATTCCCGGCAGCCAGGCGGCGATCACGGCCGGCACGTGTTCAAATGCCCAGGGCACGGTCAGCGGCCGTCCGCTGAATAGAACCAGAACCACAGGCCGGCCAGTGTGGACAATAGCTTCGAGCAACTCCTGTTGCCTGCCCGGAAGTCCCAGATGCGCTCGCGAGGCTGCCTCGCCGCTCATCGCCGGGCTCTCTCCCAGCGTCAGAATCACGACGTCGGCCTTCTGCGCTCCTGCCACCGCGGCTGCAATCTCCCCATCGGTACCATCGAGAATTCCGGATCCCTTGAATCGGAGCACATGGCTTTCGCCGATCCGTTGAGCCAGCGCCGCCGGCAGGGAAACGCGTGGCCCCGATCCCGCAGGCGCTCCCCTCGGATACGAAGAATCATCGCCGAGCGGCCCAATCACCGCAATGTTCTGGGCTCCGGCTGCCAGCGGAAGCAGTGGCTTTCCGCTCGGCCCATTTGTATTCCTCAGCAACACAAACGATCGTTCCGCCGCGGTCTGCGCCAGCGCAATGCTCTGCGGAAGGTAAAGCGCCTTCGCCGCCCCCGCCTCATCCACAAAGGGATGCTCGAACAAACCGAGCGCGAGTTTGACGCGCAGCACATGCCGCACGGCTTCATCCAATTCAGCTTGTGTCGCCTGGCCTGAACCCACGATCTGAGGCAAGTGATCATGGTACAGGCTGCTCACCATGTCCATATCCACGCCGGCAATAAAAGCCTTGCGCGCCGCAGTGGCCCCGTCCGCGGCAATGCCGTGCGGAATCAGTTCACCCACCGCGTTCCAGTCGCTGACGACCAACCCGCGAAAGCCCCACTCTTTCCGCAGAATTTGTTGCAGCGTGATCGGATTCGCGGTCGACGGCACTCCGTTCAGAGAGTTGAATGCACTCATCAGCGATGCCGTGCCGCCCTCCACCGCCGCGTGAAATGGAGGCAAGTAAAACTGACGCAGAGTATGTTCGGAAATCTCAGTGCTGTTATAGTCGCGTCCGCCCTCGGCCGCGCCATAGCCGACATAGTGCTTGGCACACGACGCGATGCTGTCGGGCGCGTCCAACCGCGAACCCTGATAACCCCTCACGTAAGCCGTTGCCATGGCCGATCCGAGAAAAGGATCCTCTCCCGCACCTTCGGCCATCCGCCCCCAGCGCGCATCCCGCGCGATATCGACCATTGGCGAAAACGTCCACCGGATCCCGTCGGCCGATGCCTCCATGGCTGCCACATGCGACGCCTTCTCAACAATCGATGGATCCCATGTCGAAGCCAGTCCTAGAGGAATCGGAAACTCGGTCTTGAATCCATGAATCACATCAAGCCCAAACAGAATGGGAATGTGCAGTCGGGCCTTCTCCATCGCAATCTTCTGATACTTGTTGATCTCGTGCGGATTGATCACGTTGAACAGTGAACCAATCTGTCCGTGCGCGATCATGTCGTCATAATCAGTTCTTCCGGTTCCCGGGCCGGTAGGTTGCCCGGCGGAGTACTGCACCAACTGTCCAACTTTTTCTTCCCGCGTCATCTGTTTCAGAATCGATTCCACTCTGGAATCGAACTTGGGGTCCTCAACACCGCCCATCTGGGGCGCCGACGCGCGCGTCGATGGTGTTTGCGCGAACCCACCCGCACTCATCACGACGCGGATTCCGCACAACAGAACCGCACCTGAAATCTTCTTCGCCAACTCTAATTGGATTCTATGACCCGATCTGCGAGCAGCAGCGATGTAGGGGTTTGAGAAGAGCATGGGAAGGAACCTCCGTCGGGCCCGGTTGCAACTGGCTACTAAATCGGGTTAGTAGGGCGTTTCCGCAATGTATCAAAAACTCTTTTCCGGCCAATGTCAATATGTATTCCGCGCAGTGCTGCAACATCCTGCTTGCTACGCCGATTCGGTTTGTGCGAGACTGCGCAGCGTGACGACAAAGAAGAAGGGCAAAGGCGCTGGCAACACCGTGCGCATGGGGTTCAAGCCGGTGAGCTTGAAAGAACTGGCGGAACACCTTGAACTCTCGCCCGCCACCGTCTCCCTGGTCATCAATCGTTCCCCCGTCGCAGACTCCATCCCCCAGGAAACGAAAGACCGGGTTCTTACCGCTGCGCGCAAATTCAAATACCGTCCCAGTTTCTTCGCGCGCTCCTTGCGTGCCCAGCGCAGTTTTACCATCGGAGTCATCGTCCCCGAGGTCAGTGACGGCTACTCGGCTTCCGTCATGAGCGGCGTGGAAGACTATCTGCTGCAAGAGGGATACTTCTATTTTGTCGTCAGCCATCGCCACCGTGCGGATTTGATCGATGAGTATCCCCGGTTATTTCTGGAACGATCGGTCGACGGTCTGATTGCAGTCGACACCCCCTGGACGCTTTCGCTCTCGGTCCCCGTGGTGACCGTGTCAGGGCACAACCATGTGAAGGGTGTCACCAACATCGTTCTGGACCACGTGCGGGCCGCGGAAATCGCGCTCAAACATCTTTTCCAGCTCGGCCACCGCGAAATCGCTTTTATCAAGGGGCAGGAATTCAGCTCCGATACCGAAGTCCGATGGGCCAACATCGAAAAAGCTGCCCGCCACCTCGGCCTGCGGATTTCCTCGGCCCTCATCGCGCAGCTCCAGAGGGACTCGCCCTCTCCCGAGCTTGGCTATGAAGCCGCCCGGAAGTTGCTCTCATCGCACAAACGCTTCACCGCGCTCTTTGCCTTCAACGACATTTCCGCGATGGGCGCGATCCGAGCGCTCCGCGAGGCCAGGCTGCGCGTGCCCGACGATATTTCCGTCGTGGGTTTTGACGACATTCAGAGCGCCGCCTACCAGAATCCGGCACTGACCACCGTGCGCCAGCCGCTGCGCGAAATGGGAAGGATCGCTGCCGAGACTCTGCTCCGTCGCATTCGCCGCCCGGAATCGGATTCGCACGGGGGCGAGACCATGGTCGAACCGAAACTAATGATCCGCGAGACCACCTGCCGGGTTCCGAACGGCGTCTCTCCCAAGTAGCGCGCCACCACCAACAGCCCTTAGGGAGTATCGTCTCGAAAAAATATTTCTCTCCCTTGTCTGTCGTCCTGCCTTTGACACGGGGTTGAGCGATCGCCTTTACAAAATCGTTAAGGTGTATGGACACAAAACATTTGTTTCCTCGTGGGTGTACTCGCATCTTAAGTCCCGGAAAGGGTTGCGCTTGACTGTGGAAAATCGCCTGTGCTATAAGCGGGTCGAATGCTACTAAAACGCTTTTGTAGAGTTTTAGTAAGCGACGCCCCATCAAGATCGTAAGGTTCGTAAAGACCGGGAGGCTTCAATGAGCCGTTCCACTTCTTCTGGGTTCCGCAGCGTTTCGCTTCTTGTCTGCATCATCCTCTCCACGGTCCTGGCCCATGCACAATATCGAACCTCGATTCAGGGTGTGGTGACCGATGCCCAGGGCGCAGTAGTTCCGGGCGCCACCCTCACGCTGACCAATCCCGCAACCGGCCAGAAACAGGTTCGCGTCAGCAATGACGCCGGGGTGTTCAACTTCAATGCACTGGCCGCCGCCCGGTTCCGGTTGGAAGTCGAAAAGGACGGTTTCGAGAAGAAGGTCATCGACAATATTGACCTGATCCCCGAGCAACCGAACGCTCTCAATGTGCAACTCGCGGTCGGTGGCACATCGATCACGGTAAATGTAGATGCTTCTGCGGCACCCTTGCTTGATACCGAGTCCGCCTCCGTCAATGGGGTGGTCGCTTCGAACCAGATTCAGCACCTGCCCTCCTTCGGGCGAGACGTCCTCAAACTCGCGCAGTTGGCCCCCGGCGTCTTTGGTGATGGATCGCAGGGCAGCGGGGGCGGCGGCTTCAACATTCCCGGTACGGAGACCGGGGGAGGCGCGTCGGGTGCCGATCAGGGCATCTTCAGTACCGAAAACGGCGCGCCCATTAGCGCCAATGGCGGCCAGACTCCAAGCAACGGCGTTACCATTGATGGCATCAGCACCACTAGCGCCGTTTGGGGCGGAACTACCGTCATCACACCGTCGGAAGATTCGATTGAAAGCTTTAAGGTCGTCTCCAACAGCTACGACTCCGAGAATGGGCGATTCAGCGGTGCGCAGATCCAGATCACTTCTAAGAGTGGGAGCAACGAGTATCACGGTAGTGCCTTCTTCACCGCTCATCGTCCGGGTCTGAACGCCTACCAGCCGTTCAACGGCGAAGGCAATACTGACTTGCGCGATCCGAGCAGGTTCAATCAAATCGGAGGCAGCGTTGGCGGTCCGATCATAAAGAACAAAGTCTTCGCCTTCTTCAGTTACGAGACGATCCGGGAACACACCGATGTCCCCGGTAACCAATGGGCCGATACTGCGGCTTTCGACGCGTTAGCACCCCCGGGAAGCATCGCCTCGACATTGGTCAACTACCCTGGCAACGGCATCCTCAACAAGGGGGTCAATGCTTCTATTTGCCAGGATGCTGGCTTGACGGAGGGCCTCAACTGCCATGCCGTAGCCGGAGGCCTGAATATCGGCACGCCCTTGAATGCTGCGAAGTTCCCGATGGGGCAAGTCGTGGGAGGGCAGGATCCCGGTTGGATTAGTGCGTCATCCCCGGGCACGGGCGGCGATGGCAGTGGTGGACCCGAGAACCTGGGTACGGTGGCCGACATTGCGAACTACATAACCACAAATCCAACCACCAAAACAGAAGTCCAATACAACGGACGCATAGATGCTGATATCACGGCCAAGGATCGCATCGGCTTTGCCATCTACTGGGTTCCAGTGTCAACAGACAACTACAACGGCAACCGGGCTTTGGATATCTTCCACCACAACCAGATCAACAACGCATTCTCTCCAATCTGGAACCACACCTTCTCTCCGACTTTCCTCAACGAAGCGCGCGCGAATGCCGCGGGATGGCGCTGGAATGAAATTACATCCAATCCGCAGTCACCGGTTGGACTCCCATCGGCCGGCCTCGATTTTTCTATCGGCAGCGCTTCGATCAATAGCTTTGGGCCGAATGTCGGCAGCCACCTGGATCAGTGGACCTACACCTTCAAGGATGTCGCCACCAAGATCATTGGACCGCATACGATCAAGTTCGGAGGCGAACTGACCCGGCTGTTTTATCTGAACGCGTGCTTCGGTTGCGGCGTGCCAGGCTATGGCTTCTTTAACCTTTGGGACTTTCTCAACGATGTGCCGCGCCGCGAAGGCTACGTCACTTTCGATCCCCACACCGGATTGCCGACGGCCGCTCGTCAGGACGACCGCGAAAACATCTCGGGTTTCTTTGTTCAGGACGATTACAAACTGCGCAAGAACCTGACGTTGAGCCTCGGCCTTCGCTGGTCTTACTTTGGCCCACTCTCTTCCAAACAGAACAACATGTACGCAGCTGTCCCGGGGCTGGGGTCGGGTTATTTAACAGACCTTGTCGTTAGGAAGGGAGATTCCTGGAATGCCCAGAAAAACAACTTCTCACCTGAGATCGGCTTCGCATGGAGTCCGGATCTATTTCACGATAAGCTCGTGGTCCGCGGCGGGTACGGACTGAACTATAACCAAGAAGAGATCGCCATCTCGGCGGGCATCAGCAATAATCCTGGACTGTCGATCGGCGAGTACGTGACGATGGCTGCCCCCAATTCGCCGAATCCCGGCATCGTCTACGGTGTCTCGTCGAGTCCAACTAACCCCTTCGGCTACGGAGTCAACAATAACTTTATCCTGAACTTTGGCCCGAACGGGCTCCCCACGAACGGTGCAGTCGGTGTCGCGATCTTTCCTGGTACCTTGCCTACCATGCGTGTTCACCACTACTCTCTCGACGCGCAGTACGATCTAGGTCACAACTTTGTCGCATCGCTCGGTTATCAAGGGAGCCTGTCGCGCGACATCCTGTTCCATCAGAACCCGTTGGCCGTTCCCGCGACTCGGGGCTACGCCCTGAACCCTGGCATCAATGGCGGGGACTACTGGAGTTCGATCGGCAGCGGTAACTACAACGCCATGCTGGCAGACCTGAAACACAACTTTTCGCGCCAGTTCATGGCCGATGCGCAATTCACCTGGTCCAAGAGCCTGGATAATACTTCTCGTCCGTACACCGAACCTTACTACCCGTACAATCCCGATATCAGCTATGGACGCTCCGACTACAATGTCGGCAAAGCGTTCAAGATATATGGCATGTGGCAACCAGTCTTCTTTCACGGCAACAGAGGCTGGATCGAAAAGATCGCCGGTGGATGGTCGCTCAGCGGCATTTTTAACCTTCACTCAGGATTCCCCTGGAGCCCGATTCTGAGCGTTCAAGGTGGAAATCTCTATTGCGGACAGTGCGGTTATGGCACTTTGTACCCCGCCGCCTACCTTGGAGGAGCCGGATCCAGCACAGGTAACGATGCCTTCAAGACTCCGCAGAAGTCGAATTTTCCCCTGGTCTCCACGCAAGGCAACGCTTCCGCTTATTTCTCGACGCCTACCTACACAGCCTTCAGCGGCACCAGTTCAGGAACTGCGCTTCCCCAGGGTCCCGGCGTCCAACGTAACTCGCTCAATCTTCCGGGATACAAAGATCTAGACCTCACGCTGGCTAAGGGCTTTGGCTTCCCGAATACGCGGGTACTGGGCGAAAACGCCAGGCTGGAGTTCCGATTTGACGTCTACAACGTGTTCAATAATCTCAACCTCGACCCAACTCAAATCAAGAACGACATCGGCACCTCGAACTTCGGCACGATCGATGGCGCCCTTGCGGCCCGTACTGCTACCTTGGGCGCTCGGTTCAGCTTCTAACTCAAGTGTGCTTCCCCCCGGGAAGCCTCCGAACCACGTTGCCGCAGAATGAACAACCGGTTCATTCTGCGGCAGCGTGTCATTTAGCCTCTGAACGAAATTTTTCGGCATATTCAGGCGAAAGAATCTAGAGGGTAGGGACAAACCAAACTCACACAGCTTGCGCCTGGAACCCAGCCTTCTCCATCCCCCGCTGCGCCTCTTTGTTCTTCATGAACGTGTTCCAGACGAATCCCGTGCGCTGGTTCTCCGCCATGACCATCGTGATGTCCTGATCAACTCCACACCAAGCCCAAGCATGCCTAGTTGGTCCCGGTGAGAGTCTCCTGAATTGGAGCATAGCAGCCGTTCTCTCCAATCATGTACCCGCTGAGCGAAAGAGTCGGTGTGCCGACCGGTGCTCTGGGCATGGTGATATTCACTGTCCCTTTCTGGGCTGTGTTAGACATGAGTTGGCCCTTGCTGTCGGAAAGAGTCCAAGACAAATCGATTTGGACCACCAACTGGCCCGTGCTCAGGCTGGAGGACCACTCCCTGGAATTGGAGCCACACTGCTGATCAAGCGAGAGCGTGAAGTTATACTCAGAACCCTGGTTCGAGCAACTGGTGCCGGGGGGCAGACTCGCTGAGAAGGTCCAGCCAGGGACCACCGTGCCAAAGGCTGTAAGCTGCGACTGTCCTCCAACGTACACTTTCCCATTCGCGACTGTCGGGACAGCAAACTTGATAGCGCCCCCAGCCTGATTGCAGGCGACGTTGCTGCTGGCGAACTCGGGGTACTCCAGCTTGGTCGCATCATAGGCGTACAACACCGCACAACAACCCGAACCCCAACTGTCATTGTCCAAAACCCACAGCAGGCCGTAGTTTGTGCCGTTGGCGGAGATGGACGGCGTGGGGGCCCCGGCGAAGCTCTGTTGCGTAACTGTGGTCGGGCTAGTCGATAGTTTCCCGCTGCCGTTCACGTTGTAGGAGAACCTCGCCACCGGTCCCGTTGAACTGCCGTAGTATAGGTTGTTGTTCCAGAAGGCAGGAGATCCCCACACCCCATGCGACGCATTATCGATCTCCTGGATAATATTGGTATCGTTTCCATTACACGAACTGCAAAACTTTCCCATCTTCCCAGTCGTCGTATTCACCAGATAGAGCACACCGGTTTTTCCCATCCCAACAAGCTGCGATGCGTTCGGGATCAGAAGTACTCCTCCCGATCCAACGTCATGGTCTTCACTCCCTCGTAAATCGCTCGCGGATGGCATGAAATAGTCGGCTACGGTCCACTGCTGGGACGGCGACGCAGGCACCGGGTTGAGCTTGACCATTGCATTGTCATAGTCGGGTGGGACGTAATCCGGGCTGTTGCCCGTCGAAAAATAGACATAGCCACTACTATCAGAGGCAACGCCTCCGCCCGACATCCATATGCCGCCGCTGTTCCCCGTTGGCTGTGTATTAAAAATTGCCTGCTGCGCAAAGGAGGGGGTTTTAGGGGTGATACTGTTGTAGGAAAATACCCAGCCGTACCACGTTGCTAAATCGCAGTGCGACCCGGCCGCGAATATCACGTGGCCGTTCTCGAGAAGTAGTGCGGGCCGGATGAGTTGGTTTATGGCATCGAAAGAGGCCCCGGAGTAAGTTCCTGTAATCGTGACGGCGCCGGCCGCAGAGAGCCCCGTCTCGGCAGAAAGAGCGTTCAGTTGGTACTCGGTACCGTTTTGGGCTACTACATAGATCAGCGGTGGGCTCACACTAGTGTCGATGACGGGAGTGGCCGTGATTCCATAACTGGGGCCCTTGATGTCCGTACAGGAGGAGCCTCCGCCGGTTTCATTGGATGGCAGCGGCGAACCGAGGCTGGTCTTCCAATATTGGAAGCCGGTGGCGGCATCAAATGCATAGACACTGTCGTTTTCAGTCGCCACATATACAACATTATGAGACCCGCCCCCGATGCTTAGGTTCGACAAAACCAGGGGCTGTCCATAAATCTGCCCGTCGACGGAGGCCTGGAATATCCTTGCAAAAGAGGAACCCGCCACGAATACGTCATCCAGGGTTGTTTCGTTTGTATTTTGGCCAGTCCGCAGGTTGTCATTGTGGTAAGTTGTGACGTTGACCTGAGCGCAGATTGGAAGGGTTATAAGAACAAAGATAGTGCTGGCTGCGGTTCGGGCGCGCGAACGTTTCATGTTCGTCCACCTCCGAGGCACAGTGATACCACGAGTTCTCTGAGCGTGAACCGCACTCGATATACCTGTCCGGTTTTTGTAACAACGAGAACCCTTTAGCGGGCCTTCCATTGGTTAGACAAGGGCAGGCAACGTGGTTATTAATTGGCAAGTATCAGTCGATTAGGTCAACCTTGCTGGGGACGGATAAGTCTCCGTTACAGATTCTCACGAGAACCCAGCCTTCTCCATCCCACGCTGCGCTTCTTTATTCTTCATGAACGCGTTCCAGATGAATCCTGTGCGCTGGTTCTCCGCCATCACCATCGTGATTCCCAGATCGATCCCCAGCACGTCCGGGTTATACCACTTGGTCAGCGGGTTGAAGGCATCGGTAAATCCATACCGTCCCCATGCCTTTGGATAGCGCTCCCTCGTCGTCCGCAGAACCTTCACGCACTCCGAATAGAGAAACGGTAGGGAGCCGCCGGCCGCGCATGGAACTACGCTTCCATCCAGTTTTCCCAACCGCGGCGGCCCGCCCCACGCCTGGTATCCTTCAGCTGAGTCCGACGCCGTGATGCCCCACAGGTGGTCGCCGTAATCGGGGAACTCCTCGCGCAGCGAAAGGCAGAACATCTTATGAGCCGCCGTCGCCTTGACCGAGTTCTCGAAATAGTTGGCGTACGAGTCGCGCTTGCGGCGAAAATCAAACCACGCTTGCGAGTACTGATGCGTGAACAGCGGATCATTCCCCGAGATGTATTCCAACCCTTGAAACTTGATCGTCGGCCGCGTCCACGCCTTCCACGTTTCCGTCGGAACTGAATGCGTCGGCGACCCCAGCGCCAGCAGATAGATCATCATGAGTTCGCAATAGTGCTCCCACCGCGCATCCAAAAAACCTGACTCAGGATGCCAACCCATCGAAAACGTCTTGCCACCGTTCAGCATCCAAGGCCAGTCCACGCGCTCGTAGATCTTGGTCGCCAGATCCTGAATTTCCGCGTCCGCAAAGTGTTGCCGCGCCGTCAACACCCCACAAAGCAGAAGGGAAGTGTCGATCGACGAGATCTCGCACTTCCACTGCCGCTCTCCGCTATTCATGTCGATAAAGTGGTAGTAAAACCCATGCTCGTGCGGGAGTTTCAGCCACAGGAACCGCAGAGTGCCCCGCACGCGTTCGACGATCTCGACTCTCTTTCCATAGCCGCGCGTCTCGCCGATGCAAAGCCCCGAAAGCCCAAAGCCGGTCGCCGCGATGCTGGCAATCCTATGCGCGTCCTTCCCCTGCGCCTGCGCACGATCTTTCACCTGGCCCGACGTGCCAGCCTCGTTCCAGAAAAAATCAAACGCCGTCCGCTCGATCTCGTCCAGCAGCGCGTCATCCGAGCCGGGGTAAGGGACCGCCGCAGGTTCGCCAAATCCCCGTTGTTTTTCCGCCCATCCAACGAGAGGGAAAACCGGTAGGCATGCGACTCCCAACACCGCACCGCGCAGCAGGTCTCGCCGGGTAAACTGTGCTTTCGTCCTCATGGATCCCTCACCCTTCCGTTTCTTTCGTATGAGATGATTACTGTTCGCCTTTGCTTCAGATCCTTGCTCTCGGAGTTGCTCCGCAATTTTCGACTCGCCGCCACACCGCGTACAATAGCCTTTTGCGATCTTGCTACCGAAAGCACCGTCCGGAAAGAGGCTCGCATGACCACGACTCACCAACCTCGCCCGCAAGTGACGGCGGAAATTCCCGCCGTTCCGCTCACCACCGAAGGCTATAGCGTCCTCCACCAGATGATGCGCCTGCGCTGGCCCGTCTGGCGAGCCCTGCCCGCCGCCGAAAAATCGGCCATCGCCCAGGAAGCCTCCGACGCCCTCGCCGCCATGGAGAAGAATTCCGCCGGCCAATCCGCCCTGTTCTCGCTCATCGGCCACAAGGGCGACCTCATGCTGATCCACTTCCGCGAGTCCTTCGCTGATCTCAACCAGGCCGAACTCCAACTCACCAACCTGCGCCTCAGCGATTACCTCGAGCCCACAACATCCTACCTTTCCATCATCGAACTCGGGCTCTACGATTCCACTCTCAAAATCTACAAGGAACTGACTGACCAGGGCATCGAGCCCCACTCCGACCAGTGGAAAGCGGAAATCGAGTGCAAGCTAAACCGCCATCGGGAAGCCATGCGCCCTCGTCTCTATCCGGAGATTCCGCCGCAGCGCTACGCCTGCTTTTATCCCATGGACCGCCGCCGCGGCGAAGACAAGAACTGGTACAAACTCCCCATCGAAGAACGCGCCCGCCAGATGAGCGATCATGGCCTGATCGGCCGCCGCTACGCAGGAGACGTCAAACAGATCATCAGCGGCTCCATCGGTTTCGACGACTGGGAGTGGGGCGTCGATCTCTTCGCCGACGAACCCCTGGTCTTCAAGAAACTGATCTACGAAATGCGCTTCGACGAGGTCAGCGCCGTTTATGCCCTCTTCGGCCACTTCTATGTGGGTGTGCGAGTCCCGGCATCGCAGCTGGAGAAACTGCTGGCCGGTGAGCTGCCCAAGTGACATGTTTCAAGGTTTCAAAGTTGCAACGTTTCAAAGTTCCAAGATGATTAGAGGATTAACCCGGGACGCTGAAACCTTGAAACCTTGAAACTTTGAAACCTGGAGCCCCTGCATGTCCACGCTAGGCCTTATCGAGTACAAAGACGCCACCCCCGAAGTTCGCGCCGTCTACGACGACATCATGGCCACCCGCAAGACCGACTGGATCAACAATTTCTGGAAGGCCATCGCCCACGATCCCGCCACCCTCAAGCGCACTTGGGAAGACATCAAGCAGATTATGGCCCCCGGTGCGCTCGATCCGCTGACCAAAGAAATGATCTATGTCGCCGTGAGCGTCACCAACCAGTGCCACTACTGCATCGCCGCGCACACCGTGTCCGCGCAAAAGAAGGGCATGACTGACGCCATGTTCAAGGAATTAATGGCAGTCGTCGGCATGGCCAATGAAACGAACAAAATGGTCACGGGATATCAGGTCGAAATCGACCCACAATTCAAGAAGTGAGGTTGATGATGGAGACAGCCGCCTTCGGCTGTCCGCCACCGACCCGAGCCTTCCCCCGAAACTGTTGCGGCCGTGCCGGGTTTCTACGGCCGTAACCAGTAGCGCCATGACTCAAACATTAGAAGTCTCCCGCGGCCTCGTAGTCTTTCCTTTCCCGAACACTTCCCGGTTCCGCCGGGCTTGGATCGTCTTAGGTCTAGTTCTCGGCTTCTTCATTCAAGCTCCCCGAGCGACTGCGGTGTCCAGCAGCCCCGCCGCGGACCCGAGCACTCCTCTGGTCGTGGATGGCGACAGCCACATCGTCGTCATGGAATACGAAGCCTGGTTCGGACCGAATGCCGTGACCTTTCAGACCGGTGCTGCTCTGCCGCTGTTGCAGTCCGCCGACATGCAGACCGTAGGTGGCGGGTACGACAGCGCTGATCCCGGCGTGATCCAGCGTCACGTCACCCAAGTGGAACACCTTGGGGTCGATGCCGCGATCAGCGACCTGACCAACAACGTAAGCTGCATCTTCAACAGCGTATGGTTCGCCGAGAAATATCTCCCGTACTGCACCCCATCTTTCCGCTCCTACAACCAAACGATCCGCGACAACACCGGCAATCTCTATCCCGCGTGGACAAAACTGGGAACTCGACTCAAGCTCATTCCGCAGTTAGGTGGCTTTGACCAGGATGTCTTGTTTCAGGATCTGGACGGCAAGACTTCGTTCGAAAAAGAAATCGATTTCCTTGGATCGCTCCTGCAGAACTATCCCGGGCGCCAGGTGATCTACGAAGGCAAGCCGCTCATGCTGATCTTTTTCGGCGCCGCGCAAGACCCCAATCGTTCCGACAATCCCATGTGGTTTCAAATCAAGAGATTCCTGGGAAGCCATCCCGAAGTCACTAGGAAATATACCTTCAAGATGATTGCCGGATATCTCGACAGCCAGCCGTTGCTCTGGGCCACGCAGGAAGTGCCCACCGGCCCCGTCGAACTCGCTGCGCAATATCATTTCTGGAGCTGGGTCGACCGCCTCAATCCAACCTGCACCGTTGTGCCGTTCTGTCCGTACTATCCGTCGTACACCAAGGCTGGGAACAGAGTGGAGAATTTCACCGCTTCGATTGCCACCGCCGGCCAGAACGGATGGGGCTGCCCGAATTCAAACTCACCGCCGTACTGTCCCGATGACGCGCCCCGTTTCGCAGAGAATGAATCCTATGCCACCTTCCACGCCTTCATGGTCTATGCGCGACAACTCCGTCCCATTTTTCTGATCATCCATCAGTTCAATGAATTTGTCCCGCCGGACGAGGGTTTCGACGCGAACACCACCGACGACATTGAGCCCGCAAATCTGTGGGGCCACGGAGCCCTCGATGCAGTCAGGCACGAGATTGGGGTCTATCGTCGCAGCATTGCAGGCGACAATGCCGCCAATCAACCCTAGTTTTCAAAGTTCTCGCGTGGCACATGACGAAGGTCTCATATTCCGTGGTTTGTTTCGGATGGCTGTTCGTCGCGTCGTTGCTCCCGAGCAGCGCACAGCTGGGAGAGGAATTTGGGGTCGACCGTTCGAACCTAACCAGAGAGAACGAAGCGGTGCAAGAGAAAGCCCTGCAGGATATTCACACCCTGCATGCCGCTTGGTTTCGGGATGTGCTTTCGGGAACAACACCGCAAACCGTGGCTAAGTTCGTCAACGAGGTTAAGCTAGCAAAACAAAACAATTTGCAGGTCCTGGCCAATGTTCTCGCGGCGCAGGCAGATTACGACGAAGGGTACCAGAACCCGAACCCAGGTGAAGATTTTCGCAAGCGCTGCGGTTGGCCCCAAGGCTCATCCGAACTCAGCAAAATCAACCTGGCCCAGTTAGCCCAGCGGCTGCGCTTCCAGTTTGACGCGGTGAAAGCCGCGCATCTGACCATCGATGCCTTCGAGATCGGGAACGAGGTCGATTGGATTTGCTTTAACGGGGATGTGTCCAATGGCCATTCACCCACCGAATCGGAATTGATGACCACGGTTCGTGGCTACGCGCATTTCCTCAGGACCGCCGCCGAAGTTATCCGTGACCCGCGCTACTTCCCGAACGCTAAGATCATTACCTTTGGCATCGCTCACGGCAGCGACCGATGGGATCACCCGCCGCATCATTTCTCCAATCCGGCCCGAATGGTGGCGCTGCTGCGGAATCTGGAGGGATTCAATTATCTCGACAACGCCATCTATCATATCAACGGCTACGGCACTCATATTTACCCCGACCCGGACAATTTGGAACAGTCTGTAACCGACTTGGTCCACCAAGATGCGGCGATCCTGGGGCCGGATAAGCCGTTCTGGATTACAGAATGGGGTCTGCCTTCCGCCAGGTATCCCAACAAACAAGGGCAAACGCGCAGCGACGGCATCCGAAATTTCTATGCCGTTCTCGATAAACTGCACATCCGCTTTGGACCTCCTTTCTACTACGCCTACTCTCCTGGGGGCAGTCAGCTCATCGATGGCAATGGCGCGTTGCTGCCGGAGGCTAGCGCTCTCGCTCTCCGCCAGTCCAGTACGCCATCGCCTGTGCTGGCAGAGTCCGGTCGAGTAGTTGCGCGAAGCGCGCAGACGTTCCGCGGCTGGGGAATGTCGCTGGCCTGGGAAGCGAACGATCTTTATGGCGGAGGCCGCCAGCCCGCGCAAGTCAAGGACCCGAACAACCAAAGCCTGTACTTGGACCTGCTCTTCGGCGACCCTGCAACTCGTTTAACTCTAGGACTCACCATTGCGCGCTACAACATCGGAGGTGGCGACGATCCCGCCCATAAGCACATGCGGCCCGACGCACAGATGGAGGGCTACCAAAGCGGACCAGGGGCAGCCTTTGACTGGACGCGAGACGCTCCCCAGCGGCGGATGCTCCAGGAAGCGAAGAAGCGGGGCGCCCATATTTTTGAGGCTTTTTCAAACTCCCCTCCTTATTGGACGAGTTTGAGCGGTTGCTCTTCCGGTGCCGAAGGCAAGCATCAAGATAATCTGAAGCCCGACATGTACGCGAGCTTCGTCAATTATCTGGCGACCGTGGTCAAACATTTTAAAGATGCCGAAGGCATCCGCTTTGAGAGTGTGGAGGCGTTCAACGAACCCGATATAGGCTGGAGCGCTCGCGGACGTCAGGAGGGAAATGCCGCGTCGTATTCCTCCCAGAACGCGATTATTCCAATGCTGGCAAGCCGGTTGAAACGGGACGGTCTCGACACTATCGTCTCCGGCGTGGATATGAACAATGTCGGCGATGCGATCGGCGGAGTCAGCCAATTGAACCCTGCTGCGCTCGCGGCGCTCGGCAGACTGAACACCCACGATTACCACACGCATCCCAATCCGGGGGAACTGGGGGAGTACAAGTCCCTGGCTAGAAAGTCCCGAAAGCCCATTTGGATGAGCGAGGTCGGATGCTGCTTCCCCGGCCAGGGTGACAAAACCGAGATGTGGGGCGCTTTGTTCATGGCCGATACTGTGCGAATGGATCTGCGGGATTTGGGCGCCGAAGCATGGGTGCTCTGGCAGCCAGACTGGAACGTGATCGCGTTCGACCCCAAGGGGGGTGCGCCCCATCTGCAAAAGCAGTACTACGTCTTTGCCCAGTACACCCGCTTCATCCGCCCCGGCTTCCAGATCATTTCAGCGGGAGGAGCCTACAACACACTCGCTGCATACTCCGCTGCGTCCCGACTCGTACTGGTCAGCACCAATTGGGACGCGGCCACATCGAATGATCTCGACCTAAGCGCTTTTGCTGGACTCCCGTCGTCAGCCGCCGTCTATCGCACGACGTCAGACGAATCTGTCAATCTCCAGGAAGGGAAGATTGCACTTTCCTCGAGAGGCCGCCTCGTCGATCAGATTCCAGTGCGCTCTGTTACGACCTACGTCATCGACGGCGTTTCACCTCTGCCCATTCCTCCCTCTAGCGGCATCGAAGGCGTGCACCAGATCGTTTCCCAAGGCACGAAATCTTGCCTGAACATCACTCGAAACTCAACCCACGCTGGTGGCGGAGTCATTCCTTACCCGTGCACCGGCGGCTTCAGCAATATGGTCTTCAACCTTGTCGATCAGGGAGCAGGTTTTTATTCGATTCACACGCTGAACGGTGTGAACAGTCTGTGCCTGGCCATCTCGAATGATTCGCGATCTCCTGGGGGCGGGAAAAAGGTTGGCGGGCCGGGAAGTCTGATTCAATCGAATTGCGGCGAGGGGCTCCTGCCGGGCAATGAACTCTTCGAGCTCGTCAGCAAGGGGCCAGACCGCTTTCAGATCCGTGTCAAAAGCAGCAAATTGTGTCTTGAAGATCCTGGCCGAGGAGGCACCATCCGCCAGAACAGCTGTAATTCGTCGAATCCGAATCAGGAATTCACTTTAACCGACTAGCCTGTGTGTTCCTTGATTTGACTACGCTTCTGCTCTCGATCTTAATAGTAAGGAGATTTCTATTTCCGTCGGGCCGTCCGCCAGAACTTGTATTCGCACGGTTTCATATCTACCCGCCGCCCG
>DATDGW010000421.1:0-1851 GCA_036521895.1 Candidatus Sulfotelmatobacter sp. | reverse complement strand
TTTCCGCTGGCATCTTTGAATTGGAGAATTCCCTGCCGTAGAGTCGCCGTCGGAACCGTGCGCGTCAACTGGGCCACGTTGGCGAATCGCCGGCCCTCGTAGTTCGCGAAAAAGAAGGTTTTGTTCCTCTTGATGGGGCCGCCAATACGGCCGCCGAAGCGGTTGTCGCGAATCGGGGCCTTGAGCTGGCCTGCCCGGTTGTTGTCCCAGGTGTTGGAATTCAACAGGGAGTTCTGCAGATACTCGTAGAGCGCTCCGTGAAACTCGTTCCCTCCCGTGCGCCCCACCAGCGTCACCTGCGCGCCCGAAGCGCGCACTAGTATATCGTTTCACTAAAGTAGATCCTGATTAGCAGGACTCAAGAGGTCGAATTTCTTCCAGCGATGGACCACGGGAGCGGCGTTGATTTCGGCTATTCCCTGCAGGATGCGGTTGCGGAGTTCCTCCCAGGATTGGACCCGGATGTGACGAAGAAAGGTGCGGGCCATCTTGCCAAAAAGGGTCTCCACGATATTGAGCCACGATCCGTGCTTGGGCGTCAGCACGTACTGGAAGCGGTTGGGACGAGTGGCCAGCCAAGCGCGGGTCTCCTTGGAGATATGCGCCGAATGGTTGTCCAGAACAATTCTGATGGTGCAGCCAGGCGGGTAATATTGATCGAGATCCTTGAGCAGGGCGATGAATTCGCGACTGCGATGCCGCCGCTCCACGCGCGCCGTGACGTGGCCTTCATGCAAGTCCAGCGCCGCGAGAATCGAACACGTTCCCAGGCGCTTATATTCGTGATCGCGTCCCACGCCGGGATGTTTCCCGGGGACCGGGGGCAGATCGGGCGCCGTATTGGCGATGGCCTGGAGACCCGGCTTTTCATCCACTGATACGGTAATGATGGCGGGTTGCAAGGCGCCGGTTCGAGGCGATTGGTTCTGCATCGCAACTTCCTGATAAACCAGCAAAACATCCCTCATCCGGACCTCAAAGTCGGGATCGCGCTTTTCCAGATAGTAGCCGACCCGCTCGGGGTGCAAGGGTTGCTCGGCGAGGATGCGTTGCACCGTCGCCTTCGCCGCCCGGCTCAACGATGGATGTCCCGCCCTCACCGCTTCGCGCCGAACATGCTGCGCCAGCAGACTCCGCGTCCATAGCTCGGCGGCGTAGCCGAGATCCTTCGGTTTGGAGCATGCCAGATGGACCACCCATGCGCGCGCTTGCTCCGTGATCACCGGCGCGCGCGGACGATGATAGGCATCCTTGAGAGCAGCTTCCGCCCCCACGGCGAGTGCCTTGTCAATCCATTTCCGAACGCTCTTACGGGTCATCTCTAATGCCCGAGCGATGGAGGTTACAGTTTCGCCGGCATGATACCGGCAAAGGATCCGAGCCCGTTGCACTTCGCGCAAAGGCGCCGTACGGGATTGGCTCAACTGCTGCAACTCCGACAACTGCTCGGGACTCAGGGCCAACCGGGGAAGTCGCGATTTTCCTGCCATGCCTCAGCGTAACAGAAAACAAATCTGTCCGGTTATGTTTTGTTGAAACGATATACTAGAAGCTTACAGGAAAAGATGAAAAAGAGATTGTCGATCTTTATGCAACCATCCCCAGTGCGGTAAACAGGTCTCGCATGTCGACCCGGAGGTGTTCATAATGGTGGTCGACCGGTGTTGGATGGTTCGGTTGATTCTGGGGTTCGGGATGTTGGCTCGCGGCGAGCAAAGGCCGGATGACCTTCTCGCGGAGGACCACCAGTGCGGTCATTGCTCGCAAGCCGGCTGGTTCTGACTCATAGCGGCGGGAGGTCCCAATCTTGCGAACCAACCCTTTGCCCCGCAGTTTCTTGAGATCGTAGGC
>DATDGW010000420.1:0-1826 GCA_036521895.1 Candidatus Sulfotelmatobacter sp. | reverse complement strand
CTGAGTTCGCCGGAAATCCAGAAGATGAGCGATGCGGATTTCAAAACGACCATCTCCGAGGGAAAGAGGAGGATGAAGCCGGTAAAGAGCGTCGCTAATCTGGTAGTCGTACACCCGGTATCCGGGCCATCCTAGTGTCCTGTGTCAGAATTCTCGTAACATGACGCAGTAAGTTGCGCACGGCGGTTCCAGGACCCTTGCCGGGTGGTTAACGGAGGCTCTCGGCTGATGCGTTGGAGGTGTGGTTAGTCGGGCAGAGGCGCGTGGCTTCGATCACCTTAGTCCGATTGTGTCGATGTCAGCGTTGGCGCGAGTTGATGAAGGGCGCGCCTTCGCGAAAGGCGGCTGGCAGCGGCGCACCTAGCGGGCCAGTTTTGGGAAACGTTTAGAAAGCTGGCGACACTGTCTCCAAACCCTCTGTCAAGTGGCCGCGAAGGCGAGTTTCGGGGGAGCGAAATACCGTTCGATACTGGCGAGGGCGGCGGAGGGTTTCTGGGCTCCGTAGCGGTCATGCAAAGATTGCCACGCGCGCTTCACTTTCTGCAGAATCTGGTCCGTGGTGGCTTTCCAGTTAATGGGCTTGGGGTTTTCATTCCGCCGGTCGAGAAACTGAGCAATATCTTGCTGCAATGCCTCGACCGTTGCTGCGGGTCTGTGCTTCAGGCATTTCCGGTTCACTTCCCCGAACACACGTTCCACTGGATTGAGCCACCAACCGCTGGTGGGCGTGTAATGGATATGGAAGCGTGGATGTTCGGCTAGCCATTGCTGCACGTTGGCGTGTTTGTGCGCCGAGTAGTTGTCGATAATGAGATGAATCTGTTTGTCGGGTGGCGAGTGTTTTTCAATCAAGGTCAGAAATTGAATCCACTCCTGATTGGTGTGTACCTTGTTGAACATGTAGACAACCTTGCCGCTGCCGACATTCTGTGCCGCGAACAGAGTGGTCGTTCCATTGCGTTTGTAATCGCTCGTTTGGGTCGCCGGGTGGCCTGGCGCGCCAGGCAGGCTGGACTGGGTCCGCATAAGCGCCTGGAGTTGACACTGTTCGTCCGCAGACCACACAACCGAGTTGGGAGGAGGATCCAAATACAATTCCACGATATCGGCGGTCTTCTCGGCAAAAAGTCGGTCATTACTCAATTTGAATGTCTTCACCCGATGCGGCTGCAACTTCTGTGCCCGCCAGATGCGGCTTATCGAGCAAGCACTCACTTCCATCACGGCGGCCAAACTCCGAGTGCTCCAATGCGTGGAATCGACAGGAGTTTCGCGGGTTGTTTTTTGTACGATCTGCGCGATCTTCTCGGGTCCGATGGTGCGCGGCCGTCCCGATCGCGGCGCGTCGTTCAGCCCTGCCATCCCTAGTTGCAGAAATCGCTGTTCCCATCGCAGCACAGTCTGCCAAGCAAGCCCCAATTGCTTCGCAATCTCCTGCTTAGCCCTGCCCGCTGCCAATCCCAGAATGATACTCGCCCGTTCCCCCAACCTCACCGCACACGTGCGGCTGGCAACGAGAGATTTCAGTTTCTCCTGCGATTGCTCGTCCAACTGGATGTTTTCGGCGCCCGGCATTGGTAGACGTGTATGGCCTGAGGGTTTCTTGCAGCCGCCAAAGTTAAAATGACAGCAACTCACGGAAACGGCGATGCACAGGCAGCGCCAGCACTTCCTTGATCGAACGGTTCGGTTTATGAGTAAGATCATTCTTGCCGCGGCCGGTCGTGCGTCCCACTACCACCCAGTTAGCCGCGCGATAGCAAGTTCCGCGGAACCGTTCCGGATCGACGAAGGTTTCCAGTAAATATACCGGATGTGCATAGAGG